>JAESSA010000102.1 GCA_016764355.1 Sneathiella sp. | reverse complement strand
AAAGATCAATATCAATTCGCATTCATCGGCACTTAGCTCGCCAATAACACGGCTTAAAGCATCTTCGTGGTGGTCTACTGTTTTGGTTAGGGAGATGTGATTACTGCAAGCTTCAATTCTGTCGGCCAAAACCCTTTCAGATTTTGCGATAAGCTTGTCTGTTGTTTTGGGGAGGCGGGTTGAAATAACGCCAATTTTCTTTGTTGTGAACGGCACTATTTCTACAAGAGGTGTGTCAGCGTTCAATGCATATTCAAGGGCGGCGGCAACATTGGTTTTGTGGGTCGAAAAAGGGATGATCTTAACGGTCGCAACCATTTGATTAATTTGGATTTTTTCAAAATTTTTGGCAGTTGCAACGGTGACGGAAGGATCAATTCTGTTGATCTTGTCCAAAAGGCTTTTGTTTATCCGCGCTAAACCGGATGATTTTGAGTGAAGATTGCTTCGCCCTGTAAACGGTGGTTTTACCGATATGTTCGCGCCAGCAAGCGGCGCGGCAATTTTACCTGCGGCGATGTCCTCACCCACATCATCTGCTTCAAGTTTGGCAACAAGAACGGTTTCTGCTCCTGTTGTTTTGATAGCAACCAATGTTTCCTGATCAAGAATGTAGCCTTTTTTGAGAAGGCCAAGAGGGCCAGCATCAACAGCATGGGCCAAAATCGCCCCATTTGCTTCATGAAGGGGAAGGCGGTCAAAAATCATATTACTGCTTCCTGCGCAAAGTGGCTGTCAGTTCCGCCATAATGGAGATAGCAATTTCTGCAGGGGATTGGGCGCCAATATCCAATCCAATAGGACCGTGAATGCGTGAAATTTCATCCCCAGTAAATCCGGCCTCTATCAACCTGTCATGACGTTTGGCTTTTGTCCGTTTGCTGCCCAAAGCGCCGATATAAAAAACATCAGATTTTAGGGCAGACTTTAAGGCAGGGTCATCAAGCTTGGCGTCATGGGTCAAGGTCACAATGGCGGTGCGTCTATCTGGTTCCAGCGTTTCCAATGCTTCATCGGGCCAGCGACCATCCAATGTCACCTCTGGAAATCGGAATTCAGATCCGAAACTACGACGAGGGTCAATCACTGTAACATCATAGGCTGCGGCTGCGGCCATAGGGGCCAGTTTTTGCGCGATATGAACCGCACCAATAATAAATAACCGAAGAGGTGGATTGAAAATATTTAGAAAAACGGGACCATCTTCCGTCTCAATCTCTCTCGCCTTATCTGTGTTTAAGGCAATTTTAGCTTCACTATTTAGAAAAGTTTCTTCTTTATTTTCAAATGGATAAAGTATTTGGTTCGATCCATTTATTAAGTTTGTTGCAAGAACAACCTGACGCTTGGAGAGCCTTGCTTGCTGTAATTCTTTTAAATGATCAAAGTTCATGACGGTATCTCTAATTCAAAGCTTCTACGTAGATACGAATTTTGCCACCGCAGGCCAAACCCACTTCCCAAGCATCGTCATCGCTAACGCCAAATTCCAGTATTTTGTGATCCCCAGTGGTCATAAGGCTCAATGCTTCTTGAATAACCGCACCCTCAACGCATCCACCGCTTACAGAGCCGACCATATTGCCATCCGCATCGATAGCAAGTTGACTGCCAATAGGGCGGGGCGCAGAACCCCAGGTTTGGATCACTGTGGCAAGAGCGACTTGTTTTCCAGCCTCTCTCCACTCCAAGGCGAATAGCAAAACATCATCCTTTGCAGCCATATCTAGATTTTGGGTCATGCAACAAGTCTCCTGGGAACTGATTGGCTTATGTCCGGGCCTGACAGGATTTCAGACAAATCTTGCAAGCTTTTCAGATTGTGGATAGTGCGAAATATATCAACATGAGGCAATATCGCTTTTACGCCCCGTGCTTTTGGCTCGAACTGATCGTATCGAAGCAAAGGGTTTAACCAGATTAGTTGACGGCATGATTTATGAAGCCGGTCCATCTCCAGACCAAGATCATCACCCGTATCGCGGTCCAAACCATCGGATATAAACAGAACCACAGCCCCTTGCCCTAACACCCGTCTGGACCAGTCCTTGTTAAATTCTGCAATTGTCGTCCCAATCCGGGTGCCCCCAGACCAATCACTGACTTTCTCGCTGACCGCATCCAGTGCATCATCCACATCGCGATAGCGCATGTAGCGGGTAATGTTCGTAAGGCGCGTACCAAAGACAAAAGTGTGAACTCTATCCCGATCATTTGTGACTGCATGCAAGAAGTGAAGGAGCATACGGCTATATTGGGTCATGGAGCCTGAAATGTCGCATAAAACGACAAGTGGTGGATGCCTTGTAACGGGAGATTTGAACCTGAGGGGGATAGTCGCACCACCCGAGCGCAACGACGCCCGAAGAGAGCGACGCATATCAACGGCCCCTTGGCGCATGTTGGCTTTTAAACGTCGGGTTTTCACTTTTCGAATAGGTAAATTCAGTTTTCGCATGGCTTTCTTAGCGTGCTCTAGCTCTTCAAGACTCATGCTCTCAAAGTCTTTTTCCTGCAGCATTTCTTTGTCAGAAGTGGTTAGTTCCGCATTGATTTCTACTTCTTCTCCGCGATCATCCTCTCGTCCTTCAGGGGCTTTCGACGGAGCAAGTGCTTGTGACAAGCGCTTTGCGATCTCTTCTTCCGATCCTGCGGTTTTGTCCAGATATGTTGTGGGCAACATCATATCCATCATTTTTTTCAAAATGTCCGGATTGCGCCAAAAAATATGGAAGGCTTGATCAAAAAGGGTCCATTGATCATGGCGGTTGACGAATACACAATGAAGGGTCCAGTAAAAATCATCGCGGCGCTCTAACCCTGTGCATTCTACTGCACGGATAGCTTCGATCACTCGGCCCGGGCCAACAGGAAGACCCGCACGGCGCAAAGTTCGGGCAAAATGCAGAATATTTTCTGCAAATGTTCCGTTCTCCGATGCGCTGCTCTCAATCATCAGACAGGTACCTTCGCTAAATCCAAAAACTCAGAAAATTGCCCGTAATCCTCATAATGATCTATCACATGAGAAGCTCCGGCTGCCCTCAATGCTGAAGGGGTTACCCAAGTGGAGACACCAATAAAGGCGAGATTCAGAATTTTCGCTGTCTCCACATCCCAAATGGCATCACCGATGGAGACAATTTTGTCAAATGCATCGATTTTTTCAGCGTCCGCAGCAGCAGTAATCGCTGACTTCACCAACGACAAACGATCTCTGTGGGTGTCGCCAAAAGCCGATGGATGTTGGTTTGCATCAATACCCAATGTGGATAGTTTGAAAGAGGAAGAGACTCCCCAGCCGCCGGATGCAAAACAAATGCTCCACCCGTCCGTTTCCAATAATTGGTTTACGGCATTGATGCTCCCTTTTACAGGAGAGAATTTTTCAGGGGCGTCCTTGTGAGCCGCCTTTATATATCCAAAGAAAGTACTCTTAATGTCATTTACTTCTGCACTTGATGCCGGGCGCCCATGGATACGTTCAAAAAACTCCGTATTAATGGCATGATCCGTCATATGTGTGAAATTTCCCCAATTTGCATCGGTGAGTTCTGATCCCACATGTTGGGCATGTGCCTTTTTGAACATACTTTCATCATAACCAGCTGAATGCATGAGCGTGCCGTCAATATCAAAGACTACAAGGTTTTTAGCACCTGTCCGGCTCATTTGCTTTCATCCAGTTCGAGCTTAATCTGATTGATGATTTCTGCAGCTTCAGTCCCTTGGATTTTTACAATATCATCTTGATATTTGAGAAGGACACCAAGGGTGTCGTTAATGACATCTGGATCGAGGGAGATAACATTCAATTCAGTTAAAGCATTCGTCCAGTCGAGGCTTTCAGCAATACCGGGCACTTTGAAAAGACTTGGATCGTTGCGTAATTTCTGAACAAAAGCGACGATTTGTTCAGTAAGGCGCGCATCTGCACCAGGGAGTTTGCGGGAGATAATTTCCTTCTCGCGCTCCGCATCAGGATAATCGACCCAATGATAAAGGCAGCGACGTTTCAAAGCGTCATGAATTTCACGGGTTCTGTTGGAAGTAATAATAACGATCGGTGGCTCTTCTGCCTTTATTGTTCCCAATTCCGGGATCGTGATTTGGAAATCAGACAGGACTTCTAGTAAATAGGCCTCAAAGGGCTCGTCTGTGCGATCCAACTCATCAATAAGTAAAACCGGTGCGCCAGTCTTTGTAGGCTCAAGAGCGGTTAGTAGAGGCCGTTTGATCAGGAATTTCTCAGAGAAAATATTATCACTAAGGTCATCTTTATTTGCCGTCTCCGTAGCCTCCGACAAACGAATTTCAATCATCTGGCGGGCATAGTTCCATTCGTAAACCGCAGAAGAAATATCGAGTCCTTCATAACATTGAAGTCGAATAAGGGGCCGGTTTAACTGTGCTGCCAGAACTTTGGCAATCTCCGTTTTACCAACGCCAGCCTCCCCTTCAAGGAAGAGGGGACGGCCCATTTTAAGGGACAGGTATAGGATAGTCGCCAAGCTTCGATCGGCAACGTAATCAGCCCCAGTGAGAAGCTCATGAACTGCGTCAATGGAATTGGGTAGGGAAGTGGACATATGCAGTAACTCATCTTTGAAATTGAGGCGTGGGCTCAAGCTAGGTTAATCTGTCCTGCTTGCCGCGTCAAAGTCGCTGTTTCTACTAATTTGCTATAAGGGTTGCCCCGTCACATATAGCTAAAATTAAAAAAGAAGGAGAAGCGGTGCTTCTCCCTCTAATCAGTTTATTGATAGTGCTTTATGATGTTGCGTTGACTGCACGGGCAGCCATAACAGAAATCAAATGGGCACGATAATCGGCAGACGCATGAATGTCTGAGTTAAGACCAGATGCATCGGTTTTAACGCCAGATACTGCAGAGCCTGAGAAGTTACTCGCAAGAGCAGCCTCCATGTCACCTTGGCGGAAGACACAAGGTCCCGCGCCCGTTACAGCAACGCGAGGACCGTCAGAACCGCTTGCCACAAACACACCAACCAAAGCAAAACGAGATGCGGGGTTGGGGAATTTCATATAGGCGGCTTTTTGCGGAACAGGAAAAGTCACTTTCGTGATCAATTCATCCTCTTCCAAAGCCGTCTCAAACAGATCAACAAAGAAAGATTCCGCCGTGATTGAGCGCTTGTTCGTGTGAACAGTTGCATTCAATGCAAGCAAAGCTGCCGGATAGTCAGCGGCTGGGTCATTGTTAGCGACAGATCCACCAATGGTTCCGCGATTACGAACTTGTGCGTCCCCAATATTGGACGCCATGTCAGCGAGTGCTGGAATGGCGGAACGAATATCTGCTGAAGTCGCCACATCTGCGTGAGTTGTCATGGCGCCAATTGATACTGTGCTGTCTGTTACTGTAATGCCTTTAAGGTCATTAATAGCAGATAGATCAATGAGCTTGTCAACTTGCGCAAGGCGAAGTTTTAGCGTTGGTAGCAAGGATTGTCCACCGGCGAGGAACTTGTCGTCCTCCCCAATAGAACCCGTTGCATCACTAATCCCCGAAGGGCGTTCATATTCAAATGAGTACATGTTTGTATCTCCCTTCTTTTAAGCGTTTTGCGCTGCGCGCCACACTTTTTCAGGTGTTGCGGGCATGTCAATTTCCTTGCCCAAAGCATTGGTAATGGCATTCATCAATGCGGCGGGTGCCGCAATGGCTCCAGCCTCTCCACAGCCTTTAACGCCAAGCGGGTTGCTTGGGCAGGGCGTGTTTGTGGTTTTAACATTGAAGTTTGGCAGATCATCTGCTCTTGGCATGCAGTAATCCATATAGGATCCGGTAAGCAATTGCCCACTGTCGTCATCATAGATAACGCCTTCAAGCAGGGCCTGACCGATACCTTGCGCCACGCCACCATGAACCTGACCTTCAACAATCATCGGATTGATGACATTGCCAAAATCATCGGCGGCTGCCCAATCAAGAACCTCAACAACCCCAGTCTCTGGGTCGATTTCAACTTCTGCAATATGCGTACCTGCAGGGAATGTGAAGTTGAGAGGATCATAGAAAGCATTTTCAGCAAGGCCCGGTTCCAGACCTTCTGGATAGTTGTGGGGCACATACGCTGCAAAAGCAATTTCACCAATTGTCAGTTGCTTATCTGTACCGGCAACGGAGAAAACACCATGTTCGTGTTCGATGTCCCCTTCGGATGCTTCCATAAGATGAGCCGCAATCTTTTTGGCTTTTTCAACGATCTTATCGGCAGCCTTTACAATAGCGGAACCACCTACAGCGATAGACCGCGAGCCATAAGTGCCCATACCAAAGGGAACCTTCGTTGTGTCTCCATGAACAACTTCTATGCTCTCAATAGGAACACCAAGCTGATCTGTAATAAGCTGCGCGAAAGTTGTCTCATGACCTTGTCCATGGCTATGACTTCCGGTGAAGATGGTGACAGAACCCGTTGGATTAAAACGAACTTCTGCACTTTCCCAAAGGCCGACGCCAGCCCCTAGTGAGCCAACCGCTGCAGATGGTGCAAGGCCACAAGCTTCAATAAAGGCAGAAACTCCGATACCCCGTAACTTACCACTTTTCGCCGATTGCGCTTTTCTGGCTTCAAAACCATCATAGTCAATCATCTCCTTAGCTGTCTTCATGGTAAGGGGATAATCTCCGGAATCATATGTCATGATCACAGGAGTCTCGTATGGGTAGGCATCCGGCTGAATGAAATTTTGCAACCGAAGCTCTGTTGGGTCGACATCCAGATCCCGAGCTGCCCGTTCCATCATCCGCTCTACAACATAGGTGGCTTCTGGGCGACCTGCGCCACGATACGCATCCACAGGGGATGTGTTGGTGAAACCTGACTGAACTTCCGCATAAATGCATGGCATTTTGTATTGGCCGTTCAGCAGTGTTGCATAAAGATATGTGGGGACGGCAGTTGAAAACGTGGATAGATACGCTCCCATATTCGCTTTAGTCGAGACCCTGAAACCCAGAATGTTGTTATCTGCATCAAAGGCCATTTCGGCATGTGTTGAATGATCGCGACCATGGGCATCTGTTAAAAAGGCTTCAGACCGATCACACGTCCATTTAATGGGGCGACCCACTTTTTTACTTGCCCAAATAGTTGCGGATTCTTCTGCATATACGAAGATTTTAGTGCCAAAGCCGCCGCCAACATCCGGCGCAATAACGCGAAGTTTGTTTTCGGGCGCAATCGCCATAAATGCTGACATGAGAAGACGGGCAACATGGGGGTTCTGACTGGTGGTATGAAGCGTGTATTCACCCGTGCCTGGATCATATTCACCAAGGGCTGCTCGTGGCTCCATTGGGTTTGGTGCCAGACGATTATTCACAACATCCATTTTGGTAATATGAGCTGCTTTTGCAAAAGCAGCATCAACGGCAGCTTTATCGCCAATTTCCCAGTCATAACACTGATTGCCTGGTGCTTCCGGGTGTACTTGTGGTGCACCGCTTGTCAGCGCTTTTCGAATGTCGGTTACAGATTGAAGTTCTTCATAATCAACTTCGATCAGTTCTGAAGCATCTTTAGCCTGTTGTAGGCTTTCTGCGACAATAAAAGCAACCTGATCGCCCACGTGTTTTACTGTATCAACCGCTAGGCAGGGATGAGGAGGCGCGATGTGATCGCTGCCGTCTTTGCTTTTAATTCCCCAGCCACAAA
>JAESSA010000101.1 GCA_016764355.1 Sneathiella sp. | reverse complement strand
TATGCGTTGCATTAACTGGGAAGGACGCTTGCTTGTCGTGGGCTTTGCTTCGGGTCGAATTGCTGAACTTAAAACCAATTTGGCCTTGCTAAAAGGGTGTTCTGTCATGGGGGTGTTCTGGGGTGAATTTGCCCGTCGTGCACCTGAGAAAAACAGAGCTAACTTCAACACTATGCTGAAGATGGTTGAAGTGGGAGATCTTAAGCCGCATGTATCCACTCATTTCCCATTAGAAGAAGGTGCCGCTGCGATGAAGGCTCTTTTGTCGCGGAAAACGACTGGTAAAGTGATCATTACTGTAAAGGATTGATCTGTGGGGAAGGGGAGAGATAACCGGGATAAGGCTGTTAAACGGCAATATGAAGATTTTCCTTATCCTCCCCGAAATCCGGAAGATGATAAGGGGCGGCTTATAACAGGCAGCCCCAGTCATCTCGATGAACTAAATCACTATATTTTTGCAGGTACACGTGATTTTTCTAAACCCTTTCGGGCGCTGGTTGCTGGCGGCGGAACGGGGGACGCGGCCATTATGTTGGCGCAGCAATTGGCGGATCACGGGAACGTTGGATCTGTCACCTATGTTGATTTGTCTAAAGCAAGCCGTTCTGTTGTTGAAGCAAGAGCAAAAATCCGTGGCTTGAATAATATGGAATTCCATACAGGGTCTTTGTTAGACCTGCCCAAGATGGAATTTGAGCCATTCGATTATATCGATTGCTGCGGTGTTCTCCATCATCTTGAAAATCCGGAAGCGGGGCTGCTGGCTTTAAACCAAGTTCTTGCTGAGGGCGGCGGCATGGGTTTGATGGTATACGCAACATTGGGGCGCACTGGCGTTTATCACGTTCAAAAAGCATTAAAAGCCTTGTATGGAGAAGAGCCTCTTGCTCGGCAGGTTCAGCTTTCAAAGAAATTTGTAGAAAACCTTCCCTCCACCAATTGGTTAGTGCGCAATCCCTTTGTGGGGGATCATCAAATGGGAGAAGACGCCGCATTTTTCGATTTGTTGTTACATCCCAGAGATAGAAGCTATTTAGTACCCGAAGTTGTGGAATTTCTAAATTCAGCGGGCCTTGATCTCGTCACCTTTGTCGAGCCCGTTAAATATGATCCGGCTGTCTATGTGTCGGATAAAGATGCCTTAAGCCGTATTAAAAAGATGTCCATGATTGATCAGGCTGTGCTTGCAGAGAATATGTTGGGAAATCAAAAAACACATATTTTTTACGCGCGGAAACAAAACAATAGCATCCCGGCCATTGCAAAAATTGCACCGAATATGGTCCCCGTTCTAAAGAATGGGAACACGGCTGAAGGGCTGGCTAAATCATTTCGTGGTCGAAATGAATTTGTCATTAGCTTTGACAGTGAAAAAGTGACCTTTCCGCTGCCGCCACGCATTGCAGAAATTATAGCATTAGTTGATGGCACGTTGAGCCTAAGTGAAATTCAAAACAAGCTTTCTCTAAATTGGGAGGGGTTCAGGCGTCTTTTTGCCCCAATCTTTAAATTCCTGAATGGGCTGAATATTATGTGGCTCCGAGCGGCGTAAATAATTGTCTGCAGTAAAGTGGCATCCTTTCTATTGTAAGCGCTAGTGTGCAGTTGCGAAGAAAAAATCGGTTTTGACGTGTTTATCTGGAATTAAGGCTTCCCCTAGGGCACTTTCTGGCTATGCTCTATTTCGATTTTGGCGCCTTGTTGGGCTGTAAAAATACTAAATTGACTGCCCGGCTAAGTTCGTAAACTGACGGCGAAACTTCATTTTAAGGAAGAGGTAGGAGTCATTTAATGGCAAAGAAGACGTATGCAGATGCAAGCCAAGCTTTGGAAGGCTTGTTATTTGACGGAATGACCATTGCCGCAGGTGGGTTTGGCCTGTGTGGAATTCCAGAGAACCTGATTACTGCAATCCGGGATTCTGGTGTAAAAGATCTGACAGTATATTCAAATAATGCCGGTGTGGATGATTTTGGTCTTGGTGTGCTTTTGCAAACTAAACAAGTCAAAAAAATGGTTTCATCCTATGTGGGCGAAAATGCCGAATTTATGCGCCAATATTTGTCTGGTGAGCTTGAGTTGGAATTTAATCCACAAGGAACATTGGCTGAGCGTATGCGCGCCGGCGGTGCTGGAATTCCCGGGTTCTATACGAAAACCGGCGTTGGTACTCTGGTTGCTGAAGGCAAAGAGACTAAAGAGTTTGACGGCGTCACTTATGTTCTGGAGCGCGGTATTGTCGTAGACCTTGCCATTGTGAAGGCATGGAAAGGGGACGCGCACGGGAATCTGGTTTATCGCAAAACAGCCCGTAATTTTAATCCACTAGTAGCGACCTGCGGTAAAACGACAGTTGCTGAAGTTGAAGAGTTGGTTGAAGTGGGGCAATTGGAGCCGGATAACATCCATACGCCAAGCGTTTACGTTCAGCGTCTGATCAAAGGGGATCATGAAAAGCGCATTGAACAACGAACAACACGGGTAGCCTGATAAAAGGAGCAGATATATGCCTTGGGATCGTAACCAAATGGCTGCCCGCGCAGCTGAAGAATTAAAAGACGGAACATATGTGAATTTGGGGATTGGTATTCCAACCCTCGTATCGAACTATATTCCAGAAGGCGTCGATGTGACGTTGCAATCGGAAAATGGCATGCTTGGCATGGGACCATTTCCAACGGAAGAAGATATCGACGCGGATTTGATTAATGCTGGAAAGCAGACAATCACCGAACTGGATCGCACAAGCTATTTTAATTCAGCAGATAGTTTTGCCATGATCCGCGGCGGACATATTGCTTTGTCCATTTTGGGTGCTATGGAAGTCTCTGAAGAGGGTGATCTTGCTAACTGGATGATACCGGGAAAGCTTGTCAAAGGAATGGGCGGTGCCATGGATTTGGTCGCAGGCGTAAAGCGTGTGGTTATTCTAATGGACCATGCAAATAAAGCAGGGGAGTCCAAGCTCCTCAAATCGTGCTCTCTGCCCCTGACGGGTAAAAAAGTTGTAAACCGCATTATAACAAGCCTTGGCGTGTTTGATGTGGTTGATGGCGGATTGAAGGTGGTTGAGATTGCCCCTGATGTAACAATGGATGAAATTAAAGCGAAAACCGAAGCAACTTTGGTTGATTGATCAGTCCCATCCCTGATGCAAATGAAAGGCTTCCTTAGAGGGAAGCCTTTTTGCTTTTAAGGGGTTGCAATGCTGCATTGCAAAGTTAGTGCTTTTAGTTTGTTCGCAAGCGAACTAATATGCCTAAATGCCTTCTTATCGCGTTATCTTTCGGCCTTTTTTTGAGGCTCCCGCCGCACTTCAAGCTGCTATTCTAATGATTATCGGATGTGCCTTTTTATCAATCCTTGCCGGGTTGATCAGGTCTTTGTCTGATAGTGGCTTGCATGTGTTTGAAATTGTTTTCTTGCGTAATGTAGCCGGATTGCTGGCCCTTGCTCCCTGGTTTATAAAAAACGGTGTGTCTGGCCTTAAGACACAAAGGCCCGGTCTGTTTTTCATTCGTGGTTTTTTTGGATTCCTATCCATGGTTGCCTGGTTTTATGCGGCAAGCACTATTCCGCTCGCAGAAGCCGTAGCACTTAATTTTACAGCGCCTATATTTGGCACTTTGCTGGCGATTATTATCTTGAAAGAGGTCGTACGGCTTCGTCGTTGGATGGCAATTTTTGTAGGCTTCGCCGGTGCCATGATAATTTTGAGACCCGGTGCCATCGAAATGAGTATGGGTGCCTATGCTGCGATTTTTGCCGCGGCCACAATGGCCTGTTCCGTTACTTGCGTTAAAATGCTGTCGTCGTCTGAAAGCACGCCGTCCATCGTCGCATGGACACAAATAATTATTCTGCCCATGTCGTTAATTCCGGCGCTTCTTTATTGGGTAATGCCTACCTTGGATCAGCTACTTTTGGTAGCCGCGATGGGAGTTTGTGCGACACTTGGGCATTTATTTTTCACCCGCGCTTTCGCTGTTGCCGATGCCACTTATGTTTTGCCTTTTGATTTCTCAAGGCTGGTTTTCTCTGCCATTATCGGTTTTATAATTTTTGGACAGGAACCCGATCAATATGTTTGGATCGGTGCCGGGATCATCTTCGTATCAACAGTGTACATTGCCCTGCGTGAAGCGGCGCTGAACAAAAAGCAAGAAGTCCAAAAAAGTGCAGGCGTTGCTAATGCGACCGCCAAAAATGTTGAGCAATGACGGTGAGCGATCTTGCCGAACAAAAATTAAAACTGCACCAATTCTGGGCCACTATTCCTGATAATGGCAAGGGTATTTTGTGGACCCTATTAGGAGGATTTCTTTTTTCCTGCATGGGTCTTGGTATCAAGTATTTAGGGCAAGAGCTTGATAGTTTCCAAATCGGATTTTTACGGGCCTTCTTTGGCCTTATCGTGATTTTACCTTTTGCATTACGCAAAGGGTTCGGCCCTCTTAAGACATCGGTTTTGAAGCTTCACATTGTTCGCGCCTGCGTTGGTATTACAGGAATGTTGAGCATTTTCTATGCCATTACAAATATGCCGCTGGCAGATGCGGTCGCTTTGACCTTTACGCGTCCCCTATTTCTAATCGTTCTAGCCGTCCTGTTCTTGGGGGAGGTCGTTCGGTGGCGCCGCTGGGCTGCTACATTGGTAGGGTTTTGTGGCGTTCTAGTCATGATGCAATCAAGTGCGGAAATTGGGTTTGCATCCCTAGTCGCCCTGTTTGGGGCCTTTATGGTTGCACTGGTTTCCGTATTTTTGAAAAAACTGAGTAGAACTGAAGCGCCGACCACAATGATGTTTTACTTTGGCATCATCGGATCTCTTATTAGTTTTGTTCCAGCAAGTCAGGTTTGGATCACGCCATCGTGGGAGCAGTTGGGGATATTGGCCGTTGCGGCGTCGGTCGGGTCGGGCGCAAATTATTGCATGATTAAGGCATTTAGTGTTGGGGAAGCGACTGTGGTCTCTCCCTTTGATTATGTGCGGTTGATTTTTTCCGGCATTCTCGGGTTCATTATTTTTGGAGAGGTCCCGGGTGTTTGGATCATCGTCGGGGCGGTTATTATTGTGTGCTCCAGCATTTATATCTTGCGCCGAGAAGCTGGATTGAAAAAAACGACGACACCCTCAGTTACGCCACCTGTCTAATCACTTTGTTCTTTATCCAAAAAGACACTCGCTTTTTTGCGATGCTCTTCCGTGATATATTTTTGCACAGTTTTCATAGCGACGATTAGAACACTGGCGTCATCCGTATAACCAAGTCCTGCAATGAAATCAGGAATAACGTCTGCAGGCATAATGAAATAAGCCAGTGCACCAAAAAGAATGGCTTTGACAAAAGCGGGGCTTTTTCCATCCATCGCACAATAGAAGCTTGCGGTAACATCGTCCGCGAATGGAATTTTTCCAAGATTACTGCGTAATTTTAGTCCAAACTCGCGCATAACCAACATTTTGTCGGTGCGCATTTTATCAGCGTCAAATGCTGATATATCTTCTTCATCGGTTTGCATAACCCTGTATATGACGATCAGATAGGCTTTTGCAACAAGCGGTCCTTTTCTTTTTGCCGTAAGAGGTGTATTTAAGGGAATAGATTTTCAGAACAAACGTTAGAATAGTTGGAGGCGAAAATGGATATTAGCGGTAAAGCTGCCATTGTGACAGGTGGCGCATCTGGCCTTGGTGCAGCAACAGCCCGTAAGTTGAGCGAAGCTGGGGTGAAAGTTTCCATCTTTGACATGAACAAAGATCTTGCAGAGACGGTCGCTGCGGAAATTGGCGGTACAGCGATTTTTGCCAATGTCTCTGACGATGCTTCTCTGGATGCTGCCTTTGCTGCTGCGCGCGCGGCAAATGGCCCAGCCCGTATTTTAGTTAATTGTGCTGGTATTGGACCGGCTGCAAAAACAGTATCCAGTCGTGGTATGCATCCCCTTGATAAGTTCGAACAAGTGATCAGCGTAAATCTTGTGGGGACTTTTAACTGCCTGCGCCGGGCGGCTGATGACATGGCAAAATTGGATCCAATGGAAAGCGGAGAGCGGGGCGTTTGTATCAATACTGCCTCCGTCGCAGCGTATGATGGTCAAATTGGCCAAGCGGCATATGCCGCATCCAAAGGCGGTATCGTTGGCATGACCCTTCCCATTGCTCGTGATCTGGCATCTTTGGGTATTCGCGTTATGACAATTGCCCCTGGCCTATTTGAAACACCGCTTCTTATGGGGCTTCCGCAGGAAGTTCAGGATGCGCTGGGTGCGAGTGTTCCGTTCCCAAGTCGCCTTGGTATGCCAAAAGAATATGCGTCTCTTGCTCAACAGATTTGCGAAAATCAAATGTTGAACGGCGAGGTTATTCGTCTTGACGGTGCTATTCGTATGGCACCGAGATAAGACACATAATACAGGGCGGCTTTTATCGGTCGCCCGCTTTATCCATAAACTTAGCAAGCGTAATGTCTTTGTGACTTAAGCCGTCTGCATCATGGGTTGTGAGCGTGACATCCACCCTGTTATAGACATTGAACCACTCTGGATGATGGTTCATTTTCTCAGCCATCAAGGCCACTTCCGTCATAAAGCCAAAAGCGCGATTAAAGTTTTTGAATTTGAAGCTTTTCTCAATGGCATCGCGGCCTTCGGAGTGCGTCCAACCTAATAATTGGCTAATTTCAATATTCGCTGTTTCTGTATCAAGCTTATCAGTCATTTTCATCCTTCGTATCTTACGATTAAAATAGTATATGTTGCCAAAGCATAGGCTTGTCCAGACAAGGAGATAGAGAATGGTCAATGTGTTATTTGTCTGCCTTGGTAATATTTGTCGCTCCCCTTCCGCCGAAGCGGTTTTTCGGGCACTGGTAGAAGAACAAGAACTCTCCTCTAAAATTCATACGGATTCAGCGGGAACAGGTGCTTGGCATATGGGTAACCCGCCCGATGCGCGGGCCCAACAAATCGGAAAAACTAGAGGTGTCTTCATGTCCGATTTGAAAGCCCGACAAGTGACCCCACAGGATTTCGAAAAGTTTGACTATATTCTGGCTATGGACAATAGCAATTTTGCCAATTTAGAACAGATGAAGCCATCGAATTATAAAGGCCAGCTCAAAATGATGCTGGATTATAGCGATGAGAATACGGGTGAAGTCCCCGATCCATACTACGGCGATTTATCTGATTACGAACATGTATTTGATTTGTTAGGACCGGCTGCCGCGGGTCTTTTAGCTGATATTCTTACCCAAAATGACGTGAAGTGAAACCCGATATTATGACGAAAATAAGCGAGATTAGCCGAACCTGGTGGCATGAAGAAACAGAAGGCGTCGCTTTCACTCATGCACTTGATATGAAAAAAGTGCATGAAGAGCAAAGCCCATATCAGAAAATCGAAATCTTTGATCATGAGACTTTCGGCCGCGTTCTGACATTGGATGGTCTTGTTCAAGCATCCGAGGCTGATGAATTTATGTATCATGAAATGGCCGTTCATGTGCCGTTGCTTGGCCGCGCGCGCGAGAATGCAAGTGTACTGATTGTTGGCGGCGGTGATGGCGGTATCCTGCGCGAGGTTTTGGTCCATGATTTTGTCAGCCGCGTTGTCATGGTGGAAATTGATGAGCGTGTGGTTGAGCTGTCAAAAGAATATCTAAATATTCATGGGGATTATGATGACCCTCGGGTAG
>JAESSA010000100.1 GCA_016764355.1 Sneathiella sp. | reverse complement strand
CCCGCGGTTCCAATCCACTTATTGCCGCCCTGATGCCTTTTCTCTTGCTCCTTTAAGCGTTCTTGAAGGGTTTCCATGAGCTTTTCCCAGCCACCCAACGCTTCAACCTCAGCTTTTTCCTCGTCCGTTAGGCTTAGTTCAGCCAGTTTTTTAAGCCATTCGTCCGGGAGCTCAACGGTTTGGTCGTCGCCTATAAATTCAATGCCGTTGAAGCAATGGCCAAAAATCTGGTCAAACTTGTCTAGGTTTTTTTCATCCTTAACCAAAGTTGTTCTTGCTAGGTAATAAAAATCATTGACCGAATATTCGGCGCAACCAGCTTTCAATGCTTCAATTAAGGTCAAATATTCCCGCAATGTTACGGGAACTTTCGATTCCTTAAGTGTGAGAAAGAACTTCACAAACATGATCAGCTTCCTCTTCTAGCGTTGTTCTCTTCTGGATAGAAACGCCAGTCGCTCAAATAAATGAACATCTTGTTCATTTTTTAGAAGGGCGCCGTGGAGAGGAGGGATCAGCTTGGATGGATCTTTTGATTTTAAAACATCTTCTGGCAAATCTTCACTCATAAGAAGTTTTAACCAATCGAGGAGTTCACTTGTAGAAGGTTTCTTTTTCAAACCTGGTGTCTCACGTACATCAAAGAAAATTTTCAAAGCATCTCTGACCAGATTTTTTTGCGCATCGGGGTGGTGAACATCGATAATCTGTTTCAAAGTTTCCTCATCGGGAAAGCTTATGTAATGAAAGAAACAGCGTCTTAGGAAGGCGTCAGGCAGTTCTTTTTCATTATTTGAAGTAATGATAACAAGGGGGCGTTGTTCCGCCTTAATTGTTTCCTGAGTTTCATAAACAAAGAACTCCATACGATCCAGTTCTTGCAGAAGGTCGTTTGGAAATTCGATGTCCGCTTTATCAATTTCATCAATAAGCAGGACCGGACTTTCGTCAGCAGTAAAAGCCTCCCATAATTTACCTGGGCGAATGTAATTGGCGATATCATTTACTTTATCACCTCCAAGCTGCGAATCCCGCAATCTGGATACAGCGTCGTATTCATAAAGGCCTTGCTGTGCCTTAGTCGTGGATTTGATGTTCCATTCAATAAATTTCTTACCCAATGCTTTAGCGACTTCCTGTGCCAATACGGTTTTACCCGTTCCAGGCTCACCTTTAATCAGCAAAGGGCGCTGCAATGTGATGGCTGCGTTGACCGCAATCATCAAGTCTTCTGTTGCGATGTAATCTTTTGTACCTTGGAATTTCATAACTACTCTCAATTTGTATTCTTGTTTTTTGTTATGCTGTTAAATGTCAGCACCATTGTCTGAAAGGTAGGGGGAGCTGAGCAAATGATCAAGACATTTGACAAAAAGTCAATTTGGGCGGATCTTGGCTAAAAAAGAAAGTTACTTATTCATGCCTATGGACACGCGACCAACCCCCGTTCGGCGCCGTGCTTTTTATATATTTTTGATTTGTGCTGTTCTCTTTGGGATTGGGCAATTCCACCGCTTGTCTGGCGCGGTGACTATTCCGGCTATTGCCATAGACTTAGGTCTGTCTGTGGATCGATTGGGATTCGTTGCCGCTGTTTTGTTTTTTACTTCAGCCATTTTGCAAATACCAAACGGATTGCTACTTGATCGGTTTGGGTCGCGGCGAATTGTTCCCATTTATGTTGGCTTTGCGATCGCCGGATGTATCCTTTTAACGTTTGCGAGCAGTTATGAAGAGTTATTGATATCGCGGATGTTATTGGGCGGTGGGTTCTCAGTAACAATGATGTCTGCCTATGTTCTATTCGCAAAATGGTATCCGGTAGAGAAATTTGCCACTGTGACTTCTTGGATGATGGCAGCGTCTGGAATTGGCAGTATCATTGCCTCCTATCCTCTGGCTTTCTTTATTGATGAATTTGGTTGGCGCCCTGCCTATCTAATCGTAGCAGCCGTTACTCTTGTTGCCGTTGTTATTGGCGGTTTTGTGATTCGAGATACACCACCGGACTATCAAAGGAATGAAAAACAACCCACAACTTTGAGAGAGAGTTTACGGGGGTATTCTGCCGTGTTGGTTTTTCCAAGATTCTTTTTCCTTTTGGCAATGGGATTCGTCGCTTTTGGTCCCGCCACTGCAATTTTGGGTATGTGGGGAGGTCCATATCTTGAGACACAGTATGGCTTGTCTGGTGTGGAGAGAGGAGAGATACTCTTGCTAATGGTCATTGCTGTTCCAGTCGGCGCTTTGTTCTTTGGCCCGTTAGACAGAGTATTTCAAAGCCGGAAAAGGATAGTATTGATCGCTGTCTTGGCCGAAATTTGTGCCTTTGTCACACTTGGTACGGTTGAGAACTTACCTTTATGGGGCGTGTGCGTGTTGTTTGTTATTATCGCATTTCTGCAACAGCATTATGTCGTTCTGGCGGCTCATTGTCGCTCGCTCTTTCCTGACTACCTTGTGGGCAGGGCAAACTCCACACTAAATATGACAAGCATAGTCGGCGTCGGCGTTATGCAGTCACTTTTCGGTTGGGCACTGGTTTATTCTCCTGAAAGAGGCTACCAAATTGCCTTTGTTTGTATCGCTTTGACATTGATGTTGGCGACAGTCCTTTATTTAGCTGCAATCGAAGCACCATCCGTCGATAGGGCTGTTGAGGCCGAAAGTTAGGACGCTTTGCATGCTATGAGGTTTAATCGTTGAAATAACTCTCATTTAATAGGGTGCTGATTATTGTTTATTGAACGCCAATTAGTTCAATTGGCAAATTGAATTCCGCTAACGGCGTGAAGTACTTGGACTAACAATCAAAATATATTAACTAAGTTACTCCTGTATTTGTTGTCAATTATTAAATTAGGAAAACAATAATAAGCTTGTAAGATCAATAGAAACCCTTCATACTTTAGAAAAATATAATTTAGTGCAGTGTCCAGGGAATTCAAGAAAAAACGAATTTTGGAAGGGTAAACCGACAATGCCCACACATGACGCTACAAATACTGTGAAAAGAAACAGAGCTTTTATTTCATCCGCTATGGCTGTTCCAATGCTCACTAGGGAACGGGAATTTTCGCTCGCAAGAAGTTGGCGCAATGATGATGATGAAAAGGCTCTTCACGAATTAGTCTCCGCCTATGTGCGTTTGGTCGTATCAATGGCATCCAAGTTTAATAATTACGGGTTGCCGTTGGGAGATTTGGTGCAGGAGGGGAATATTGGCTTGATGCAAGCTGCTTTTCGCTTTGAACCTGAGAGGGAAATTAGATTTTCAACTTATGCAAGCTGGTGGATAAAATCAGCGATGCAAGATTATATCTTGAGAAATTGGTCTATTGTTCGATCTGGCACTAGTGCTTCTCAGAAATCACTCTTCTTTAATTTGCGCTGGCTACGGGCGAAAATTCAGAACTCTGTAGAGGGCAAGCTGCCAGAAGACACCCTTGAAACCATCTCGAAGAAGCTCCGGATTGGTATCAAGGAAGTTGAAAACATGTCCAATCGGTTGGCTGGACGAGATCAGTCACTAAGCACGCCAATTGGTGAAGACGGTGATGATAGTCTGGAAGATTTTTTGCCGGATTTGACACCTTCACCAGAGGAAATCA
This sequence comes from Sneathiella sp., assembly GCA_016764355.1. Taxonomy (GTDB): domain Bacteria; phylum Pseudomonadota; class Alphaproteobacteria; order Sneathiellales; family Sneathiellaceae; genus Sneathiella. The sequence continues at coordinate 4,142 of JAESSA010000100.1, read as the reverse complement.
CAATCCGTACTTGTGATGGTGAAACCCGTGGTAAGTGGCTTCGGGTGGCGCTTAAGGAACTTTCAGATCGCGAACAGATGATTATTTCTGAACGCCGTTTGAATGAAGATAAAATGACACTTGAAGCGCTGGGGACACGACTTGGTATCACCAAAGAACGTGTTCGCCAAATTGAGCATAAAGCGTTTGAAAAACTTAAAATATCAGTTGTTAGGATAAGTAGGGAAGCTGTCCATATACCCACAGCTTTGCCCCGTCATCTTTCGTGATAGCTTTTTAAAACAAGCTTGATTGTGTGTGTATGATGGGAAGTTCAACCTCCTGCTGAAGGTCGGCATCGTTATTTCTAACGTTTCCGACCTTTTTGCTGACTGGGTGATGACTAAAGGCCACTTGTTCGGTCGGATGGGGGATGGACATTGAAGGATCCTCTTGAAGCCATTCATCGTAATGCTCAGGTAAAAGGCTAACAGGCATTCGATGGTGGATTTCGCTTATGGAATCTGTCGCTGGCATTGTTAAGATAGTGCAGCTTTCAATGATATCCTTTTCAGGACTGACCCATTGCTCCCACAATCCTGCAAACGCGAATAAGCCGCCAACACTGGCGTAAATGAAGTAGGGTTGTTTGCTCCCATCTTCCTGAATTTTCCACTCATAAAAACCGTTGCAAGGGATAAGGCATCGCTTTGCCTTGAATGCTTCCCTAAAGGAAGGTTTTGTATTCACAGTTTCTGACCTTGCATTGATCAATTTTGCTGCATTGCCCGCTGTCTTCTCCCAAGATGGGATTAAACCCCATTGAGGCATAAAAAGTTGTGTCTTTTTTGTGTGCGGTATAGTTCCGCGGCGAATAGCTGCAATTTTTGTGGTTGGTGCAATGTTATAAGCGAGACTGAGATTGGGGCGTTCATTAAAGTTGAACAGCTGTCTCATGGCCTCAATAGGGCTTGTCAGGCTAAAACGTCCACACATAATGAGCTCATTTATTAAAGATATTCGAAGAATAACCAGTTGAATACATATTAGGAAGTCCCCGTTTTACACCGGAAGCTAAAAATTCCAACAGGCACGTTTTGCTGTAGGGAACGTGACCGCTATTACAAAGAATGTGAACAGCCTGATCAAGACCGGTCACTCTTTCTTGATGTCGGTTGAATTGGCCTTGGCTCTCTCTAAATGAGTGCTATTACGCAACGGATTGTATGCAGTCTATAGCCCCAATCTGATTATAAATTTGTCCATTAATAGGGTTAAACATGTTAAGCACATTTACCTCCACTTGGATTATCGCAGCCTTTCTTTTTGGCATTTTGGCTCTTTTTTCAGTGTTGTCCCCCAGTGGGGCAAGTCAAGGGCACGACTATGACGCTGTCTCTTCTGAATATCCTATTGAAGCCGATAAAATGTCAGCTGGTCGTTCTTTGGACCTTAAAAACCAGTTCACACAAAACTAGATCACATAACTAGCCAAGGGTTGCGAGTCCTGGAAATAATTCCAAAAACCAGTAGGCGAGGATTTGAAATTGACCGGTGAAAATTAGGAGACCAGTTGCGATAATAACCAAACCGGTTCCAATCTCCATTGCCTTGAAATATTTCCGGAAACCTTTGACGAACCGCAGAAAAGGATTGAGTGCCAAGGCTGCTAGCATAAAAGGAATACCCAAGCCCAATGCGTACACGGCTAATAGTCCAACCCCAAAGGTTAGAGAGCTTTTACTGGCGGCTATGGCGAGAATTGTTCCCAGGATTGGTCCGATACAAGGTGTCCAACCAAAACCAAATGCCAGCCCAATGATATAAGCCCCTGCCCAGTTCCTTGGTGCATCAATGGAATTAAAGCGTGCTTCCCGATAAAGAAGAGGGATCCGAATTATTCCCGTCATGTGGATACCGAACAGGATGATTACGCCACCAGCAATTTTCGAGATTATTTCCAGATTCTGAATAAGAAGCTTGTTGATATAGGTTGCTCCGGCACCCAGCAAAATAAAGACCGTGGAAAACCCCAGAACGAAGATTAGAGACATAACAATTACTCTGGGGTTAATTGCTGAACCACCTTCTTTATTGGCTTCTTGCTCCAGCTGCTCAAGGCTAGTGCCAGCAACAAGGCAAATATAAGCAGGAACAAGAGGCAACACGCAGGGGCTTAGAAAACTCACAATGCCACCGCCTGCTGCTGCTAAATATGAAATTTCTGCTACTGCCATCTGGATACTCGCCTAACCGTTTACGATCATCATGTGGATCAGAGATAACCGACTACGGACTGTATTTCCAGTAACAAGATCGTTAAATGATTTGAAACGAACGCGCGCTTAAGTAACAGTATGGAAAAAAGGTAAACTCAAGTGAGGAATAATGACAAAAACAACAACCTTATCCGCAGTTTGCAGCGATCTTGGCGGGCCATCGTCGGTCGAAATGCGACATATTGACCTACCTCCTTTGGAGGCGATAGATATACAGATAGAAGTCAAAGCAGCCGCTCTAAATTTCCCTGACTTACTGATGACCTACGGTAAATACCAATTTCGTCCCCAATTACCATTCGTTATAGGAATGGAAGGTGCAGGTGAGATTGTTGCTGTGGGCAGCAATGCAAAGCGCTTTCAAATCGGTGACCGGGTTATGTTTAAGGGGAAAACAGGGGCCTGTAGCGACTATATAAATGTAGACCAAAAACAGGTGGAGCCCCTGCCATCCACGTTGTCCTTTGTTGAAGGGGCCGCCTTTGGGGTTACATTTCATACAGCCTATGTAAGTCTTGTTAAAAGAGGCCAGTTAAAAGCGGGTGAAACTCTTTTGGTTCATGGCGCTGGCGGCGGCGTTGGCCAGGCCGCAGTCGCTGTTGGAAAGGCACTGGGTGCAAAAGTGTTTGCAACAGCCAGCAGCAGTGAAAAATTATCTGTCGCAAAGGAATCAGGCGCTGATTATCTGATCAATTATGCAGATGTAAATTTTTCAAAAGAAATTATGCGCAAAACAAATGGGAACGGGGTCGATGTTATCTTGGATCCCGTTGGTGGGAAGGTTTTGGATAGTAGTGTGTTCTGCCTTGCCTGGAATGGGAGGCTTTTAACCGTCGGTTTTGCTAGTGGAGATTTCGGCAATATTTCTCTACTTGAGCTGCAAAAAAAGGGCGGTTCGCTTGTCGGCGTTAGAGCGGGGGAATATGGTCGGCGAAATCCAGAGGCAGGCCGAATTGCCTATGACGAGCTAACAGCCCTGACAATTCAAAAGAATTTACGACCATGGATTGGTCGTGTCTGGGAACAAGTTGATGTTGCCCAAGCATTAAGAGCTATGGAAGATCGGGGTGTTTTTGGAAAGCAGGTGATCTCTTTAAATGGCGGCCAATCAGGTTGACCGCCATTTAGCATGGCTGCCTCTTAACATGTTCGAGTGTATAGACCCGAAAAATTCATGTTATCGAAGTGTTATGCAACTTCTGCCAGAGATTCGTTATCACCAAGGAAGATATCATAAAGAACTTCGAGTACATCAATAACGCTCTCATCATCGAGAGAGTAGTATATTGTCTGCGCATCGCGGCGAGTTTTTACAATTTCTTCTTTGCGTAAGCGAGCAAGATGTTGAGACAAAGCTGACTGGCTTAATCCAACAATTTTTTCCAGTTCACCAACTGACCGCTCAGCATCAACAAGATTGCATAAAATAAGCAACCGATGCTTGTTAGACATTGCTTTAAGGAACCGGCTGGCTTCAGTAGCTTTTCCTTGTAGAGACGTGATATCCATTTACTCAACCATTTACTAATAAGAGAAGTGAAAATTCATAACAGCTGATATAACGAAACAGGTGTTTGATGCAAGGAAAACAATTATAAAATTCGGTATAAAACGTAATAAGCGTTACAAAATAATCATTTGGCTTGAATGGAGTGGTAGAAAGTCACTGAGAGTTAGGCCGAATTGTATATAAGATAAATATTTTAATAGGCCTTTAGTCGTAGTTCTACATTTCTACGGAATGTTTGATTCGGAAGACCTTATTTCATTTAATAAAACGCCTCCTTAAGATCGAATACTCTTAAAAGTTGGATATTATTATTTTTAATAAAGAAAAATTAGTATTCAATCTATTCCTAAGTGGTCTTCCTATAGCGTGATACC
>JAESSA010000099.1 GCA_016764355.1 Sneathiella sp. | reverse complement strand
ATATAGTAACCGTGTGCATAGGACGGATGCGCGCCACCGGGGATTTCGCAAATGGAGGTCACAGCCCATCGGGGCAGAATACAAGCGTTAGGATGCACATCATCGAAGTCATCAACGATCTCCTCCACCGTCACCACTGACCGTTTTGCTGCCAATACGGCTTCTTTTTGAATACCAATAATGCCTTCAATTAAAACATCGCCACGCCGGTTCGCTTTTTGCGCATGAATGAAACTGACATCTGGGCGAACGGATGGAACTGCAGCTAAGACTTCGCCAGTAAAAGGACAGGTAATTTCGCGAATATTATCATTCACGTCGCGAAGACCAGCGCCTTTATATCCCCGAAAAACAGCCAATGGCAGACCTGCAGCCCCTGCTTCATATGCATTCGCCATAGCAGCATGAGAGTGTTCTTCAATCTCAATAGCCTTTGGCCAATTATTTTCGACAGCGTCCCGCAGCCGACGTAGAAGACCAACACCCGGATTACCGGCATAAGAGAAAATCAATTTCCGAACCATGCCCATACCGATCATTTGATCGTACACCAAATCAGGCGTCATTCGGACCAATGTCAGATCCTTTCGCCCTTGCCGAATAGCTTCATGGGCCGCGGCATGTGGAATAAGGTGGGTAAAACCTTCAAAAGCAGCGGTATCACCATCGAACAGGTTTTCGGCGACTGCATCTTTCAATGTCTGAAATTTAGCCATTACTTAAAATACTCTCAAATATCGAAAAAGACTGTTTCATTGTCACCTTGCAGGTGAATGTCGAATGTATATTCATCCCCTGACTTGGTTCCAATCAAAGTTGAAACCCGATGACGATGCTCGATGCGCACCAAAATGGGATCATCCGCGTTTGCCTTCTCTTCATCAGAGAAATACATGCGTGTTTGCAACCCGATATTTATCCCGCGAGCAACAATCCACAACGTGACATGAGGCGCCATCAAACGTCCATCTTTAAAGGGTACTTGGCCCGGCTTGATGGTCTCGAAAACAAATTCGCCAGATGTCATATCAGAGGGGCAACGGCCCCAACCGGTGAAATTTGGGTCAGCCTGTCCGCGATGCTCAGTTGGGCTATTATAAAGGCCCTTTGCATCAGCTTGCCAGATTTCAACCAGCGCATCCTTAATAGGCGCACCGGTTCCATCCAGCACCCGACCGCGAATAATTATCCGCTTGCCTTCCGCCTCTCCGCTTAGCATTTTTGTGCCAAGATCGGCGGGAAATACACCCTCTAGCCCGGAAAAATTAGGTGTACATCCGATATGAACATAGGGTCCAGCGGTTTGTGAGGGAGTTTCTTTAAAATAAGTGAGCGGCTGTGTCATTAATTCCCCTCCCGGCGATTTTCAAACAAGGTGGACCGGCGGCCCCGTAAAATAATATCAAATTTATACGCAAGACTATCCATTGGAATGGCACTCGCCATATCTAAGGGAGCAATCAACTGGTTAATTGCGTCCTTATCCCCGATAGATTGCACGATAGGACACATCCAGATCAGGGGATCGCCTTCAAAATACATTTGCGTTATCAAGCGTTGTGAAAAGCCATGCCCAAAGAGAGAAAAATGTATATGGGCAGGGCGCCAGTCATTCACCCCATTTGGCCAAGGATAAGCGCCAGGTTTCACTGTCCGGAAGCAGTAGCCTCCATTTTCATCAGTGATGGTTCGCCCGCAGCCACCAAAATTGGGATCAAGCGGGGCCAGATAGGTTTCTTTTTTATGACGGTACCGACCGCCCGCATTTGCTTGCCAAAATTCAATAAGAGCTCCTTTAACAGGGACGCCTCTCTCATCCAACACACGCCCATGGACGACGATACGCTCACCAACAGGCGTTTGTCCGTCTTTTGAGAAATTGAGAAGTAAATCATTATCCAGCTCACCCAGAATATTATGTCCAAAAACTGGACCAGTAATCTCACTCAACGTACCATCAAGGGAGAGCAAAGGTTTTTGAGGCGATCTTAAAATACTAGTTTTGTACTTTGGGGTGTAGGCGTCTGGTTGCCAGTTTCTATCCCGCTGGAAGAAAGCGCCGGTCTCTGGCTTTTGATTACTCATTCACTCTCTCCGTTTGATTGAGCGGCTTCGTCGTCCATTTCCTGGAAGACCTCTTTTATTATTTTTATGGCACTATTTGCAGCAGGGACGCCAGCATAAATGGCTACATGAAGCATGGCTTCGCAAATATCGTCGCGAGTCGCCCCCGTATTTGCAGTCGCCCTTACATGCATGGCACATTCATCATAATGTCCAAGGGCCGCAAGCAACGCGACGGTGACGATTGACCTCTCTCTTTTCGACCATTGATCCCGAGACCAAACTAAACCCCAAGCTCCCTCTGTGATAAGATCCTGAAAAGGCTCATCAAAAGCGGTCGATTTTGCTTCTGCTCGTGCAACATGAGCATCTCCTAGAACCAATTTCCGGGTCTCCCGGCCTTGTAAATACCGACGAGATGCAGACTCAAGGGTGCTCATCAACAATCTCCTACACTTAGATTTTGGGTAAATTCTTTTATCATCGCAGTAAAAATCTGCGGCTGCTCAACACAAGGAATGTGTCCTGCATTTTCAATAATTTGGTATTTCGCACCAGGGATCAAGTTTGCAAGTTCTTGCACGACTTCTGGCGGCGTCGCCGCGTCCTGATCGCCAACGAGGCAAAGAGTTGGCACCATTATCTTCTTTGCCTGTGCCGTTAGATCAGTATCCCGAATAGCAGCACATGTTCCAATATATCCCGCCAAATCTTGCCGTTCAAACATAGTCCGGCAGATTTGATAGCTGGAATTTTTATCTTCTCGAAAACTGGGCGTAAACCAGCGTTCCATAACCGCATTAACCATTGGCGCTAATCCGCCCGCCTGCAAAGCGTCCATTCTTTCCTGCCACATGGCAGGGGTGCCGATTACATGCGCGGTATCACAAAGAATAAGAGCTGCAACAAGATCAGGGCGACGTGCATATAACCCTTGAGCGATCAACCCGCCGACAGATAGCCCACACACAATAGCTTGCTTGCATTTTAAATGATCGAGGAGGGCTTCCAAATCATCGACATGATCATCCAACGTATAGGGCGTCGTACCAAGATCAGATAGCCCGTGACCTCGTTTATCATATGTGACAATTGTGGAATCCCTGCATAAATCCTCCACGACCTCATCCCAAATGCGGAAATCAGTCCCTAAGGAATTAGAGAAGACCAACACTGGTGCGCTCAGCTCTTTTGTCAGTACTTGATAATGAATAGTCGTATGATTGGTTTTCAAAAATTTCAAAGCGTCCTCCTGTTGCTCTTATAAAATCAGATTGATTTTGTTAGGTAAAATGATATTTTTGATATTTCTCATAATCATACAGTTATATTTATGAACCGCACACGTATCAAATTTCGCCATTTACAGATCTTCATTGAGGTCGCACGACAGAAAAGTGTCGGAAAAGCTGCCGATATACTTGCCGTCAGCCAGCCTGCTGTTACCAAAACCATTCGGGAGCTTGAAGAAATTCTGGGCGTCAAGCTTTTCGAAAAAGAAGGACGCGGCATTAAGCTCAATCGAATAGGAGAGGTCTTTCTGCGCCATGCTGGAGCTAGTGTCGCCTCGGTTCTACAAGGGGTGGATTCTGTTAATCAAGCGCTTCTGCAATCAGCCCCACCGGTTCGGATTGGCGCATTGCCAACAGTATCCGCCCGTATTATGCCTGATGCCATTCAAAGGTATCTAAAAGAAAATGTTGGCAGTGAAATCAAGATCGTGACCGGAGAAAATTCGGTTCTTCTATCCCAACTTCGCGCCGCTGAACTTGATATCGTTGTTGGCAGACTAGCGGCCCCCGAGACTATGATAGGTCTTGAATTCGAGCATTTATATAGTGAACAAGTCATTCTTGCGGTCAGGGCAGAACATCCTCTTCTTGCCACCGCCCAATTACGACTTGATGATCTTCGGAAATACACAATCCTGATGCCAACAAAAGCGTCTGTAATCCGCCCCTTCGTTGAACGGTTTTTAATAGCAAATGGTATTCCGGAACTTCCCATACAAATCGAAACCGTTTCAGATTCATTTGGTCGCGCCTTTATTCGTTCAACAGATGCTGTCTGGATTATCTCCGAAGGTGTCGTTCACAACGATCTTCAAGACGGCCGCATGGTGTGCCTTCCCATTGACACAAGTGAGACACGCGGCGCTGTTGGACTCACCACACGGGCAGGTTCAAAAGAAAATACATCCCTCAGTATTATGTCTCAAAGCATCCGCGCGGCAGCAAGCAATCAATGAAACCCAAAATATCAATTAGGCAAATCGAACAGCAAAACTTCCGCACCGCCCTTGCCTTTGACAATAATTCTTTCCTCATCTTGAATGGCAAAGCCATCACCGGCTGTCGCTGAATGACCATTTACAGTGGCCTTTCCTTTTACCATTTGAACCCAATATTTACGGCCTGCTGTTGGTAGAAACTCGGCGGATTTACCATTACTCAATTTCCCAACCAACATTCTCGCATCTTGTTTTATAAGAAGGGAGCCATCTTCACCGTCCCTTGAAACAACAACCTTGAACTGGTTCTTCATATCCGCAGATTGAAAGGATTTTTGCTGATATTTGGGTTTTGTATTCTCCTCATCTGGCATAATCCAAATTTGCAAAAATCTGACTCGTTCGTCTTTTGATCCATTAAACTCGCTATGAGTTATCCCCCGACCGGCGCTTATGATTTGCACATCACCAACATTAATGTGAGACCCGGTCCCCATACTATCCTCATGGGCAAGATTCCCCTCAAAAACATATGAAATAATTTCCATATTCCGATGACCATGGGTATCGAAACCAGCACCCGGAATAACCATATCATCGTTTAGAACTCTCAAAGGTCCAAATCCCATAAAAGCTGGATCATAGAACTGGCCAAAAGAAAAGGTATGCATACTTTTAAGCCAACCAGCATTTGTAGGGCCGCGATCGCCTCCGTGCCGTTTCGTCAACATCGTGTCATCTCCTGTATCTGTCTGATCCTTGAAAACGACTATAAACTGCAATAATTATTTTGATAATACTTGTAAAAAGAAACTGTTTATTCGATAAAATAGAACAATGGATAAACTTGCAAATATGAAAGCGTTCACTCTGGTAGCCCAATCCGGTAGTTTTGCCGAAGCCGCTAGAAAACTAAACTTGACCACATCTGTGATCAGTAAACGTGTGAAAGACCTTGAAGCATATTTAGGGACATCCCTTTTTCACAGAACAACACGAAATGTCCGGTTGACGGACACTGGGCGTAGTTATTTGGATTATGTCCGAAAATTTCTGGACGAATTGGAAGAGGTTGAAGATGCTATTCGTCATAAAACAGAAAGACCTGTTGGCGAAATAAAACTCTCCGCCCCTTTAAGCTTTGGAATTCGATATCTAGGGCCGGCGCTTTCAAACTACCTTCACAATTATCCAGAAGTATCCATACAAACATTTCTTTCTGATCGGAAAATTGATTTGGTTTCGGAAGGATACGATCTTTCTGTACGCATCGGTCCCCTTCAAGATTCCAGCTTAATCTCAAAAAAACTGGTCACTTGTAGACGAGTTGTTTGTGCAAGCCCTGAATATTTCGCTCAGCATGGCCGCCCCCAAAAGCCTACTGACTTGGTCAATCATAATTGTATGAAATACACAGATTCAACAGAAGGAAAAACATGGCCCTTTATCGTAAACGGTAAAATGAAAAGGCAAATTGTGTCAGGGCGCTTTTCTTCCGATAACGGAGACCTTTTATGCGAGGCTGCTGTCTCAGGGTTTGGGATCACTTATTTACCAACTTTTATTACTGGAAAAGCCATTCAAAACGGTAAATTGGAAGTGGTGCTTGACGAATATGAAGAAAAATATTTCAATATTAATGTACTTTACCAAAGCCACCAACATTTATCGCCTAAAATCCGCACCCTAATTGACTCACTTAGCTGTTATTTCCAGCAGAATTTATAGATCTCCTATCCGGTGATTGCATTACCAACCACATCTCTTTTGCTTATCTCAGGACGTTAAATTGAAACCAAAACATCTTGCCTTGATGCTCTTGATTAATATACTTTGGGCATCTAATTTTTTGGCCGCAAAAATTGGCATGACGATCTTCCCTCCGTTGCTTTTTACGGCCTTACGGTTTTTGATGGTTGTCATAATATTACTCCCCTTTGCACGTATTCCTCGCGGATATTGGATAAAAGTACTTCAAATGGGGTTGTTAATGGGTGTGCTGCATTTCTCTCTTATGTTCTGGGGCTTGTCTCTTGCCGAAGAGATATCTCCTGTCGCCATTTTAAGTCAAATATTCGTCCCTTTCTCAACTTTACTCGCAATCCTCTTCCTTAAAGAACAGGTGGGATGGAGACGCTGGTCAGCAATTATCCTTTCCTTTACTGGGGTAATGATCATTGGCTTTGACGACTCTGCGTTTGATACCTTGCTGGCCCCAGGATTGGTTATTATCGCGTCATTGTTTGTTTCGATTAATTTAATTTTAGTTAGAACTATGCCCCATGCGGGTGCTCTTAACCTTACTTTTTGGACGGCAGCACTTGGCATGATACCTCTCTTTATACTCTCTATGATATTCGAGAGCGGTCAAACCGATGCAATATTAAATGCCAATATCCAACAATGGTCTGGCGTTGCTTATTCTGCAATTGGCGCTTCCGTTATTGGTCACGGAGCCGCGAATTTATTGCTTAAATACTATCCTGTCAGCACGGTTGCCCCCTATTACATGCTTGTTCCCGTTTTTGCAGTCATCTTAGGGGTCATTTTCTGGGACGATCGAATAACCACGACGCTTTTCATCGGCGGCAGCATGGTAATGGCGGGCGTCGCTACAATCACTTTGCGCAGTTTCTCGCGCAAAACCTCTTAAACGAAATAAGTAACAGATTGAGCGAACTTTAGTGGTTTAGAAGTTAAAAGCACCTTCATCATAAAGAGCGTCAAGCCACTCGCCTGAGAACTTAATTTTAACCTTAACCGTTCCTTAAGGGCCAAAAAGGTACAAAGGAGGACCCCTTCCCAAAATATGTTGAAGGGCTTTGTTTTCGATTTCTGTAAATATTTCATTGAGTGATTAAAATCATGAGTGAACCTAGGACACCGACCGAACGTGCTGCTGCTCTAAAACAAGATTTAGAGACAATGACATACGGGCAGTCAGAAAAGAACAAGCCCCTTACCGAGGAAGAAGGAGGCAATAAAGAGAATTTTCTTCTAAATGAAGGAGATCGATCTTTAGCCGCACTTCACACTGGCAGCCAAAACGAACATGAGGAAAGCAATACTCAAACCAAGAAAATCACTGACCCTGAGAGCGTCCGCGCTGATACAGTGGGAGATCTTGAAAAAAGCATCGATACGGTTCAAGCTGACATACCTCTTTCAAGTCCTCAAAATTTACTGAATTCCGCACTTGAAGTTGAAGAGCAAAATGAGTCTTCTTTCCTCAGCGACACGCACCAAGAAAGTAACGTATCTCAACCGTCATCCTCTTTACTTGAAACAACAGATTTCAGCACTCAACCTCGAATTTTAGACGAAACTGCTGATGAGGAATTTCAAAAAACTCCATCAGTACAGCAACCAACAGAAGTAGATATTACGCAACAAGTACCAGTGGCGCCCCAAAACGATACTAAAATCGACGACGACATTATCAATTCGGCACCGCATTCTTTGGGTCTAAGCAATAACAATATCGGCGAAGATGCGTCCATCGGAGATGTGGTCGGCACGATCTCCGCTGTTGACCCTGAAAGTGGGTCACTTAGTTACAGCCTCAGTGATGATGCCAGTGGCATGTTCACAATT
>JAESSA010000098.1 GCA_016764355.1 Sneathiella sp. | reverse complement strand
TATACGCATGATCGTCCAGCTTTTCATCCAATCCCGCCACGAAAACCTTCACCTTCGGGTGCTTACCTAACATAACTTGCACCCCTTCAGGGGCTGCAACCAATGCCATAAAACTAATCCGTTCTGGGTCAACTCCATGATCAAGAAGCACTTCCACACCGGCTGCTGCGGAATATCCAGTCGCTAACATGGGATCAACAAGAATAAACAAACGATCTTCTGCAGTTGGCAGTTTACGAAGATATTCAACAGGACGTTTGGTGTCCGGATCTCGATACATACCAATGTGACCCACGCGGGCAGAAGGCATCAAGTCAAGAAGCCCATCAGCCATACCAAGTCCCGCCCGTAAAATCGGAACAATAGCTGCTTTTTTACCCTGCAATACTGGTGCATCCATAGGGCATATTGGCGTTTGTATCTTTTCCGTCGTCATTGGAAGCTGACGCGTAATTTCATACCCCATCAGTTGCGCGATTTCCTTTAAGAGCTGCCGAAAGGTTCGAGTAGACGTATCTTTTTTCCGCATATGGCTGAGTTTATGGACAATCAGCGGATGATCGAGAATATGCAAATTTGGAAAACGTGGATCAATGGCCATTGCAAAATACCTGTCTGTTAAATTTCGCCTGCAGGATACAGCCAACGGGTAACAAGCTGCAAGCCGTCATTAAAACAGAAGATATTTCTGGCATCCTTTCGCCTTATTATTCTAAGCTGATAAGAAAAAGAACATTAAGAGGTGGGATGGATATGGCGATCAGATGCTTGGAACTTAATGGAACAGCTTACGCGCGTGGGATAAAACATGGTCAGGAGCTGGCTGAAAATATTCGCGCGAATGTAAAAACCTACACAAACAGGTTTTTGTTAGGCGGCACGACTATAGAAAAAATCCAAACTGAAGCTTCGAAATGGGCTGTTCGTTTTCAGCAACATGATGAAGAATATTATGAAGAGATGAAAGGCATCGCTGATGGCGCTGATTTGCCGATCTCGCATATCAGCTTGCTAAATGCCCGGTATGAACTCTCTTACACGCTTTATACAAATGAAGCGGCAGCAGCGAATGCTATACCAAGCCATGAGCCTGAAGGCTGCACAGCTTTTGGTGTACAGCCGGAATATACAACAACGGGCCATACCATAATGGGGCAAAATTGGGATTGGCTTGAAGGTTTATTGGGCAATATGTGTTTGCTGAAAGTCACATCAGACGAGCATCCTGATTACCTTATTCTGACCCAAGCGGGTATTGTCAGCGGCATGATCGGATTTAACGAAAACGGCGTTGGTCTTTGTGTGAACGGGCTTTCTTCTCACGGGGATGGGCAAGCGCTTCACCACCGTCCTTTCCATATTCGCGTCAGAGACATTATGAGAGCCCAGAATCTCAATGACGCAATGAAGGTCATTTTATCTACGGATCGGGTCTGTTCAACAAATTGGCTTATAGGACAAAGCGGCGGTGATGTTCTTGATATTGAAAGTTCTGCAACCGTTGCTCATGCCCTATACCCGGTGGATGGATTAATCACCCATGGAAACCATTTCATTAATCGCAACGGAATAACATCGGAATTTGAACGCATTGCTCCCTGCAGTTTATACAGAACTCCAAGATTGGATAAATTGATCAGACAGTCAAAAAACGGTTGGGATGCTGAAACATTCAAAACTTGCCTGAAGGATTCTTTCGGTGCGCCAAAGGCCATATGCCGCTATGCAAACCCAGCGGACCCTGAAGAAGCCCGAACCGTTACAGTTGCCTCGGTCATCATGAATCTGGACACTTTAACCATGGAAATATCAGATGGGCCGCCAGATAATAATGAATATTATCGCCATTCTTTGTAAGGAAATCTAAGGAGACCCTTGCAGCCTTTTTGCAAGCACTTGCCCCAAACTATTTGCCAGCTGGGATGTGTTATCCTCAAGCAACTGAACGATACATTTTAGATTGCACGAGGGTGGCGCATTCAAGTGGCTAGGAACAGCTAGGTTAAATCTGGCGAGAACGTCTCCATTGCTAACCCTTAGCATTCGTCCGAGAATTTCCACTTCTATGCGTGTACCTTCTTCAAGCAGGACCGTATTTGCCAAAATTTGAACCAAAGCAATGTAATCCACCTGTCCTTTTTGTTCAGTTCGGACACGCTCTAGCAATGCGACATCTGTCTCACGCACGAAAAAGTCCGCTTGCTCAACAGGTTTCGTCTCATCTTCTCTGGTTTGAAATCCCGCTTTTTCTAAATGTTCAGAAATTCGGGATACTACTTTTCTATATAGGTTGGATGCGAGTTCACTTTGCTGGTTATCATCCGCATTCACAATCAAGACAGTCCTAGCCAAAGCAAAGTTAGGCGCAATTAATGCAATAACAATCCATATACTCAATGCTTTGATAGAAAGCCTCTTGCTGCTTACGCCACGCAAAACAAACATTATATCATCCAACCCAATAGATTTAAGACTTAGATCTGTCTGCTCGTTTTTTCCGTCTGGGATCAGACAATTGCCTTGCCACTTTTTCTGCAATATTGCCAGACAATTGGTTAGAGAATTCCTCAATTCCTAAGCGTCGTAATTTCTTGCCGTTGGCGAATCCTTTGTCTCCAGACAATTGGGACTCAACCATCACCTTAATATTTACAGTATTTTTTTCGCTTTTTGTCATCATGAAACCTCTTAAAATGCCAACTCAATCCTCTTATATCTTTGTTTGTCTTATTAAACACCCTTTTACAACGCAATCTTAAGCAAATATCTAGCCGTTGCATAACTTCAGCCTTATACTTTCTTATAAAACAATAAGACTTGACCGTTCAGTCAGGTTTTGTAGTGTTGTTTTTTTTGGGGATGTATACTGTTTACCAATTCAGGGAGTTTATAAAAAATGATAAAACAATTTAAAATAGCAGTATTAGCTGCGGCGGCTGTTGCCGTATCGGGCGTTGCAACTGCGGATGAATTCATACCAGCCATCGTTTTTGACATGGGCGGAAAATTTGATAAATCATTCAACGAAGCGGCTTATAACGGCGCAGAAGAGTTTAAGAAAAGTTCTGGCATTGATTATCTTGAGTTTGAAGTAACGCAAGTATCACAGCGCGAACAAGCTCTTAAGCGGATGGCGAAAAAAGGGGCGTCTGTTATCGTTGCAATGGGTTTCGCCCAAGCGTCCGCCGTTGAAAAAGCAGCAAAAGCATATCCAAATACAAAATTCACAATCATTGATATGGTTGTTGATCTTCCAAATGTTCAATCCATTGTCTTTAAAGAACAAGAAGGTTCTTTCCTTGTTGGTATGGCCGCGGCCCTTTCCAGTAAAACAGGAAAAGTCGGTTTTGTTGGCGGAATGGATATCCCTTTAATCCGCAAATTTGCACTGGGTTATGTAGAAGGTGCGAAATACGCCAATCCAAAAGCTGAAGTTTTCCAAAACATGACAGGAACAACACCTGCCGCTTGGAATGATCCAACTAAAGGCGGAGAACTAGCAAGAAGCCAGTTTGATCGCGGTGCTGATGTGGTTTATGCCGCAGCTGGTGGTACAGGAATTGGTGTTTATCAAGCAGCAAAAGATGCCGGAAAACTGGCAATTGGTGTTGATAGTAATCAAAACTACCTTCACCCAGGCGTTATGCTAACATCCATGACAAAACGCGTTGACGTAGCTGTAAGAGAAACATTTGCCACTGCAAAAGCCGGCACTTGGAAAGCTGGCATCAGGGTTCTAGGCCTAAAAGAAGGTGGCGTTGGATATGCTGTTGATCAGTATAACTCATCTGTTTTGACTAAAGAGGTCATTGCCAAGCTGGAAGCAGCCCGTGCCGATATTATCTCAGGCAAAATTGCCGTCACTGATTATATGTCAAAATAAGACACACCATCATGATGACAAATAACACGGCGCTCGAATTGCGCCGCGTCAATAAGTGGTTTGGCCCGGTCCACGCGAACAAGGATATTTCCTTGTCCGTGGGTCGCGGTACCATTCATGGAATAATTGGCGAAAATGGCGCTGGTAAGTCTACACTTATGAGTATTGTATATGGCTTCTATCAAGCCGAAGAAGGCATTATTCTTGTCAATGGAAAAGAATGCCTTATTGATAATCCACAAGCGTCGATCGCCGCTGGCATCGGAATGGTACATCAGCATTTTATGCTGGTAGACACCTTCACTGTCCTTGAGAATGTTATTCTAGGTGTCGAAGGTGGCGCACGCCTGACTGACGGCCTAACTAAAGCAAGAAAAGAATTACTGAGACTTGAAAAAGAATACAGCCTTGAAATTGATGTAGACGCTTATGTCGGTGATCTCCCTGTAGGCTTACGCCAACGGGTTGAGATCCTGAAAGCTCTCTATCGGGGCGCCGAAATATTGATATTGGACGAACCTACCGGTGTTTTAACACCGCAAGAAGCAGACCACCTTTTCCGTATCTTGAATACGTTGAGAGATCAGGGGAAAACCGTTGTCCTTATTACTCATAAACTTCGTGAGATTATGGCAATTACAGACAATGTATCTGTCATGCGTCGCGGGGAAATGGTTGCCCATGTGGCAACTAAGGATACAAGTCGTGAACATCTTGCGGAATTGATGGTCGGTAGAACCGTTTTGCTGCAAGTCGAGAAAGAAGAGGCCACCCCCGGCAAAACTATCATGAAAATCCGGGATCTCAGCTTTATTGATGGAGAAGGCGTCCTGCGTCTTAAAAAGATTGATCTTGATATTAAAGCCGGAGAAATTCTTGGAATTGCGGGGGTTTCAGGCAATGGCCAGTCAGAGTTGCTTTCCGTCCTTGGCGGGATAGACCGTCCCAGCGCTGGCTCAGTCATATATAAAGACGAAGACATTACCAATTCGCGTTCTTTCAACGCCCGTAATTTGCGAAAAATTGGCTTGGGACATGTACCCGAAGATAGACACCGTTCCGGCCTTATATTGTCCTTTTCTGCAAAAGAAAATACTATATTGGGCTACCACGATTCTCCCAATTATAACAAGGGAACGACCCTCGATCAAAACTCTGTCTTGAAGACTTGCGAGGCATATATAGAAAAATTTGACGTTCGCCCTCCCGACCCCAATTTAAACGCTTCAGGTTTCTCAGGAGGCAACCAGCAAAAGCTAGTACTGGCCCGCGAGATGGAGAACGATCCCGATATTTTACTTGTCGGTCAACCGACCCGCGGTGTTGATATTGGCGCTATTGAATTCATTCACAAACAACTGATTGAAATGCGGGATGCCGGAAAGGCAATTTTGGTTGTCTCTGTGGAAATTGAAGAAGTGATGTCTTTGTCTGATCGAATTGCCGTTATGTTTGATGGTGAAATTGTGGGCGAATTGGATGCAAAAGATGCGACAGAAACACGTCTTGGGCTCATGATGGCAGGTGTTAAAGAAGACCCCACATCAGAACAATTGGAAGAAAACAAGGCGGCAGATTCATGATCGAGGTAAAATCAAAATTTGGATCACCGGCAAAGGTTCCAGCTTGGGTCAACCTTGCCCTTATCCCCTTGATTAATCTGGCAGCTGCTCTTTTCATCTCAGGAATTGTCATTCTTATTGTAGGCGACGATCCTATTCAAGCACTGGAGGTTTTGTTCTATGGTGCTTTTGGATATGCAGATGCCATCGGCTACACCCTTTATTACACAACGAATTTTATCTTTACCGGCTTGGCCGTCGCCATCGCCTTTCATTGCGGTCTTTTCAATATTGGCGCGGAAGGACAAGCGTTAATGGGGGGCCTTGGGGTTGGTTTAGCTGCACTTTATCTCGATTTTCTGCCAAGTTGGGTCGTCATTCCAATAGCCATCGCGACTGCTGCGGCCTTTGGGGCATTTTGGGCTTATATTCCGGGCTATTTACAGGCAAAACGGGGCAGCCATATCGTCATAACAACGATTATGTTTAACTTCATTGCTGCCTCGATCATGACTTATCTGTTGGTTGAAGTTCTTATTGCGCCTGGCGGACAGTCTCCTGAAAGCAGGGAATTTGCTGAACTTTCATGGCTTCCCTTTTTCCATGACTTTCTTCCCATGCCAGATACGCCGTTAAATGTGTCTTTCATCTTTGCATTACTGCTAAGTGGCGCTTTTTATTATTTCGTGTGGCGCACACGCTGGGGCTATGAAATTCGTGTGGTGGGTCAAAACGAAACAGCCGCTAAATATGCTGGCATTTCTCCCTCCCGTAACATCATCCTGGCGATGGCTCTCTCTGGTGCCCTCGCAGGTTTTGTTGGCGTGAATGAAGTATTGGGTGTTCATCATCGGTTGATCCTAGATTTTACCGGCGGATTTGGCTTCGTTGGAATTGCCGTGGCATTGATGGGCCGAAACCACCCTGTTGGTATTTTCATTGCTGCCCTTTTGTTTGGCGCCCTGTATCAAGGTGGATCGGAGCTCGCCTTTGAGATGAAAACCATTAACCGTGAAATGGTGATCGTTATCCAAGGCCTGATTATTCTATTTTCTGGCGCACTAGAAAATATGTTCCGTCCAAAAATCGAAAGCTTTTTTAAACGCAAAAAAACCACTACTGCGGCGAGGGCTTAGATCATGGACAGTATCCAGCTTTTTATTCTGCTGCTTGATGCCACGTTTCGGGTAGCGACCCCCCTCATTTTAGCTGCCATGGCAGGGATGTTTTCAGAACGCTCTGGCGTGGTTGATATTGGGCTAGAAGGTAAAATGTTAGGTGCAGCATTTGCAGCGGCTGCAGCAGCCAGCGTCTCAGGCTCTGCTTGGGTCGGATTGGGTGCGGGTATCTTAACCTCTCTCGCCCTATCGTCGTTGCATGCTTATGCCTGTGTTACCCATAAAGGTAATCAAGTGGTATCGGGTATGGCCATCAATATTATGGTTGCGGGCCTGACCCCAACCCTTGCCATTGCATGGTTTCACAAAGGCGGTCAAACCCCAGCGCTCTCTGGTGACTCAAGATTTCAGCCCATCACCCTGCCATTTGCAGATGCATTACGGGATACTCCAATCATTGGGTTCACCTATGCAGAATTGATTTCAGGCCACAATATTCTTGTCTATATAGCTGTGATCTCAGTACCGATTGTGGCTTATGTGATGTATCGTACGCGGTTTGGATTGCGAGTTCGTGCCGTTGGGGAAAATCCTCATGCGGTTGATACGGCAGGTATTTCTGTAGATTTGATGCGCTACAAAGCGCTCGCCGTAACAGGACTGCTGTGCGGCATTGCAGGCACTTATATTTCTTCCGCTCACGGGGCTGGATTTATTCGCGATATGACGGCAGGTAAAGGGTATCTAGCGCTCGCTGCCTTGATATTCGGTAAGTGGAAACCTGTACCTACCTTATTTGCTTGCTTGTTATTTGCCTTCACCGACGCACTCCAAGCGCGGTTGCAAGGGGTTGATCTGCCTATCGTTGGCGTTATACCCGTACAGTTTATTCAGGCATTGCCTTATATTTTAACCGTTTTATTGCTCGCTGGATTTGTCGGAAAGGCACATCCACCGAAAGCTATTGGCATACCATACATCAAGGAAAGATAATGGGACTTGATCCAAACGTTGCTGCAGATTTTGTAAAAAACGCAGCACAAGGCTTCACCCCTCGTGTCGGCATCATACTGGGTTCTGGCCTGGGCGGACTGGCGGACAAAATCGATGTTGTCGCCAGCATAGATTTTGCAGATATTCCAGACTTCCCTCAATCAACAGTGGAAGGTCATGAGGGACGCCTTATCCTTGGCCGATTAGGCGGTATGCCTGTCGTCTGCATGCAGGGACGCATTCATCTATATGAAGGCATCGATCCAAGAGATTTAGCCGTCCCGGTCCGAGTTTTAAAACTTATTGGCATAGAAATACTATTGGTCACCAATGCGGCGGGTAGTTTTCATGAAGAAGTAGGTCCTGGTCGCCTTATGCTTATTAACGAC
>JAESSA010000097.1 GCA_016764355.1 Sneathiella sp. | reverse complement strand
ATTATTCAGATCTCAAGCGGGATTTGATTAAAGCTTTGGGGAAAGTTGGTGCTTTAAAGAAAGAGGCAGAGCATGCGTGATCTTGTCACTTTTATCCTTAAAGCCATGATAAAGGTTTACCGATACATCATATCCCCTTATCTTCCTGCGAATTGTCGGTATCATCCGACCTGTTCTGCGTATGCGTTGGAAGCTTTAAGCACCCACGGACCCATAAAAGGTTCATGGCTTACTATTATGCGTCTGGGAAGATGTAACCCATGGGGCGGGCACGGATATGATCCGGTTCCCGGCAAACACAAACATAGTCATCATTGCGGGACACACTCGTCCGACAGCGTTAGCATTGAGTAGAATTTAAGGCTTAGAAATGTCCGATCAAAAGAATGTGATCCTTGCAGTCGTCCTTAGTTTCCTGATTATTTTCGGGTTTCAGTATTTTGTAGATACTCCGAAAATCGAAGAGCAGAATGCTCAACAGGCAACAGAACAATCTGGCTCGAGAAGTACGGCTCCCAGCCCGAATTTGGGGACAGCATCAGCGCCTTCCGTTGGAGGAATTGTAGAGCAAACTATTTCTCGTGAAGAAAGCCTGAAATCCTCACCGCGCATTGCAATCAACACACTTTCCTTGCACGGATCCATTTCATTGAAAGGCGCAAGGATCGATGATCTTAGCCTTAGCAATTATCATGAAACAGTTGATCCAAGCAGCCCGGAAATCAAACTCCTGTCCCCAACAGGAAGCCCTAATCCCTATTACGCTGACTTTGGTTGGAGCGTCTCTTCAGACCTTAAAGTAAAACTCCCCAACAACGACACACTTTGGAAGACTAATTCCAGCCAGCTGACACCAGACAGCCCGCTTGTCATGACATGGGATAACGGCGAAGGCTTGATCTTTACCCGTACTTACAGCCTAGATGAAAACTACTTGTTCACAATTGACCAACAAGTTCGAAATACGGGCACGACAGATGTCACCCTGTTTCCTTACGGTTTGATTTCCAGAACTGGCTTACCAGAAACAACCGGCTTTTATATTCTTCATGAAGGACCCATTGGTGTCTTTAATGAGACCCTTGAAGAATTGGATTACGATGACCTTACTGAAGAAGGCAGCAAATCTGTAGATTCCACTGGCGGCTGGATTGGCATGACAGACAAGTTCTGGCTTGCCGCTTTATTGCCCGATCAATCCGTGAAATTCAAAGGCCGGTTCAATCACATAGCAAATGGTGATCGTTACCAGACAGATTACCTTAATCAAGATGGCGTCACCATCCCAGCTGGCGGATCAGCAACGGCAACAAACCGTCTTTATGCTGGTGCGAAGGAAGTTCACGTCCTTGACAAGTATGAAGAAGAATTTGGCATTGATCGGCTTGAACTTGCCATCGATTGGGGTTGGTTCTACTTCCTGACAAAACCTATCTATTTTGCCCTTGAATTCCTCGCAGAACAAATTGGCAATCTGGGCCTTGCAATCCTCGCCCTGACCGTTGTTATCAAGCTTCTCCTCTTGCCTTTGGCCCATAAATCATACGTGTCCATGAGCAAAATGAAGAAATTGCAGCCAGAAATGGTAAAGCTTCGCGAAAAATTTGGTGACGACAAGCAAGAGCTCAACAAGGAAATGATGGCGCTTTACAAACGGGAAAAAGCCAATCCTGCAGCGGGTTGTTTGCCTATCCTTTTACAGGTTCCGATTTTCTTCGCCCTCTACAAAGTTTTGTTCGTAACGCTCCTGATGCGTCACCAACCTTTCTATGGGTGGATAACTGACTTGTCTGCACCAGACCCAACAACTATTTTCAACCTCTTTGGGCTTATTCCTTGGACGCCCCCTGAATTCTTGCTTATCGGTGCCTTGCCGCTTCTTATGGGCGTCAGCATGTTCCTACAGCAAAAATTCAACCCACAACCTGCCGATCCTGTGCAAGCGAAAATTTTCATGTTCATGCCAATTTTCTTTACATTCTTGCTCGCAAGTTTCCCAGCAGGACTGGTAATTTACTGGACATGGAACAACTGCCTCAGCATCGCGCAGCAGTGGTACATCATGCGGAAGATGGGCGTTAGCGTTAGCGGCCAATCAACGAAAGCATAGAATTCAAATGACTGACCTTAACGATCAGGAAAAAGAACAAGCGGCCCGTATTGAAGCGGGCCGCTTGCTTTTTGCGCAAGAATGCCAATTTGTCGCCGGTGCCGCGACGTTGGACAGGCTCCCTGACTTGCCGCTGAACGAAGTTGCTTTCGCTGGCCGTTCCAACGTTGGGAAATCAAGCCTGATAAATGCGCTGACCAATCGTAATACTTTAGCCAGAACATCTAATACGCCAGGAAGAACCCAACAGATTAATTTCTTTGATCTGGGCGGACGCTTTTCCCTTGTTGATTTGCCGGGCCATGGATATGCGAAAGCATCAAAAACAAAGATCGCGGCAAGGACAGACCTGGTAAACACGTATCTCAAAGGACGGGCTAAGCTTCGGCGCGTCTGCTTGCTAATTGATAGCCGCCATGGTCTGAAAGAGGTTGATCGCGAAATTATGACCATGCTTGATATGGCCGCGGTAAATTACCAAATCATTCTCACTAAAGTCGACAAATCCAAACAATCGGAATTGAAAGTCGTTATTGAGAAAATCGAAAAAGAACTTTCCAAACGGCCAGCAGCCCATCCAGAAGTATTCCTGACCAGTTCCATGAAGGGAATTGGTGTTGAAGAACTACGGGCCGAGCTTGCAAGTATAGCTGAGCAGTAAAAATAGGAGCCGGAGCATGGGTGGCAATCGAATGACTGTTGAAGATCAACTGGAAAAAGCGAAAATTCTGGCGGAAGCCCTGCCCTTTATGCACCAATTCTCGGGGCAGACATTTGTCATTAAATATGGCGGACATGCCATGGGGGATGAAACCCTCGCAAAGAATTTTGCCAGCGATATTGCCCTAATGAAACAAGTTGGCATTAATCCGATTATTGTCCATGGGGGCGGCCCACAAATCGGTGCGATGCTGGAACGGCTTAAGATTCAAAGCTCTTTTATTGACGGTTTACGTGTCACCGATCAGGCAACCATTGAAATTGTTGAAATGGTTCTATCCGGCCCCTTGAACAAGAATATTGTATCTTCCATCAACGCAGCAGGCGGCCTCGCTGTTGGCCTTTCAGGTAAAGATGGCAACCTTATCGAAGTTCAGAAGCTTGCGCGGACCAAACGCGACCCTGACAGCAATATTGAGAGAATTCTGGATTTGGGCTTTGTGGGAGAGCCTAAACAGATTAATCCAGAAATTTTGGAAAGCTTTGAAGAAAACGATATTATCCCGGTTATTGCGCCGATAGGTATTGGCCCAAATGGGCAAACCTTTAACATCAATGCTGATACAGCGGCAGGGCATATCGCAGCCGCTATTGGCGCAACTAAACTCACGATGTTGACGGATGTTGAAGGCGTTCTGGACAAAGACAAAAATTTGCTCACGCGCCTCACCCCTGCCGATGTAAATCGATTGCGCAAAGATGGCACCATTCAAGGGGGAATGATCCCCAAACTTGAAACATGCCTGCACGCGCTAGAGAATGGCGTAGACGCTGCTCATATTCTGGACGGCAGAATTCCCCATGTATTGCTTTTAGAAACCTTCACAGAGCATGGCATCGGAACGATGATCCATCATGGCGACGAATAAACCCTATTCGCTTTTTAATTTAAAGCCCAATTGAGAGAAAAATATGAGGATTTAGGAAGTCCCTAATCCTCATAAAAAGACAACTGCCAATTCATGTCTTTTTCTTCAAACGGATATTCAACGCCATCTCGCGCATTGATCAGCTTCTTATGTGTTATGTGAGCAATATCGGCCTGAATTTTAATGGCCAACCGCATGGACAATTTGGCCTTCCAGCATAGGGCTGTTACCACTTTACCATTTCTAGAACTGATAATTTCCTTTACAGTCTTAACATCATAGCCCGTCATTAAAGCGAGGCTATTGTGAATAAAGCTCAGATCTTTTCCAGCGACGGCTTCACTCAATTTTTCTTCATTTAATTTACCGCTTGCCCACAATTTTTCGACGCGAACCAAACTCTTGTCTTCTTGAGGTTCAGAAAAATCCTCAACTTCTTCAATTCTGCTTTTGACAGATTTTTTGAGCTCTTTTTCAATTTCTGGAGAAAGATTGTTTTTCCGCACTAATTTTTCAACGAGAGAGGCGCCCACAAAACCCGCGATGCGCCGCATTGCTCGAATAGAAAGGTCAACCCGCATAACCATAGGTTCGTGGAGAGGCTCGACACTTTCTGCCTGACTAATAATCTGATCCAATGTTTCTTCGCGTATCTGAGCTGATGAGTTTGCCAGTAGGGCTGCAACAGCTGGAATTTCGAGTGAAGCGGCCACGGCATCGGTCACATCCTCACCGATATTCTCGCGCCTAGCGATTGCAGGCAAAGCCCCTTTTGCGACGCCACTTGCAATAATTTCCAACAAATCCGCTTCAGAGAGAAGAGGAGAATATTCAAGTACAGGACTTGCAACTATTTCCTCAAGGTCTTTTGCCAAAGCCAAAATAACGTGTTTGGGTGCTTCAAGTGTGTCTTTTAGGGATTCAGATAAAATTGCTCGAATAGACGGCAATTGATCAGATGCCAGCACCTCAAGAATATTGATGGTTTGCTCCCGAACCGTTGTTGCCTCTTCCCCCGACAAACTTGGAAGTAACCTACAGATTTTCCGTGCAAGTTCGGACCGAACTTCATCATCATGATCTATCGCCAGTTGGTTATTTGCCTGAACGGGTGTATTTTCATTTTTCGCCACATTCCGTCGAACTTCCGGAACACTATCATCCATCAGATAATATAAAACTTCTGGACGGACAGATGGGTTCGATGCGAGGTCTGTTCTAACGTTCACGTCATTGCTACGGGCAAGCAATTTACTTTCGTCATAATCAATTACTGCCTTTTTACGGCGTTTGAACAAACTTAAAAGTCTCATGTTGTCTTTGCCTTATCTGTTGTTGGGCAGGCGACGGAAAAAGTCCCTTTTCCCTTGGACTTCACTTCATACATAGCAGCATCGGCGCGTGCTAACAGCTCTTCCAATTTTTCGTGGCGAGAACCATCAACTAATCCAATTCCAATGGAAAGGCCTAAAGCTGGCTCTCCGATTTTGAGTTGCTCTGACAACTCACAGCATTTTTTTTGTAATTCCATCGCTTTTGCAACGGCTTTCTCTTCATTGACATCCTGCAACCAAATAGCAAATTCATCTCCACCAAGACGGGAGACAAAGTCACCGGTTCGCACATTTTTATTCAGCATCGTGCTAATGCCTTTGAGAACAGCATCCCCTTTTTTGTGACCAAATCGATCATTCACCGGCTTGAAATTATCCAAATCAATGTAAAGCAGAGCATTTTCTGTTCCGACGCGACTGATTTGAGCCAGCCGTTTTTTGACATTTTCATGAAATGCTCTCCTATTCCAAAGACCTGTTAGCTCGTCTGTATGGGATAGAAGTTCCAATTTTTCGCGCGCTTTCACTTGTATCAAAGCGACGCCTAAATGATCACTAAGGAGACGGAGCAAACGCTGCTCACTATCATCAATTTCAGTGACCCCTTCTTGCCGAACCAGCGCAATGACCCCTTCAATCTGCTCAGCTGAGAAAATCGGAGACACTATTATCTGCCAAGGCCCTTCTGAAAAGCAAGTTAGTGAATAGACGCCGGAAGGCTTTTCAAGTTGGCTATCGAACCAGTCAAACAATCGCGCTTCGATTGCATCATCAATACGACTTTTAAATCCCACTTCCAAAACATTGGCACTATTTCTACGCCCCAACCAAATTCTTGTACTATTCAAGGCTTCACATGCCCCGGTTGCCGCAACTTTAAAGAGCCGCTCTGGATTTATCTCAAGGCGAATTGCATCAATAATGGCCTCTAACATTTTTTCTTGTGCAGCATGTTTTTCCAGACGTTCCCGTTGTCGAACTTCATCTGTAATATCATGTCCAGCACCACGACATCCTGTGCGATTACCTTGATCATCGAAGACAGGAATGGAGGAGACACGCATGCAAAATAGTTCTCCTGATTTTCCCTGCAACCAGACTATCTGCTCATGAACAGGGATATCCGTATCAAAGGGGCTCGAAGCCGCAATCTCGCTACCATCAACCCCCGATCCGGGCTCACTACTTTCTTCATGTTCCAACTGAACAATAAGGTTACTTGCTTTTCGACCATCCAGTTCTGCAACTGTAAACCCAATTGCACCCCGAGGAGAGACAAACTGGAAACGGCCAGCACTGTCGGTTTCCCACACGAACTCAGCGCTGCATGTGACAAGGTCTTTAAACATTTGGCGGGACGATACAAGAGCGGAGGTAAGGTTGCGTTGTAAAGTGGCACTTTTACCCGTAACGAGGACGAGTTTCTCAGGGGCAAGTATGGGGAGCAACGTTAAATCAACAACTTCTATCACATCGCCCTCTCCATACGTAAAAGTGTAATGAGAGGGCGTGTTTGTACTGAGCGCTGTTACAATAGCTTGTCCCAGTTTACTATTCTCAATCTCTTTAAGTGAAGACAATAAGGCTTCTGAATGGGCGTTTTTATATATTATTTCAGCATTCGCGCCAGCTAGAAAGGCAGGGCTCAGAAAATTACCCAATAGCTCTCTATATTGGTCTGAGACCGCTTTCCCACGAGAGGCGTCACCAGCTTCGACTGATCGTTTCCCAGGTGTAATGTAACGCCGTAAATCCATATTCGAGCAGAAACCTTAAACAAGTTAAGTAGTATTCTACTACAGATTAAAAAAAACTACTTAACAGCCCCTTAAGCCACAACAAATTGAGTTTAATTTAATTAAACTAAATTCAAAAAACCATTAGCCCGAGAGAAGAGGAAACGCATATCTCCTCTTCATTTTCTTTTCAGCCACAAGCTAGATCTTATTTGGAGACCAATTCAGACTTTTGCGACGATTTCAAAGCCGGATCATCTTGGGCGGCATTGACTAATATCCGCAAAAGGATGGTCGATTCTATTTTGAGAAGGATCCTAATATAAATACCTGTCCAAACATTACGGCTGACGAATGTTTCGGTAATTTGGTATCTATGAGCCACACAAAGGTGAGAATATCTCTATCTTATAAAAACTGTGTAATCGTGAGAATATTTTGCTTGTTCTGCTTGTCAGTTCGGCGCAAAATCCACCCATGGAAAATGAAAATATCTGGTCCCAGTTTGCGGACATCAATGTGTGGATCTTTGATCTGGACAACACGCTCTATCCAGCCCATTGCAATCTATTTGCGCAAATTGACAAAAAAATGGGTGAATTTGTCTCCGATTTTTTGCAAGTTGAGCATGCGGAAGCAAAAGCAATTCAGAAACAGTATTTTCATGAATTTGGAACGACCCTAAACGGTCTCATGTCCCGTCATGATCTAAAACCAGATGATTTTCTGCATTTTGTCCACGATATTGACGTAAGCAACTTAGAGCGGGCAGATAAATTAAGCGCCGCGCTGGATCAGCTTGAAGGCCGTAAAATTATCTTTACCAACGGATCAGAAGCGCATGCGAGCAACGTTTCTCGTCAATTGGGAATCGACCATCATTTCGACGATATTTTTGACATTAAGAAAAGTAATTTTGTACCTAAACCAGAGATGGCTGTGTACGAGCAATTGATCGAAGAGCTGGACATAAATCCTAAAAAATCTGTTCTATTTGAAGATATGGCAAAGAACCTGAAACCCGCCCATGACCTTGGGATGACAACGGTTTGGATCCCAAATGATGAACATTGGTCTCATGAAACATCAGATGGTGATCATATACACCATATAGCGGAGGATCTTTCTGAATGGCTTCACGCGCTTTTAGAAGATCGCGCCGCGTTATAATTTCATGAAAAATGCGGGAT
>JAESSA010000096.1 GCA_016764355.1 Sneathiella sp. | reverse complement strand
GAGACAAACCGCCTTTTGAAAAACACATTATTGGTCAATGCAGCGAACTCCACAGTCGCAGGAGCACTTTGCCTGATTGCAAACGGACCCATTAGTCAATTCATGGGGCTAAATGACAGCGTGTATCTGTATATCCTTGGTGCGGGACTGGTGCTTTTTGGGCTGGATGTCGGCTATACAGCCACAAGAAACCCCATTAACGCTAAATTTGTAAAAATGATTATCGGTGCAGACATTGCGTGGGTTATAGCAAGTTCTCTAATTGTGGGCCTCGCCCCTGAATGGGTCAGCACTTACGGCGCAATTTTGATTGAAGTTGTTGCCTTATCCGTTGCCGTCTTCGCAGTTCTGCAAACCATTGGTCTGAAGCGTGAGTTAAATAATTCCCCACAGCATGCTTAAACAAACCTCAACAAAAAAGGCCGCTGAGTTTCCCCAGCGGCCTTTTCAATTTCTATAAAGCGCTATTAGAGAGCTTTTGAAATCTGTTCAACCATCTTCTTTGCGTCCGACAGAAGCATCATGGTGTTGTCTTTGTAGAACAAGTCATTATCAATACCGGCATAACCAGATGACATAGACCGTTTTACAAATAGAACCGTTCCAGCCTTGTCTACATCAAGGATTGGCATACCATAAATTGGACTTTGCGGATCATCCCGTGCTGCAGGGTTCGTCACGTCATTGGCACCGATCACGAGGGCAACATCTGCTGTCGCGAAATCAGGATTGATTTCTTCAAGCTCAAATACCTCGTCATAAGATACATTTGCTTCTGCGAGCAACACGTTCATGTGACCGGGCATACGACCGGCAACAGGGTGAATGGCATACGCCACGTCAACGCCTTCTTCTTTCAGCATATCACCCATTTCACGCAAAGCATGTTGAGCTTGTGCCACAGCAAGACCGTAACCGGGGACGATGATCACTTTACCCGCATTTTTCAAGATGAATGCTGCATCATCGGCAGAGCCTGCTTTATGAGGACGATCCCCTTTATCAGCAGAGCTTGCACCGGCATCATCACCACCAAAGCCACCAAGGATCACACTAATGAATGACCGGTTCATGGCTTTACACATGATGTATGACAAAATAGCACCGGAAGAGCCCACTAGAGCGCCCACAATGATCAAAGCGGTGTTTTCCAATGTAAACCCGATACCAGCCGCAGCCCAACCTGAATAGGAGTTAAGCATAGAGACCACTACAGGCATATCGGCACCACCGATAGGAATGATGATCAAGAAGCCGATGATAAAGGCGAGCGCTGTCATGGCCCAGAAAATTTCAGGACTTAGATCAACACAGAAGAAAATGATCAAAGCGACAATCGCCAGTCCAATCACCAAGTTCAGCATATGCTGACCTGGGAAGGTCACTGGGTTACCGGACACGAGGCCTTGCAGCTTAGTGAAGGCAATGATTGAACCTGAAAAAGTGATGGCACCAATAACAACACCAATCGCCATTTCAACACGGCTCAAGACGGACAATTCACCGCTCTCGCCAATAATACCATAGGCTTCAGGATTATAGAACGCAGCGGCTGCAACAAGAACCGCGGCCAAACCAACAAGGGAATGGAACGCGGCGACTAGCTGCGGCATTGCTGTCATAGCGATACGTTGCGCAATAACGGCACCGATGCCGCCACCGATGACAATACCGCCGATAATCCACTCGTAAGATACGACTCCCGGATTAAGAATGGTTACGACGATCGCAATCGTCATACCAATCATGCCCATGACGTTACCACGTCGCGAGCTAGCAGGAGAGGACAAGCCACGAAGGGCTAAAATGAATAGAATGGCGGATACCAGATAGGCAAGCGCTGTAAAATTAGCTGACACTGGATTTCCCCCTTATTTCTGTTTTTTCTTGTACATGGCGAGCATCCGTTGTGTCACAAGGAAGCCACCAAAAATATTTACGGATGCCAAAACAATGGCAATAAAGCCGAAGATTTTGGC
This sequence comes from Sneathiella sp., assembly GCA_016764355.1. Lineage (GTDB taxonomy): Bacteria > Pseudomonadota > Alphaproteobacteria > Sneathiellales > Sneathiellaceae > Sneathiella. The sequence goes on along the minus strand of JAESSA010000096.1, from coordinate 5,985 downwards.
AATATTAACATCTGCGGGACCGGCGGCGATAAGTGCACCAACGATAATCACGGATGAGACCGCATTTGTTATTGCCATCAGCGGAGTATGTAAGGCGGGCGTCACGCTCCACACCACATAATATCCAACGAAAATAGCCAAGACAAAAATGCCTAATCGAAAAACAGTAGGATCGACCACATCCATGATTAGTTGCCCCCATCGTTAAGTAATGGATGAACAACTTTGCCATCCCGTGTCAGGCCTGTGCCCAAAATGATTTCATCTTCCCAGTTCATTTCCAAAGATCCCGATTCTTTGTTGATCATGGGAGATAGGAAATTATAGAGATTTCTTGCATAAAGGGATGATGAGTCGCTTGCAAGGCGGCTTGGAACATTATGGTGGCCAATAAGCTTTACGCCACTTTCTGTAACGACAATTTCACCCAATTTGGATTGAGTAACATTTCCGCCATTCTCGACAGCGAGATCAACAATAATCGACCCTGGCTTCATGACAGCAAGCATCTCATCTGTAATCAGAACAGGTGCAGCACGTCCCGGGATCAAGGCAGTTGTAATAACTATATCTTGCTTTTTGATATGTTCGAAAACAAGTTCCGCTTGCGCTTTCTTGTAGTCATCGGACATTTCTTTAGCGTAGCCACCTTCGCCTTCGCCAGTTTCCTCGGATTCAACCATGACAAATTTCGCGCCAAGGCTTTCCACTTGTTCTTTCGTTGCTGCCCGAACGTCGGTTGCTGTCACAATAGCACCAAGACGACGCGCTGTTGCAATTGCTTGCAAGCCCGCAACACCAACGCCCATTATAAAGACGCGAGCTGGGGCAATCGTGCCCGCCGCCGTCATCATCATTGGCATGGCCTTGCCATATTCAGCAGTCGCATCTAGGACCGATTTATACCCAGCCAAATTGGACTGGGAGGATAAAACGTCCATGGATTGCGCCCGGCTAATACGCGGAACTAATTCCATAGCATGCGCTTCAACGCCTGCATCCGCATAAGCTTGCACTTGTTCTTTATTTTGCAACGGTGCGAGGACAGAAAGAAGGGTTGCCCCTTTTTTGAACATTGAAAGCTCATCTGTACCTTCAGCTTTGGTCAAAGGACGCTGAACTTTTAAAACAACATCAGCATCTTTAAGAGCTGACGCTGCATCCGTTGCGATTGAGGCACCTGCGTCCTTATAGCTCTGATCGGAGAAAGAACTTGTATCACCGGCACCGGTTTCAACAATAACTTCTGCTCCCAGACCCACAAACTTTTTTACTGTATCAGGAGAAGCTGCGACACGTTTTTCGTGCTCTCGCCGCTCCTTGGGGATAGCGATTTTCATAATCGATCCTCTTTTCTTATTTTCATTGATAAAGTGGGTGTGATCGACGCCCCCGCAAACGCCAATAGAATTAAGTCGTCTTTTTCAAATTTGAAAAGACTACTTAGATTAAGGTAAAGAACATTAATAACATCAGGATGACCAATGCGATCGTTGTTCTAGAAAACAACTTAACAAACACGTCGTAAGACCCTTGTTGTTGTTCAATATTCATATTGCCTTGTTCGTATGACATTATTTTTCCTCGTTACATAGGCCGCAAATAAGATTACTTTGCAGTGCAATATATCAAAACTTGGCCCTTGAGCAATAGATTGTAAACATATTGCTCAAAATACCTGCACTCTGAAGAGGGAGGAAGAGCTTCAGCCCCTCCTCTATAATTCCTTAAAGCGCTTCTAATTCGTCTATGAAGCCTTCGATAACACTTAGTCCCTTCGACCAAAAAGCCGGATCAGATGCGTCAAGATTGAAGGGGGCTAAAAGTTCTTTATGGCGGAGCGTGCCGCCCGCTTTGAGCATATCGAAATATTTAGCCTGAAATCCTTCTTCCGATCCCTGATAAACCGAATATAAGGCATTCACGAGACAGTCACCGAATGCATAGGCATACACATAAAATGGAGAATGAATGAAATGAGGGATATAACACCAAAAATATTGGTATTCGTCATGTAAGCGAATAGCAGGCCCCAAGCTTTCTTTTTGGATATCCATCCATATTTCGCCGATTTGATCAGGCGATAGCTCTTCCTTTTGACGCGCCGTATGAACACGAACCTCGAATTGGTAGAAAGCGATTTGACGAACGACTGTGTTGAGCATGTCTTCAACTTTACCTGCTAACATCACCCGACGTTTGACAGGATCAGTCTCCGCTTCCAAGAGCGCCCGGAAAGTAAGCTGCTCGCCAAAAACGCTAGCGGTCTCGGCTAAAGTCAAAGGCGTATCAGACAACAACCCCCCTTGCGGACCTGCAAGTACCTGATGGACCCCATGTCCCAATTCATGGGCCAAAGTCATCACATCACGGATTTTTCCTTGATAATTAAGAAGAAGATAAGGATGAGCGCTTGGAACTGTTGGATGGGCAAAAGCGCCTGGTGATTTACCAGCGCGAACGGACGCATCTATCCACGGCTTATCAAAGAACTCTTTCCCCATTTCGGCAAGCTCTGGAGAGAATTTTCCATAAGCATCCAACACAATGTCCCGTGCCTCGTCCCAAGAGATCAGACGATCATCATCTTCGGGCAAGGGCGCATTTCGGTCCCAGTAATCTAGTTTTTCCTTGCCCATCCACTTGGCTTTTAGCTTGTAATACCGGTGCGACAATCTGGGATACGCATCCGTTACAGCTTTTGATAAGGCTTCAACCACCTCATCTTCCACCTGATTGGAAAGATGTCGCATGGACATAGGTGTTTTGGTTTTCCGCCATGCATCTTCAATGGATTTATCTTTTGCCAGTGTATTGGTAATCAGGGCAAAAAGCCTCACATTCTCACCGAACACGGTACCAAGGCTTTTCGCAGCCTGTTTCCGCGTTTTAGCGTCTGTACTGGACAGTAAATGAAGCACCTCTTGAGAGGCCATTTTTTTGCCATCCATATCGAAACGCAAGCCTGCCATCGTCTCGTCAAACAAGCGCATCCACGCGCTGCTACCCGCAATTTCTTTTTCATGCAGCAAAGTTTCAATATCGTCGCTTAACTGAAAAGGTTTCAAAGCGCGAACATTTTGCAGCCAAGGCTTATATTTTGCCAAAACAGAATCCGAATACAAGCCTTGAAGTTTCTCTTCATCAATCTTGTTCAGCTCTAGGGTAAAGAATAGCAAGTCCGTAGAAATACCGTTCACCCGTTCTTGCATGGTTTGGAAAAATTTTCCAATATCAGGATCAGACATATCCCCTGCATAGACAAGATAAGCGTAGGACATGACCCGTCCAATCACTTCACCAATTGCCTCAAATTCTATAATTGCGGTCCCAAGATCGCTGCCCGGCAAAGTATCCAGATTACCTTTAAATTTTACGGAAAATTCCTTGGCACGCGCGATAGAATTTTGGATATCCTCTTCCAGTTCCGGGGACGTTGTCGAAGGATATAAATCAGTCAAATCCCATTCAGGCAGATTAGACAGGGCAATTTCAGACATCAGCGCTTCGCTCCGAAGTGGTAGAAAATAGGATAGGTTGAGTAATTCAAATAACGACTTATGACAAAAACACAAGAGCTAGCTTACAAGGAAATTAGCACTGGCAGTTGCAATGGGTTTATTTCTATCCCCTTGCCACGCCCGGACTCTCATATTTACAACGCGTGCGCCTGTTTTAGTAAAGACTGCTGCGGCATAGGTGTCTTCAAGCTTGGCAGAGCGTAGATACTCAACTGTAATATTAATAATTTTGGGAAGCTGCGTCATTTCCTGTGTGGCCATCATATGAACCAAAGCTGTACTTTCAAGGAAGGCCCCGACGATCCCCCCATGCAAAGCAGGCAACACCGGATTACCAATAAATTTCTTATTTTTTGGAAGGGTACAAATAATCTCGCCCTCCTTCTCTTGAACATCTAGGCCAAGATACTCGAAATAGGCAATATACTGCGAAAATGCATTCCAATTTCGGGCTTCTTTTGCTTCCTTGATCACTTGCAAAAAATTTTCTGAAGACATTTCGGTCATGATTTGTCTCCCGCGTCGACAGTCTGCTTATTCAATGGCTTGCTTTTGGTAGATTGCATCATAAAAGTACTGACACTATTGGCAATCGGATCATTTCTATCTGTGTGATAGGCAACGGCCCGGACAAAAGCAATCTGCTTTGTTAAGCGATAGCATTCTGCAAAAGCTCGCAATTCTTCATGAGGAGTCGCTGGCTTCAAATAATCAATACGCAAATCAAGGGTTGCGATTGGAATATACTTCTTCAGTTTCACGTAAATACACATACCAGAAGCACTATCGATTAATGTCGTAATAATTCCCCCATGCAACACACCACTCACTGGATTTCCAGCAAATTTTTCATCATAGGGGACACTCATGGTGACACCACTATCTTGCAATTCAAGGACCTTGACGCCGATATCACGGCATTGTGGGATACCTGCATCAATGATCCCTTGAATTTGGGATATATCAAAACCTTCAGCCATCGGCTTAGCTTTCCTTCTTATATTCTTTGTACCAAGCTACGAATTTAGGGAGACCGTCTTCCAGTCTGGTCGTTGGCTCATAGCCTACATCATTAATCAGTGGGTCAATATGGGCGAAGGTTTCCTTCACATCGCCCTGTTGCATTGGTAATAATTCTAACTCGGCGGTAACACCAAGTGTTTTCTCCAACACAGCAACCATTTCCATCAAGGGTTCCGACCGATTATTCCCAATATTGTATATTTTGTAAGGACTCTGTTCCACGCCCTTATCTTCCGGCGGCCGCGCCAACACCTTCAAAACACCGCTCACGATATCGTCTATATAGGTAAAATCTCGCTTCATATCACCTTTATTAAAAATCTTGATGGATTTGTTTTGAAGCAAGGAATCGGTGAACATCCAGTACGCCATATCGGGACGTCCCCAAGGCCCATAAACAGTAAAAAACCGTAGGCCAGTGGTTGGCAATCGATAAAGATGGCTATAACTATGGGCCATTAATTCGTTTGATTTTTTAGTGGCTGCATATAGTGATATAGGTTGATCCACAGCTTGATCCACAGAATAAGGAAGCTCTTTATTTCCTCCATAGACGGAACTGGAACTTGCATACACCAGATGTTCCAAGTGATCCAAATTGCGGCAATATTCAAGGATCGTCAAAAAACCATCCAGGTTTGAGCGCGCATAATCGAATGGATTTGAAATACTGTGGCGGACCCCTGCTTGAGCTGCTAGATGGACAACGCGTGTAATGCCAGCATGTTCCGCAAGAACTGCATTAAATTCAGCATTGTCCGAAATATCGATTTTTATAAAGGTGAAGGCCGCATAAGGCTTCAATTGTTCCAGACGTTTTTCTTTTAAATCGACGTCATAATAACTATTCAGGTTATCAACCCCGACGACCATCTCTCCCTGATCCAGCAGCGCCTTGCAAACATGCATACCAATAAAGCCGGCGGCACCCGTAACAAGAATTGTCATAACAGAGGTCTTTCTGCATATTCGATTGAATGATTTTGTTCAAAAGCACTTATTACACCCAAAAGTCAAAAAAAATTTGCACGAAATATTCTTTCTTTATGTCAGTACTGTTGACCTTTATTGCTTCTAGTGCTATTTTTCTTATATTATAGAATATAAATTTTCGCGCGCCGGGAGTGAACTATGACGCTAGCTGATGTTTCGTTGAAAGATAAATATGAACTGGAAGAAGGACGCGTATTCCTGACAGGAATTCAGGCGTTAGTACGGCTTCCCTTAATGCAAAAGGCGCGAGACAGAGCGGCGGGCCTCAATACTGCCGGGTTTATTTCAGGATATCGCGGGTCTCCACTTGGTGGATATGATCAGGCTCTATGGAAAATCCGTGATCAACTTAACAAAAATGACATTCATTTTGAACCGGGCATCAACGAAGATCTAGCGGCAACAGCTGTTTGGGGAAGCCAGCAGTTGAATATGTATAAAGGCGCGA
>JAESSA010000095.1 GCA_016764355.1 Sneathiella sp. | reverse complement strand
GCTGAGACCTTCAACAAGACTTCAGTCCCTGTTGGGATAGGGGTATCGTATGTACGGCTTTCGAGGGGTTTCCCAAATTCGACGATTTGTTGGCAACGCATATTGTTCTCCCGTTATTATTATTATTGGTGTGGAACAACTATAGCTCGTCTTGAAATCAAAATTCAAAAATTATTTTGATCTAATTCAAAGGCCTCGGGCCTTTTTATAGGGGAAATAGAAAGATTCCCAGAAAACCGCCCAGGGTAAGGGCAACGCGATATAAGGGTTTTAAAGGTGAGATGACACCGTAGGAGATGGCACTAAGGGACACTGCAATTTTCAAAGCTGCGGCAAGGGCCAGCAATGGATGATTTACCAGATCGATCAAGCTGGGGTTGGCGATCATGGCCAATGGAATGATATAGAGGCCGAGCCCAAGCGCCATGGCGTAAAGGGATACTTTTAACCAATTCTCCCCAACCATCCCCGCAGCGATAAAAACCGCGCCACATACGGGCGGAGTGATGGTAGATAAAAGGGCAAACCAGAAAACAAACAGATGGGCCTGCAGTGGGGCCAAGCCTAATTTCTGCAAAGCAGGCCCTGCGACAGAAATACAAATAACGTAGGCTGCGGTTGTCGGAACCTCCATGCCCAGAATGAGGCATGCCCCAGCGGTTAAAAGCAGAGCGGGCCATAACATCTCCCCCGATCCTGAAAGGATGAGGGAGGTGATTTTAATGCCGAGGCCCGTTGCACCCAAAATGCCGATAATCAGAGACGCACAGAGGATAATGGAGGCAATCATGGAGATTTGCTTGCCAGCATTCAGACAAACATTCTCCAATCGGCCCAGAGTGCGTTTGAAATTGAAATTGAGTTTGCCGTTTAAGAAAAGCAAAAGAAAAGCCACAAGGATTGCTATGGCGGCTGCATATTGCGGTGTCATACCACCAACGAACATACGCTCTAACAGTACAAAGAACGGGATAGCAAAAAAGGCAGATGTGATCAGTACATCCTTGGTGGCGGGTTGTTGATCCGCTGGCAGTCCTTTTAAATCATGTCGCTTGGCGAAGGCATTAATACCCACCCAAACGGTGACAAAATAAAGGATTGCGGGCAGCAGCGCCGCCCCCATAATCCCCGTATAAGGAATACCTGTAAGCTCCACCATAACAAAGGCACCAGCCCCCATGAGCGGCGGCATAATTTGACCGCCGGAGGAGGCAACAGCCTCAACAGCGCCAGCAAATGCTTTTGGATATCCAAGGCGGGTCATGGCAGGCAAGGTTATGGCTCCAGTGGAAGCGACATTGGCAGAAGCCGATCCTGAAATTGATCCAAAGAGAGCAGAAGACAAAGTTGAGACTTTTGCAGCCCCCCCTTTTAGTCTTCCGGCGGCTTTGGTCGCCAAATTCATGAAGCCCTGTCCAGCTTCGCCCGCATTTAAGACAGCCCCTATAATGACAAAAATTGCGACGATGGAGACGGAGACACCCGTAAGCTTGCCCCAAAGTCCGCCCTCGGCAATGGTTAAAGTGCCAAGAAGGCTTTGCAGAGGGATTCCGGGATGGCCAAATTCACCGGGCAGATGCTGGCCCAAAAATCCGTACAGTAAGGCGAGTAAAGCAACCAGAGGAAGCGGCCAACCAATGGCACGTCTTGCCATTTCCAAGGTTACCGTCACTAACGTTAAACCAACAATGATTTGAAAGTTACTGCTTAAATACCCGTATTGGTCCGAAAGGGCACTTTCATTGAGAGCGATATAACCTGTTGCGGCAATACCGGCCGCGGCAAAGATGAGACCTGTAAGTCTTTGCCAGCTTCCCTGAGCGGAGAAGAGAAAAACCCAAGGCAAAGCAAGGGCCATATGGAGAGGGCGGGAGAGGAGATTGGGGACTAGGCCTGAAAAAATCAGACCCAGATGAAAGGCAATTGAGGCAGCACCGAGGGCCACCCAGATGTAACGACCCGGTGCTGTCATACTCTATACTCCGAACAAAATTACTTGGCAGTGGCTGGAACAGTCATGCCCACTTCTTTGTAATATTTAAGGGCGCCGGGGTGAATTTTACCTGTGATATTTTCAAGCATTTTACCAGACACGCCGTTCCACCATGGGTTTGATTCGCCCATAGCTGCTTTTTGATCCCAATAGTTTTTGGTAAGCGCATAAGCCGTTGCGTCATCCATATTGGTTGTTGTGTAAGCGACAACAGGGAGGGATGTTGTATTAACATCGCTATCTACACCGGCATAAGTGCCTGCTGGAATGACCAACTTAGTCCGTTTGGTTTTTTTGATTTGTGCGTCCGACAGAGTAAGGACCTTGACGCCAGTGCCCGCAGCGGCTTCGATCACATTTGGTGCAGGGTAGGAGCCGGCAGTTACAAAACCGTCAATTTGTTTGTTTTTCAAAGCTGGGACAGCATTTGATAATTCAACATTCGCTAAAGTTACTTTCCCTTCAAGACCAAAGAGTTTCAAGTATTTAGCACCTTCGCGGGCACCGAAAGATCCTTTGCCGATCAAGATGGTTTTGCCTTCCAGGTCTTCAAATTTGTTGATGCCGCTATCATTGCGAACAACAAAATGCATGGTGAGGGACGGGATCGGGAAAAGCGCGCGGATGGTGGCAAATTTTGGGTTCTGTTTGTCCTTGAACATGGCCTTGCCGGCATTTGCCAGTTTCACCAGAACCGGCGGTGTTGTGAACACATAATTTCCGGGGCGAACGGTTGCTTCCATTACATTTTGAACGGAGCCTTGGCTTTCTTCCACAGTAACAATGATGTCGCCGTTTGAGCCTTTCTTCATGGCTTCAGCAATTTGAACGGCCATTTGGTAGTAGGAAGATGTGCTTTTCGCAGATTTATAAGTGACACGAGTTTCTGCTTGGGCGAGAGATCCAAAAGCAACTGTGCTAGCAAGAACAGCTAATGACAGTTTTTTAATCAAAGGGTTGCGCATTTACGTACCTCCACACTTTATTTATGGGCTTATAAGCCGTTAATTTTGTGGCTGCATAATGTCTGCTTTTAAGCTAGAATTCAAGCAAATCGATTTGTATCAAACAAAAATTTTACAATGAGGAAATTTGATTTATCTGCTTAAGGAGAACGAGTTAATTCATAAAACTACTCTTTAGTTTGTCTCCAAGATTTCGGAGGGAAAAGGTAGATATCTGATTGTTGAAGTTTGTAGCATGGATGCCTCCCATTCCTATCGAAATCGATAATAATTTACACTAATTTTGTAAGGTTATAACGGGAGGCATCAGTTTCGCCGTAGCTATTAGACTGCTGTTATAGAGGTGCTGACATCAGTAAAAAATAGGCGATATACAAGGTCGACAGAGTTCCCATAAGAAAGGCTGGAACCCGGATAAAAGAAATACCGGAATAATAGAGGAGCGCGAACGCGGCCCGGCCCACCACAAATAAAAGCGCTGCTATTTCTGTACCATTTCCCTGCAATCCGAATGCGGCAGCGGCGGCTAAAACAGGAACCCCGTAAGCGGCAGATTCCACGTGGTTTTGATAGGCCCGCTGAATGCGGAGCGCAAGTGGTGATCGTTCCACTGCTCCCCTATTGGCAGAGAAGCCGTAGCCAAATCCTTGCGTTGCGTAGGTAAAAAATATCTCGAATCCCAACATAGCGAGGGTTAGAAGAGCAAATAGTACAAGTGCGGTTATGAATGTCATGTTTATTCTTTCATGTGCTTATTTAGTATAGGGTGCATTATTTTTCGTCATAAATGACCAGTCGTCTTATTTTCTGGCAAAAAATTATTTGAGGACTTTGGTAAAGACCAAATTGATGAAGTGCCGCATTGGATCGGTATTTTGTGTCACCTTCGCCCTGAGGATCGCTCCTTGCCAGCCGTTATAAAGAAAAGCTCCTGTTTCCTCGGCGCCAATGTCTATTGGGATTTCCCCGGCCTGCTGTGCCTGGCGAACGATAGTAACAAAAAAACCTTCCAACCGACACAATGCCGAGTGTAGGGCTATGCGAATGGGCTCCTCATGGTTGGCAAGTTCTTGACTAAGATTGCCGGCAAGGCACCCTGCCGCGCCAACTTTGAAAAACTGTTCTTCCCAGTCTTCAAACAAATCTTTCAAGCGGGTCAGTGGGCTCGCATCCCCCTGCAATAGGTTTTCTTGTAAATAGGCGGTTTGCCTGTCGGCATAGAGCTCAATAACCTCTACAGCGAAATTGGTCTTGCTGGAAAAGTAGTTATAGAAGGATCCTTTAGGGACGCTGCTGGCATTGGCAATTTCCTGTACGCCCGTTGCCTCAAAGCCATTCTGGTAAAACAGATCATATCCAGCTTCCAGGATCTTTTCCCGATTTTTTCCGCGCATCTTTTTCTGCCTATTGGTTAAGTCTCTCCAACAACTTTACCAGACATATTTAGAATGACCAGTCGTCTTGTCAAGAAAAATTCTGGATTATTCTTGAGATAGTCGACCGACTGCTGCTTCTTGATCTCCTCTTAGGCAAGGGCATGTCTGGTCACCAGCCGTATCCGCCATCCTGCTGCCGAAGAGACAGCTGGATGGCAAATAGTGGGCCTTCAGGCGCAACACAAACATTGCAACGCTGGCGAAATTTGTGACACCTTATGAACCGAGACCGACTGTTGCGTTGCGGAAATTTGACATCCTCACCTCTTCGGGCAGTGTGCCGGCGGCCTCGATGGCTTTGGTATAGGCCGGACGGGACATGCAGCGGTCATACCAGGCTTTGACATTCGGCCAGTCAGCAAGATCCCAGCCAACCCTCTCGACCAATGGCATCCAAGCCATGGAAGCGATATCGGCGATGGAATAGCTTGATGCCAAAAAGTCGCGCCCTTCAAGGCGGGTATTCAGCACAGATAGCAAGCGCCCTGTTTCCTTTCCATAGCGATCGGTGGCTTCGGGAATACGGTTATCAAACGCGGCCGCAAAGACTATCAACTGGCCGAACATGGGCCCCAGTCCACCCATTTGCCACATCAGCCATTGCATGACTTCCGACTTGCCCTTGGTGTCAGTTGGTTGTAGTTGTTGGTGTTTTTCCGCCAAATAATGAAGGATGGCGCCGGATTCAATGATGGCAAAATCATCGGCATCATGGTCAATGAGAAGGGGGATTCTCCCATTTGGATTGAGTTTCAGGAATTCTGGTGATTTTTGCTCATCCGTTCCAAAATCAACAAAAATGGTTTTGTAGGAAACGCCAAGTTCCTCAAGCACGATCAGCACTTTAAGAGGATTTGGCGTTGGATGGGTATACAGGGTATAAGACATAAATTGCTCCAAACAGAATAAATTTACAGAAGGGCATTGCACGGTAATGTGTGATGCCGCTATTCAAGAATAGGGGTGATTTTTTTATCCAACAGTATTGAATTACTGGTATCGGTGGTGCATATTTGCACCTATGTTTGATTGGGATAATATCCGATTCTTTTTGCACGTGGCGCGAAAAGGATCCATTCGCGGGGCTGCCAAAGTTCTTGGCGTCAACCATGCGACAGTTCTCCGGCGCATTGCCAGTATGGAAGAACAACTGGGCGCACGGCTGTTCGAACGGTTGCCCTCCGGCTACCAAATAACCCCAACCGGGGAAGAAATTCTTGTTCTTGCCGAAGACATGGAGTCCGGGGCATTGGCCCTTGAAAGGCAGATATTTGGTCGCGACACTAAGCTTACGGGTTCCCTTCGGGTGACCCTGCCGGGGCTTCTTGCTACCCACTGCCTTATGCCGGATATCTCAAAGTTCTCAGAACAATACCCAGGAATAGCCCTAGAACTGATTACCTCAGATACGGCGCTCAACTTAACCAAACGGCAGGCCGATATTGCCATTCGTGTTGCCTATAAAGCGCCGCCTGACCATTTATACGGGCGAAAACTGGTAACAATTAATCAGGCCGTTTATATGTCGAAAGATACATTGAAAAAACGTCTCACCTCCATACCTGCGCAGCCCTTAAATTGGATTGTAAAGGAAGAAGATGGGCCTGTACCCGCTTGGGCGATAAAGTCGCAAGACAAAAAACCCGCGCAGACAATGATTGTCGACGATCCTTTGGCGCAAATTACGGCGGCGCGTGCGGGGCTGGGTTCGTGCGTACATTTTTGTTTCATGGGTGATCCGGATCCCACCCTCGACCGGATACCTCCGGGGGATACCCATAAATACGGCGAAATATGGATACTGACTCATGGAGATTTGCGCCGTGTACCCAGAGTTCAGGCTTTTATGCGATTTATGGCCGACGCGATTCTCGCCAAACGCTCATTGCTTGAAGGGTGAGTTATTTATCAAAACTACTCTTCAGTTGATCACCCAGTTTTTGGCGCAAAAAAGCGGATATTTTGGACAGCTTGATCGGCAAGGGGGCTAAAAACGGATAGGTAATCAATATGGGCCATTCGCGGCCCTGCCAGTCTGGCAAAACCTGTTCTAGAGCTTCAGACCCGATAACACAATAATCGGGCGCAAGACCAATGCCGTTCCCCCGTTGAACCAGATCCATCAGTAAGGGATATTCACCTACCTTTGTCATGTGTGTGGGCTGAAGTTCGATCGCCTCCCCTGCTTTGTGAAGCCGCAAGTCTTCGCAGTGCAAGGAATAGGGATTAATGAATAAGGGGTTATGCAGCAAATCGGTCACATCAGAAATAGGCGGTGCGCCTACTGTATTTTTTGTCGATCTAAACAATATATCACGCCCAACGCCAATTTGATGAGCAATAAGATCTTCGTCTGAAACAGAGCCGGTTCTAATGGCAAGATCAACGCCCGTTGTGATCAAGTCCAACTTTTCATTACTTGGTCGCAAATCAAATTCCACAAGGGGAAAGGTATCTTGAAGGGATGCCATTATGGGGGCAAGAAGATACGTGGCAATTGAGACCGGTGCCGTAATGACAAACCGCCCAGACAGATCACTGTCCAATGACATGGCCTTATGACAGAGAAGGTTTCCGTTCCGATACAGCTTTAAGGCTTCATCTTTTAAGTATGATCCTTCTGTTGTCAGGGTGATTTGACGGGTTGTTCGGTGGAGGAGCTTTGTCCCCACCCTCTCTTCCAGCTCTTTCATCTTGCGGCTGACATGGGCTTTTGAGCGTCCCAGCACACGGCTTGCCGCGGTTATGGAGCCTTTTTCGCATATAGCGGCGAAACAGAATAACTCTTCCAGCGGATTCAGCATGATTGTTACCTATAGTGAACATTGCGTTCAATTTAACCCTCTAATATCTATCAATCCACTGTTTTATATTAATTACTGAAACGTTAGGCAAAAATTGAGAGAAGGAAATTTAGATGAAAAAAGTGATTGTAGTGGGAGCCTCTGGAGTCTTGGGCGGTGCGGTTGCAGCAGGCCTTGATAAAGATCATGATGTCATTCGGGCAAGCCGGAACGGCGCTGACCTTGCAGTGGATGCGTCAAATGTAGAACAATTGGACGCTGCCTTTAAAAAAGTGGGACCCATTGATGGCTTGGTTGTCTGTATCGGTCATGTTCCTTTCGAACCTTTTGAGAGTGTCAATCTCGATGCATTTGCCGCGGGAATCATGAATAAATTTATGCATCAGGCAAATCTTGTTCGGGCTGCCTTACCTTACTTAAATAACAATGCGGCTGTTGTCCTGACCAGTGGCATTTTGGCAGATGAGCCGCTCATTGGAAGTTCATGTGCAGCGGCTGCAAATGGGGCGCTCCATTCTTTTGTGATGGCACTTTCTGGTGAGCTTGCCGGACGCGTTCGCGTGAATGTGGTTAGTCCTTCCGTCGTGGAGGCATCTGTTGAAGGATATGGAAATTTCTTCGACGGTTTTGAAGCCACTTCAATGGACAGCTTGGTCAAAGGGTACAGACGCTGTCTTGCGGGGCCGTTCACTGGCCGCGTTTTAAAAATCTAGAATGATTTGTCAGTGCACTGGCTTCACCCGTACGCATCGATGAGTCACAAGTGAAG
>JAESSA010000094.1 GCA_016764355.1 Sneathiella sp. | reverse complement strand
TCTACCCCCTCTATCAATCCATGGGGAAGACATTGAAGGACCGTTTTTCCGGCTGGCGAGTGGGGCTGATAACAAGCACACTTGAGCTTGCGAACCAAACCGCCCTCCCCTTCTCCACAACCAGTAATCCCATCTCCCATGGTGGGATTGGAATTAAAATCTATTCTACGGAGCCGCTTGAATAAATGAGGCTGGCTCCCCCTAATCTTCCAATCGTACTCCAACTAAAAAGAGCCGCCTAATTTTCTTCACCATCGAGGATTTCCGGATATCCGAACAGGGCAGGCGCGCCTCCTGTATGTAGGAACACTATATTTTGATCAGGGCGGAAATGACCAGTGGTGATTAGGTGGATGAGGCCGGCCATGGATTTTCCTGTGTAGGTGGGGTCGAGCAAGAGGCCCTCGCAGAAGGCCGTGAGGCGTATGGCTTCGAGTAATTCGTCGTTTAGCTGGCCGTAACCGGGGCTTAGCATACGATCATCCACCCAGATATCGTTGTTGCTGATAATACCCGGACGATCAATCATTTCGGCAACTTTGATGGCTTTGCTGAGGACACGCTCGGCTTGCGCCTTTTGATCACGACGCACACAAAAACCGTATATGGGTATATCGCTTCCCAAGGCACGTAAGCCACATAAAAGTCCCGCATGGGTCGTTGCACTGCCCGTTGGTAGAACGATGCCGTCAATGTTTAGGGAAAGGTTCTTCAACTGAAGAAGGAGCTCCTCCGCGCAATCCACATACCCCAAAGAACCATACGGGATCTGATTGCCAGATAAGGGGATGACATAGGGTTTTTTGCCGGTTTTGCGTAGCTCTTTTGCCCGCACGTGAAGCGCGTTATCTGCCCCCTCTTCATCCTCACCCACCGGATAGTGATGAATTTTTGCTCCCATCAATTTCATAAGATATGGATTGCCAGAAGTATGATATTCCGGCTGGCGGCCATCCACTCGCTCTTCCAATTGCACTTCCACGTCGAGCCCTAATTTACGGGCCGCCGCAATGGTCATTCGCACATGGTTGGATTGAACCGCCCCAGTGGTAAGCAATGTGTCTGCCCCTTTTGAGAGAGCATCCCCAATATAATATTCCAATTGGCGCGTCTTATTTCCGCCCATGGCGAGGCCGGTGCAATCATCCCGCTTAACCCAGATTTTCGGCCCGCCAAGCTTCTTGCTCAGGTTATTGAGAATCTCCAACGGTGTCGGCGTATGGGACAGTTGAGCACGAGGATATTTATCAGTAAGCATGTTGCTTTCCTCAATTATATTTATCTAAATTTAAGGTCGGTTTAAAGGTTGAACAGCATGAACAGGCCGGTCATCATCAAGATCAGCAGAACCAACCCCTTGAAAGTTTTCTGGTTTATGCGTTTTGATAAGAAATCACCGGCAATGACGCCCGCTAATGCTGGGATAGACAACACAGCCGCAGTTATCCAAGTCTGAGACGTAATGCCAACCATGGTCGTCTGCATTATCAACGCCCCGCCGTAGGAAAAGACGAAGAATGTTATAATGGTGGCTCGGATCTCGTCTTTGCCGAGGGCGGTTCTGGAAAGATAAAGCATAACCGCGGGGCCCGGCATGGCCATGGCACTTGCCATTAAGCCGGACGCAATACCAACGCCGATCAAGGCTCCCGGCCTTCGAGGGCTCGCCGGCGCGCTGCTATTGTCGATTGAGCTGTGAAATAAATGCCAAGCATTTTGCAGACTGATAAGAATAATCAATATTGCCACAGCCATCTTTATGGCATCGAGGTTAAGTTGGTTATAAACCAATATCCCAAGTGGAAAACCAAACAGGCAGCCCAGTGAAAGCCATTTTAGAAGTTGGGTTGGGGCCAGCCCCCTTAATTTAGGCCAATGAAGGCAAGACATTACCAATGTGACGATGATGACAATTTGAATGGCCGCGATAGAATCCAGCATGATTAGAAAGGCTGAAACGGCAATTAATCCAAACCCAAAACCTGTGGCGGATTGAACCGTCGCGGCGAAAAAGGTAATCAGTATGAGTAAGGACCATTCCATATTTGCATTACCTTAATAGGATTGCGAATTTTCAGTATTCACTAGTATTTGCTTTACACAGCATAATATCAAATCAGTAATCTACCAGTCAGCATAAACAAATGTTATGCTAAATAGTAACCCTGTTTCGTTGTTATGGATTGTGATTTTTGATGAATTTTCGCCAAATAGAAGCTTTTCGAGCGGTTATGATTACGGGCTCGGGCACGGAAGCCGCTAAAATGCTTTTTATCACTCAGCCTGCGATCAGCCGCTTGATCTCTGATCTCGAATATAAATCTGGTCTAAAACTTTTCACACGCAAGCCAAACCGCCTTGAACCAACCCCCGAAGCCCACGCACTCTATGCCACAGTTGATCGGGCCTTTATTGGATTAAATGAAATTTGCCTTACAGCTGACGCGATCGCCTCGCAACAACACGGAAGTCTGCGTATTGTAGCAATGCCAGTATGTGTTGATAGTTTTCTACCCCCGCTCATATCCAATTTTTTACGACAACATCCTAACGTCAGTATAAATCTTGAAAGCGCCCCTCGCCATCAAGCCTTGGAAATGGTCCGTTCTCAACAGTTTGATTTTGGAGTTATTTCTCTGACAGATAGAGATCATATCGATCTGGACATACAACCTCTCTGTCAGCAACAGGCCGTTTGCGTCCTACCGGTTGGGCATCCTTTATCAAAGAAAGATTGTATTCATGCAAAAGACTTGGAAGATGAGCCATTTATTTCTCTTTCAACGGGAAGCCCTTTCCGTGCCGCGCTTGATGAGATGTTCACCCGAGAAGGTGTAAAACGAAAATTTGTCATTGAAACCCGCACTCAGAGCACGATTTTTCAGCTGGTTAAGCAAGGCGCAGGCGTCTCAATTCTTGATCCTTTTGTCACCGATCGCAAAAACTCCAGCGTCATCGTCAGGAATTTTTCCCCGGAAGTTACTTGGAATTACGCAGTAGTAGAACCGCCCGCAAAAAAACCATCCTTAGTCACTAAGTCGTTCAAAAACCGCCTCAAGGATCATTTTTCTGAGCAGTAAACAAAAAAAGGCCCTACCATTTGGCAGACCATTGCTCAGTGGAAGGGGCTATTCTATGGTCAGCCTATTGGGCTCCTCTCAAACGATTATCAAATACTCTTATTCAAAGATTTCAATATCGTATTTAATCAGGATATTCTTGCAAGCACCTGTGCGGATGAATATTGAAATTATCGCCCAAGACGCGACAGAAGATGGAATTACTATGAAGCTGATTTCAGAAATATCTCACAATCTTCTAATATTGGTGGGTGGGTAACTTCCAAAAATGCAGCTTATTGCAGACATGAATTGGCAGGAATTTAGCGCCACATGGAATACAGATACCAAGATAGCATTTGATTTTACAAAAGCAGCGTTAATGCAGCTCCGCCAACTCTTAGCCCAGAGCTGCACCGTTATTGTGCGCGAATGTCGGCGTCTGTTGTTGATATCCAGAATATTCGTTATGCACAATATGTATTACAAAATGCACAATGGGAACGAATTTAAACCATCCCCTAATTAAATGAAGATGCCTAGAATAGTTAGCTTAAGATGCATTTTTGATCCATTTCCCTACAATAGAACTTGCTCTGATTTTAACTCATAAAGAGAGGACACTATGGGCGCAGTAATAGTCTCGGCACTGTCACCACTTGCATATATTCGACCTTTTTGAAGGAAAATTGTTCTGTCTGTTACAACTTTTGCCAGTCTTAAGTCATGTAGAACTGTCACGACAGAAAAACCTTTTTTCTCGCACAAATTCCGGCAAATATCGAACAACATAAACTGATGTTTTAGGTCAAGGGCAGAAGTTGGCTCATCGAGGAGTAAGAGAGCTTCTTCCTGATCCCATACTTGCGCTAAGACACGTGCTAAATGTACCCTTTGCTGTTCCCCTCCTGATAGGCTCGAAAAGAGCCGATCTTTCATACGAGTCATGGACGTCAGGCCAAGCAGTTCGTGAATAATATCTTTATCTATGTGTCCAAGACCATCAGTTTTCTTTGCGAGACGCCCCATTGAGGCGACCTCAAAAGCAGTGAAGGGGAAATCCAATGATACTTGTTGACTTAACACAGCTCTTCTTTGTGCCAGTTCACTCAATGAAAATTCAGAAAAAAGCCTATTCCCGAGATATATTGTGCCAATACTCACCTTATGAAAACCGGAGAGGCATTTAAGAAGTGTTGATTTTCCAGCCCCATTAGGACCTAAAATTGATAAAATTTCACCCCTACCAACTGATAAAGACACATCGGAGAGAATTGTTTTACCTGAAACAGTGAAGGAAATATCATTTACAACTAGCATCTATAATTTTCCCGACGTTTGTTTAATGAGCAACCAAAGAAAAAAAGGGCCACCAATCAAACTTGTCAAAATCCCAACCGGCAATTCCGCCGGGGAGACTATTGTTCTAGCAAAAGTATCAGCGAGCAATAAAAGAGCAGCCCCCAGTATGGCGGACAATGGGATTAAAAGTTGATGATTTGCCCCGAATAACAACCGAATAAGATGGGGGACAACCAGCCCGACAAATCCGATAAGGCCACTGAGTGCAACAGCGGCCCCAACGGTTAATGCTGTTGTCATGATAATTGTGCGCTTTAATCGCGCCGTATCAATGCCGAGATAAGTCGCATTTTCCTCTCCAAGAAGAAGGATGTTCAGCTGACGCGATTTCAAAACAAAAATCCAGATAGCAGGTACTGTTATGCTTGCGCACACAAAAACCTGAGTCCAAAGAGCGCCGCCAAGACTTCCCATTGTCCAGAAGGTAAATGCGCGTAACTGCTGATCATCGCTTAAATATGTTAAAACACCCGTGCCGGCAAATGTCAGGGCATTAATTGCAATCCCTGCAAGCAACATATGTGTCACTGAAAATAACCCTGATATTTTTGAAAGGCGCAAAATAACCAGGCTTGTGATCGTTCCCCCAACAAAGGCGGCAAGTCCCAGCCCGTACAGGCCGAGAAACCCGGTTGCAGGACCAATTAAAACAATTGAGATTGCAACGGCCAAGGCTGCCCCGCTTGATATACCGATCAGTCCAGGGTCTGCTAATGGATTTCGAAATAAGCCCTGCATGGCAGCCCCGGAGATGCCCAGCGCAGCACCGACTAACATCGCCAAAAGAGCGCGCGGCAATCGAATATTGAGCAAAACTGACTGCTGCAATTGATCCAATCTGCCAAAGACCAAACTCTCAACTGGAATTGAGATGGCGCCAATAGACAAAGAAAATAGAAAGATGACAAACAACAGTGTGCCAACCAGAAGGAATGCGCGGCGCGTTGCACTCATTTGGCCCTCTCGCCGCGCTAATGAAAAAAGGGACATTATAAAGATGCCTGTATTTTTTTATGGAGCTCGAGCGCGGCATCGCCTGTTCTGGGTCCAAATCCCATAAGCAAAAGTCCGTCCATATGAATAATATTTCCAGCTTGGCCAGCCGGGGTCAGCCCGACACCAGGTATTTTAAGCAACCCTGTTTTACCACCATTCATCTTAAGACTACGACTGGTAATCAGGATAATATCTGGTGCATATTTGACGGCGGCTTCAGGTGTTAACGGCTTATAGCCTGAAAACCCGTCTGCAACATTACGCCCACCAGCCAGATCTATCAACGAGCTTGCTGATGTACCAAGGCCCGCCACCATAGGGGTGCTCGTGCCATGACTTGTCAAAAACAATACTGAAGGTTTATGTTTTTGTTTGCTGACTTTCACCGAGACCTTGTCCAGAGTTTGATCAAGTTCCTTCACAAGATTCAATGCCTGATCCGTTTTTCCTAAAACGTCCCCAATCGACAATATATTTTGTCGAACATGAGCTACGGATTTGGCAGATTTTAGGATTACTATTTCTACGCCAGCACTCTTGATCTGGGTCAAAACCGGAGAAGGCCCAGCATCTTCAGTCAGGAGTAATAAATCAGGGTTTAATGATAAAATTCCTTCAGCTGACAAATTCCGTTGATACCCGACTTTCGGTAATTTTGCAGCAGCCGGTGGATAGTAACTGGTTGTATCAGATCC
Source organism: Sneathiella sp. (assembly GCA_016764355.1). Taxonomy (GTDB): domain Bacteria; phylum Pseudomonadota; class Alphaproteobacteria; order Sneathiellales; family Sneathiellaceae; genus Sneathiella. The sequence goes on along the minus strand of JAESSA010000094.1, from coordinate 2,064 downwards.
GACTAGTCGCTGCTGCTCTTCCAAGACGTAAATGATTTCAGTCACAGCACCTCCAACAGAGACTATTCTGCTGGGTAACTCTGCAGCAGACAAGGTTCCACTAACAAACATCAAGGCAAGAAGGAAAAATTTTCTCATTTTGAAAACTCTTTTTTCATCAATATGTTGGCGGTCTCAATACCGCGAGATTGTAAATAGGTTAGAAGGATCAAAAACCGCTCAAGCGAGACGGCTTTATCGCCCGCCACAATGAAATTTTTATCTGAATTTTGGGATGTCGCTTTGTTAATTGCAGTCTTCAACGCGTCAAAATCACCAAAATTTTCACCATCCAACGCATAACCGGACAATTTAATTTCCACGATGTAATGCTTTTCTGTCGGAGACTGGGCAACTTCTTCTGCAGCCCCTTCCGGCAGTGTTAAATCAAGCGTCCGATAAGCAGCCCCAGCAGTCAAAATGAAGAAAACTAAGAGGATGAACAAAATGTCCAGCAATGTGGTTAAATCAGGTAAGGCCTCCACTCCTTCGTTGGGTTTATTTGCCACTTGCGAAAGATTAATCATTGTTCAACCATCATTGAACTGACATTGGAATTAATTCGATCCTTTTTTGGGGAATCCATCCCCATATCTAAATCAAGCAAGGATGCATTTAAATGAGATGATACCCGATCCAGAATAGCTGTTTGCCAGGCTGAAAAACCACTAACCAAAATAATCGTTGGCAAAGCAATCATCAGGCCGAAAGCAGTTGTGAGTAACGCCTCCCATAAGCCATCAGCGATCATATTGGGGCTTACGGGGTTGTGAGAAGCCGCAATAATGCGAAATGCCTCAATAATACCCAATATAGTGCCAAGCAACCCCATAAGAGGGCTTACTGCTGCAATCAGACGCAACAGGAACAAGCCGCGTCCATAAGGTCGTTTTGCGTCTATAAGTGCCACAGACAATATCTCTTCGCACAATGCCTTTCCCCGATGTTGATGCAGCTTCAGGATATGCATTCCTTTAGCCAATAATTTCTGGCCGCCAAAATCTGCGACCAGAAAAAATGCCAACCGTTCCATACAAATCATCATTGCAAGAACCGAACAGACAACCAGAGGAAGACCCATAATGCCTAACTTATAATATATTTCAGGCAACGGATTTGGCTTTCTTCTTTGGAAGCTGCGCGACAATCTCTTGCCAAAGGGGAAGCTCAGGCTCACCGGGTTTGCGTTTCCCAAACAGGGTCGCGATAATCTCGCCAAATTGATCGAAAACCTCAACAGCTGTCACAATCCCGTCTGCGGTGGGTTTACGACTTACCCAACAGTCGGCAATGAGCGCTTCATTCAAGTGTAAATTGAACTTTGGATCCAGAATATTGAACCATTCCCCATGGTCCACCAGTTTTTTCACAGTCCCAGTATGAATTTGTATGCAGCCTCTGTTACCAGTAAAAACCATGATTTCACATTCTTTATCGCGTGCGATCTCAATGGCGTGGCGGGCGGCATTTAGTTCTACTTCATATGCAAAATCAGCACCGACTTTGCGGAAACCCTGTTGCCTATCAACACCAAATTTTCGGAGCATGGGGAAGAAATCATGGGTATCTTTTAAATTTTCCCAGCTATTTCTAAAGTCGACCCAATCAACATCATCATCTGAACTGCTAGGTTTTTTTGGTGCATATTCTTCCAATGAGAGAGAAGAGCTTTGATCCTCTGCAGTGAACTTGACTACCAACTGATCGAAAGCGGCCTCATCTGACTTGTTCGTCAGATAAATCTTGTGGATCGCTGCTCCCGATTTATCAAAGAATTGCAAACTATTGCGATCCCCGACTTTTGTTTTCTCGGTTAATGCAAATACGTGTGTCCAGTGAGACATGAAAAGGCGTAAATCGATATCTTCATTGACAAATAGTCCCATATTCATAGGGCCGTTACCGAAGAATTTTGGACCAGCATAAACACCTTTGCGCTCATGAACACAAGCCTCATTTCGGGTAAGAGCCATCACCTCTCCCAAGGGCTCAATTGAGCTCAGAATTTCTTCTATCTTATCGTCA
>JAESSA010000093.1 GCA_016764355.1 Sneathiella sp. | reverse complement strand
ATGCCCAGTAATAATGCGGAGGGGGCTGGCTCCTTGCAATTTTATGGCGGCAATAAAATCACTATTTCGAATGGTGAGCGTTTCTGCGCGAGCCAGCCTTGCATAAGGCGGCCATGCGGTCAGCGCGATAGCCAGAACCGCATTTTCAATGCCAGCTCCAAGGGCCGCGACAAATGCCAGAGCCAAAATGAGTTTTGGAAAGGCTAAAAATATATCCGTAAGGCGCATGAGTATAGCATCGGTCCAACCGCCCAGATATCCGGCGGCAGTGCCCACCAGAAGGCCAATTATAGGGGCGGATATTGTGACCAGAAAGACAATGTATAAAGTCGTGCTGGCGCCGTAAATTAGGCGGCTTAATATGTCACGACCAAGTTCATCTGATCCAAGAATGAAGCCTGACGTAAGGGGCGGTTGCAGCCGTTTGGCAAGATCTTGCGCGTAAGGATCATGAGGGGCAAGTATAGGGGCAAAAAGGGCTGTCACGATCAGGATTGAAATGACTGTTAAACCAATCATCGCAAGTTTATTGGATTTAAGGTCAAGCCAGGATGCAAAAAGTTGAGACAGTTTTGCTTGCGAGCGAGACTGCGGCGTATCTGTCTCCAACCATTTTCGTATGTTCGTTATTTTTATTCCTGACATTTTTAAACCTTATCGAGCCCGTGGATCGACGACTTTATATAGAAAATCAGAAAAAATATTCAATCCGACAAACAGGGTGCCGACAACAAAGGTTCCGCCTAAAACAGCGTTCATATCAGCAGATAAAAGAGATGTGGTTATGTATTGGCCAAGCCCTGGCCATGCAAAAATGGTTTCCGTGAGAACGGAGCCTTCGAGTAAATTTGCGTAAGATAGGGCAATAACGGTTACCAGCGGGATGAGTACATTACGAAAAGCGTGACGCCAGATAACGGCTTGTTCGGACATGCCTTTAACCCGTGCGGTTGTGATGTATTCTTGTGATAATTGTTCCAACATGAAGCTGCGGGTCATGCGGCTAATATAAGCGATGGAATAGTATCCAAGGATTGTTGCTGGCAAAATTATGTGGCTAACGGCATTCTTGAAAATAACATAATCACCGGCAAGCAAACTATCGATCAGGATCATTCCTGTTACTTGGGGGATTATGTCTTCGTAAAATATATCTAATCTGCCGGGCCCTCCGACCCAACCCAACATCCCATAGAAAATTAGGAGGCCAATGAGCCCGATCCAGAAAACCGGCATTGAATAGCCAAATAGACCAAACACCCGAGAGCACTGATCGAATAGACTGTCTCTATAGGCCGCTGCATAAACCCCCATGGGAACACCGATCAATACGCCAAGAATAGTGGCAAGAGACGCAAGTTCAAGTGTCGCTGGAAATACGCGCAGAATATCGTCTGTAACGGCGTTGGATGTCAGTAAAGATTTACCGAAATCACCACTGAGTACTTGTTTGAAATACTCCCAGAATTGAACATAAACCGGTTGATCAAATCCAAGTGAGATCCGGGCGGCCTCATAAACTTCGTTCGATGCGCGTTTCCCCACAATAGCTAGAACAGGATCGATGGGCATAACGCGCCCAATTAGAAATGTAACGACAAGCAATCCAAACATCGTAATGGCAACGCCCAGTAGGGCACCAGATAGGGATTTTAATCCTTTAGGGAGCGATGGGAACGCTCGCCCCCCGTCTTTTTGAATACCACTACGCTTCATGTTTGGTTATTTCGTCACAGTCCAATAATAGGCTTCAGAAATTGCAGAACCTGTAATGAAGTTTTTAACGCCTTTTTGACGGCCCGTTTGTTCCGTTTGTTGGAACATAATGCCAAACGGAGAGCTCATTTGGTGCTGTTTTTGTATTTTCACATACATCTCACCGCGTTTTATTGCGTCTAATTCCACAACAGCGGCCTCGGTCTCCAAGGTCATTTTCGGGATATCCCATGCATTTCTCCAGGCAAGTTTGCCCGTTAATTTTGCTTCATCTCGATTGTCGGGGTTATGAGAGAAGGTATCAGCATTGGTTTGAGGATCAGGATAGTCAGGGCCCCAAGCGCCCAGATAAATGTCGAAGTCCCGGTTCCTGTAGCGACCCAGAATTTGTTTGCCCGTGCCGACGGTCAAATTGACCTTAACCTTGGCTTGGCCGGAGGTGTTCTGTAAGGATTGGGCGATATCCAAACGTTCTTGGGCATTCCGTACAATCATTTCCAACTCGAATCCCTCTTCATGGCCCGCTTCTTTTAACAATTTTTGGGCTTTTTGAACGTTCAAACTATAGGGGGTGTCTTTTAATTCACCAAGATAAGTTAAGGGAAGGAAGGCTTGATGAACTGAATATTGCCCTTTCAGGAAAGAGTTGGCCATTCCCTTATAATCCGTCAGATATTTAAGTGCCTGAATGACTTTGGGTTTCGATAAAATAGGGTGTTTTTGATTTAGGGAAAAATACATAATGCGCCCGCGAAGATCGTTATCCACCGCAAGGCCCTCTTTCCCGGAGATGGCTTTGATATCTTCAGCGCTTAAATTGCGGGCAATATCAATATCGCCTTTCTCCAACATCAGTCGCTGGGTGGCGGACTCTGATACATGACGGACAATCACCCGTTTCATCGCAGCATCCCCACGCCAATAACCGGGAACCGCCGTCAGTGAATAGGATTCGTTAGGCTTCCAAGAGGTGAGTTTATAAGCCCCGGATCCCGCTGAATGGGTTTTAAGCCATTCATGGCCTAGATCCCCGTTCACTTCGTGTCCCATAACAAGTTTTTTGTCGACAATGCCGCCAATTCCAGCGGTTAAGCAATTGAGCACAAAGGACGGCGCATAAACTTTGTCTGTTTTGATAACAAGGGTCATCGGGCCCGTGGCTTTAATAGCGTCCTTCACGTTGTCAGCTGTGAAGCCAAATTGTGAGAGGATAAAAGAGGGCGTTTTCTTTAACAAAATCACGCGCTGCAAAGAGAATTCGGCATCCGCCGCCGTTACAGGGTTGCCTGAATGAAATTTAATACCGGGGCGCATTTTGAAGGTGTAAGTCCGGCCATCACTATCAAGGGTCCAACTCATAGCAAGGCCCGGGATGGCTCCTTTGGAAAGATTAAGCGGATCAAAAGCGACAAGTCTGTCATATACGTTTCTCGCCATATCCATGCCAGCAAATTCAAAAATCTCGGCTGGGTCCAGTTGGACCATATCGTCAATTCTATTTGCAATGACAAGCATGTTCGGGGGCGTTTCTGCGCCAGCCGTCTGGATAAAGGGTGCTGATACAAGATAAGAAATGGGAAGAGTACAAATTCCCATGATGAAACTTCTGATACGCATAATTCGCCTCCTGGTTTTGGTTTTGAAAGTGCGACTTTCTTTTATTAGGAGTGCATCTTTGCAACCCTAGGATGGTTTGGCAAGTAATAGCTTTTTACCAATCGCCAATTCCTGGGGAAATGTTTCTTCTATTGTTTTGAGAGCGGTTGGGTTGCGCTGGCGGGGGCGCGGTACGATGAGTACAGTTATCTCGATCGCACAGACGACATGTGATGCCAATAGGCATTATTATTCGGGGGGCATTGATAGATATCCCGTCGGCATAGACTAGTCTGGTTGCTTGATTGATTTCGCAGCCAATGCTGATTGAATAGTGTCTTTTGGGTTGAGAGAAGCCCATGCTGGGTTTGGTAATTGTTTTGGCAATGGAGAAATAGCGCGTGCCATCGGGCATTTCTGAAATTTGTGTGCAAATCGCACCGGGCGTGAGGAGGGAGGCATGTACAACCCATCGTGGGCAAGCACTTCCATAACGCGGGATGCGCAATCCCGATGCGCTAAAGCGCTTGGAAATATTTCCGGCGACGTCTGTTCGAATAAGATGAAGCGGGATGCCGCTTTTTTCTGGTTTTTGTAATGTGGTCAGACGGTGGCAGATTTGCTCGAAACTTGCATCAAATTGTTGTTGCATCAATTCAATATCGTATCTGAAATCTTCTGCCGCTTTGTAAAAAATGTCGTAGGGAAACAGGCAAGCACCGGCAAAATAGTTAGCGAGTGCATCTAGTCCCTTATTTTTTGCAGCTTCCGACGCGAGAGCCGATCCTGAAACTAGGGTGTTGAACAGATCTTTGTATCCAAGTTGGGCAATCAGAAGAGCCAGATGAAATTTTACACTGGGGGAGGGGAGTGCGCGCGACAGGGTCAGTCGCTTTTGTGTCTCATCAAATAAAGTGACTTCACTGCTAGGGTTATCTTTCGCCGCATATTCGACGTTTACACCAAATTGGGTTGTAAGGTAGCGCTTCAAATCAGTGAGGTCAGGGGAGGGAGTTTGTCCTATTTTCAGGCATAGCTCTTCTGCCGCTTTTTCAATTTCCGGAAAATAGTTGTTTTTTTCTTGAATAAAGTCGGTAACAGCCTCGCTGGGAGATCCAACTTGCTCTGTCTCGTTTAAGTGGTCACCACCAACAAAGCCGATCATCTCATTGACGGTGTCGGTGAGCGCAACGCTGTCTTTTAAGACAATATTTAAAAATTCTTGACGCTGTTTTTCCTTCAAATCCAAATTATCATGCATGATTTCTGTCAGGGACAAAATCGAGGTTACCAAAGTTCTCAAACGAAAGGACGAATCTGCAAGAAGAGAGTCTTGCGATAGTCGTTCGCTCAAATACTGAAGGTCGTTTTGAGAGATTTTGTAGGCTTTATATAATCGTACAATTAGAGCGCCAATTTCAGGAAATTCAGAGGCAATATTCGAGATGGAAGCATCCGGAATAACCTCTTCTGCAAAAAGGGGGTCATGAAGTGTTTCCTTCATTTCCGCCAAGAGTTGCGCATCCTGCCGGTCTGCAAAAATCAAAGGGTCAACTTTAAGAATCTGGCTCAATTTCAATAACAAGGGGACAGTGAGGTCCCTGCGGTCATGCTCAATAAGGTTGAGGTAACTTGCCGAAATCCCAAGCTGGGCCGCAAGGTCAACTTGGGTCATTCGTTTGTCTTTTCGCAAACGTTTGAGGCGTGGGCCTAAGAAAGAAGTTTTTGCCATAATTTTACAAAACTTTACAATTTTACAAATTTAGATTTTCAAAATTTACATAAAAATTTGGCTAATTTCAATGTTTAGTTGGAAAAAATAATGATCATGTGAAATTTTTACAAAGCCGTAGTGAATTGGGAGCCGTATCTCTTTGATGGGAATTGGCCTACGGGCATATGAACAAAAAGGGAGGATATAATGACTAAAGATCTCAAATTTAATTTTTCACGTCGAGGCCTGTTGAAGACTGGGGCCAGTGCGGGCCTCATCGCCTCAACACCCGCATTTTTCATGAGTAATGCATGGGCGGAAGAATTTAGAAATAATCCAGGAAGTGCCGGTGAAGTAAAGCTTGGATTTAACGTCCCTGTGACAGGCCCTTATTCCGAAGAAGGCAAGGATGAGTTGAAAGCCTTTCAATTGGCTGTCAAGCATTTGAACGGCGAAGGGGATGGCGGTATGCTTAATACGTTCAAGCCTTCCTCTTTGAAGGGCAATGGCATATTGGGTAAAAAAGTTGGCTTTGCCACGGGCGATACTCAAACGAACACAGATGCAGCGAGAGCATCGGCCAAGCGTTTGATAGAAAAAGAAAAAGTGTTGATGATATCTGGCGGATCTTCTTCCGGTGTGGCTGTCGCTGTACAATCATTGTGTCAGGAATCCGGTGTCATTTTTATGGCGGGTTTGACACATTCCAATGACACGACAGGTAAGGATAAACGACGGTATGGCTTTAGGCATTTCTTTAACGCCTATATGTCAGGCCGAGCGCTGGGACCAGTGCTTGAAAAGGAATATGGTAAAGAGCGAAAAGCGTACCATCTTACAGCGGATTATACTTGGGGTTGGACTCAAGAGGAATCTATTAAAAATACAACTGAAGGTTTGGGCTGGCAGACAACTGCGACTGTTAAAACGCCAGTCGGTGCCGGAGATTTCTCTCAATATATTACACCTGTATTGAATTCGGGTGCCGATGTGTTGATTTTGAACCATTACGGTAAAGACATGATTAATTCGCTGACGCAAGCCGTACAATTTGGTCTGCGAGACAAGCAAGCAAACGGTAAGAATTTTGAAATTATTGTACCACTTTTCTCTCGTTTGATGGCTCAAGGTGCAGGGGATGCGATTAAAGGTATCTTAGGGACTACCAATTGGAATTGGGCGTTGCAAGATGAAGGCTCTCAAGCCTTTGTAAAATCGTTCGGTGCTGAATATGGGACGCCTCCTTCAATGGCAGCTCATACTTGTTACGTACAGACATTGCTCTATGCAAATGCCTGTGAGATGGCTGGCACTTTCTATCCACCTGAAGTCATAAAATCCCTTGAAGGGTTTAAATTTGACGGAATGGGCAACGGGGCTACTGAATATCGCGCTGAAGATCATCAGTGCTTTAAAGATGTTCTGGTTGTTCGCGGAAACGAAAATCCGTCAAGTCAGTTTGACCTTCTAAATATTGTGGAAACCACGCCGCGATCTCAAGTCGAATATGACTGGAAGATCTTTGGGGGCGAGCTAGGACCTTACAAAGTCTAACAGTAACTTGAAGATGGGTTTGCCGTAATGGATCAGGTGAACCCGTCTTCTTTTTTAAATGACCTGTGTTGGCAATTTCATTTGCTGCATCACAAAGGTACTTAGTTGATGGACGCTATTTTTCTTCAGATATTAAATGGGTTGGACAAAGGGGCAGCGTACGCTTTGATCGCCTTGGGTTTAACTCTTGTTTTCGGAACCTTGGGAATTGTCAATTTTGCTCATGGTGCCATTTTTATGTTAGGGGCATTTTGTGCGGTGGCCTTTAACAAACTCTTGACGTTTTCAACAAAAATTGAAGATACAAGTGTGACACTTTTCAAAGCCTACAAAGAAACTCCCTACTTGAAGATTTGGTTTCCTGAAGCCGGACCTGTTCTCATCGATTACTCTGTTCCCTTGTCGATCTTAATGGCGATCCCAGTGATGCTTTTGATTGGCTATGTGATGGAGCGTGGGCTTATCAAGCATTTCTATAAACGTCCACACGCAGAGCAGATCCTTGTTACTTTTGGTCTTGCGATTGTCATTCAGGAAATTGTTAAAGCATATTTTGGTGCAAATCCAATTCCGCAGTCTGCTCCTAGTATAGTGTCAGGAAGTGCGGCTGTTGGCAGCTGGGTCGGATTAGGTGAGAATGTTATCTATCCATGGTGGCGGCTTATTTATCTTGGCTTTTCCGGTGTCGCTGTTTTCGCGGTATTCGCATTTTTGAAATACACCACCTATGGAATGGTCGTGCGTGCGGGGATGCGTGACCGAGAAACAGTCGGTTTACTGGGGATAGATATTGAACGGCATTTTACGATTGTTTTTGCGTTGGCAACCGTTGTTGCGGGGCTTGCTGGGGTTATGTATACGCCTGTCCTTCCCCCTGATTTTCATATGGGGATGGATTTTCTCGTGCTTTCTTTTGTTGTGGTCGTCGTTGGCGGTATGGGGTCCTTGGGGGGAGCTGTTCTTGCCGGATTTTTACTTGGTTTAGTTCAGTCTTTTGCGTCCATGACAGCGGTGACAGCGATCCTTCCTGGAATCGATCAGATTATTATTTATCTGGTTGCTGTTGTTATATTATTGGTTTTACCGCGTGGGTTAATGGGACGCGCAGGTGTGATGGATGATTAAGATGAAATACACATCAATGAACGACTTTTCACGATTTCTGATATTTGCAGTGGTTATCTTGGCTATGCCGATATGGTTGGAGCCTTTTGGAGCTAACTATCCAGATTTACTGCAAAAATTTGCCATATACGGAATTTTTGCCATTGGCTTTAATATCCTTTTTGGGCTGACCGGTTATTTGTCTTTTGGTCATGCTGCATTTTTGGGAATAGGATCCTATGCCGCAGTTTGGTCTTTTAAACTCTTAACTATGAATGCCATTCCAGCGATGATCTTTGCGGTTCTCTTTGCTGGTGCCCTTGCTTTTATTATTGGGTTTTTGAGCTTACGCCGATCTGGAATTTATTTTTCTATTCTAACTCTCGCCTTTGCGCAGATGTCTTATAAATTGGCTTATTCGGTCCTAACCCCTTTAACGAATGGGGAAACGGGCCTTCAATTACGTCATACGGATCCACGCATAATTGACAGCCTGTTTGTTGAAGCTAGCGCTGGCTTGCCTTCCACCAATTTGTTCGGGTTAAAAATGAGTGGATATCCAGGATTCTATTTTTGTGCGGTCATTTTGATCATAGGTTTTTTTATCTCAATGCGGGTTTTTAGATCCCCCTTTGGCCTCATGTTAAAGGGTATCAAATCTAATCAGAACCGCATGAATTATACAGGGCTCAATACAAGGCCCTATATGTTGACGGCCTTCGTGATTTCGGGGATGTATGCTGGATTGGCGGGGGGGCTGCTTGCG
>JAESSA010000092.1 GCA_016764355.1 Sneathiella sp. | reverse complement strand
CATGCAGACGGTAATATAAATCGTCGCGAAATCCGCCCTGTAGGGACCGTTCATATAAATCTTCCTTGCTGGCCGCGATAACCCGAATATTAATGGGGATTGAACGATTGCCCCCAATGGGTTCCACGTTGCGGTCTTGGAGAACGCGAAGCAGCCGTACTTGCATATCGAGGGGCATGGTTTCAATTTCATCCAGAAATACGGTTCCCCCATCTGCATGTTGTAATTTTCCAATTCGTTTATTGTGCGCGCCGGTAAATGCCCCTTTTTCATGACCAAATAGCTCACTTTCAATCATGCTTTCAGGGATGGCGCCGCAATTAATGGCGACAAAATTACCGTCTTTCCTTGGGCTGAAATCATGAAGGCTACGGGCAACTTCTTCTTTCCCTGATCCCGTCTCCCCGCGGATCAGAATGTTGGCATCTGCATTAGCAAGGGCCGCGACGGTTTCATGCAAACTATGCATGGCCTCTGACCGGCCGATCAATCGCTTCGCAATACCATCCGTGTTCTGGGATGCGTTTTTGTAGCTTCGATTTTCAAGAATAACGGCACGATGCTTCGCCGCCCGATTAACCGTTTCAACCAATTGACGGGGATGAACAGGTTTTTGCAAAAAATCCCACGCGCCAATACGCATAGCGCGAACCGCCATGTCTACATCCCCGTGCCCTGTAAGCAATATGATCGGTAAGTCTGGATCAATGGCGATTGCTTTATCAAGAAATTCAAGGCCGGACATTTCAGGCATGCGAACGTCAACAACGATGACGGAAGGAAGCTCTGGTGTGATATTATCAAGGGCGGGTCCAGCCCTCTCATAAGTCATAACGGTCAAGCCAGAGAGTTCTAGGGTTTGAGAGGCACTGCTGAGAACAGCAGGATCATCATCAATGAAAAGAACAGATATATTTGTTCGAAGAGAGCCTGTTACCATATTTCTTCTGCCTGAACGGGATGTAATCTGGATGAGTGTTTATAAGGCAAGGTGAGTGTAAATGTTGCTCCGCCTGCCTCATTATTGGTGGGGTAAATGTTCCCACCTAGCATACGCGCAATATTGTAGGAAATGGATAAGCCCAGTCCCATGCCTTGCCCCACTTCTTTTGTCGTGAAGAACGGATCGAAAAGATGGGGCAGATCAGTATCGTTAATTCCAGGGCCTGTATCTGTAAAAGAGATAGAAAAAGCGTCAGTCTCCAGACCTTCACATTGAATGGTGAGGATCCGAGTTTTTGACGTCTTCATCGCATCAAGGGCATTGGAGACAAGATTGATAAAAATTTGTTCAAGACGGAGTGAATCTGTGTCGATATTGAATAGTCCTTCAGGAACCTCATTAATGATCTGGCCTCCGTCTTGCGACAGTCGGATAGTAAAAAGCCTGAGTGCGCGGGTTAAGGTTTCACTGGGGTCTGTTGGGGTGAAGGTGAGTGCTGGCTGGCGCGCAAGGGTGCGCAGGTGAGAGGCCAATTCGATCATTCGGCTCACCTGAATGTCCATATCATCAAGTGCTTGTTTAGCCGCTTTCAAATCTCCCTTAGTTATAAGTACGCTGGCATTATGTATCCAGTTTGAAATGGCCATTAGGGGCTGGTTCAATTCGTGGGAGATACCAGAGGCCATTTTCCCCAAGGATGCAAGTTTACTGGCTTGAACAAGCTCTTCCTTGGTGCTTCTCAAGTCAAATTCAGTTTTTTGTCGTGTTGAAACCTCTTGCCGCAATTCTTTATTGGCGGCTTGTAAATCAGCCGTACGAAGGGCAACCGTATCCTCCAACACTTGCTGTGCTTGCTTTCGATCGGTTACGTCGTAGATGGTGAAAATAAGTTTGATGCCGCTGCGCTGCGTCACACTGCGGCAGGCAATGTCGCCGGGGAAAATGCTGCCATCCTTTTTATGAAAAGACAGCTCTTCAATTGCCGTCGCACTATGGTCCGGACCCGTGGCTATACCTTTGGGGTGGGTCTCCATTAACGATTGAAGCGCCGGGCGCTCTGTTGGATCGATCAGGTCAAAAATTGTATGCCTGTTCTTTGGCATTGAGACGGGATCGTAGCCAAATAATTGACGGGCAGTATAACTTAAAAATTCGATGGTTCCCGTTATGTCGGTCATGATGAGCCCGGCCACGGAACTTTCAATAATGGCGCGCGTATGCTGCTCCTCGACTTCTCTCGCGGTGTTTCGAAAACCAACAAGGGCGGATGCCATGCGGGCAATTTCATCTTGGCCCTTTGTATTAATGACTGTGTTCAACTTGCCTGCAGCTATCTTCTGCATGGATGAGCCCAAGGCTGTTAACCGTTGAACAAGGGCTCGGCGTACGAAAATTAGGCTAGCAAAATAGGAGACAAAAATAATGGCAAACACGGCGATTGCAAGTTGCGCTGTTCTGGACCGGATAAGCTGTCTTGCTTCTTCTGCGGCGATTTGGACGGCAGTTTCAGTGCGTTTGACGTTCAGAGACAGAATGAGCCGAATTTGAGTGATTTTTACGCGAACCTTTTCAAGTTCCCTATCCGTATTGATTTTTATCCCCAACTGCTTTTTTTTAAGCTGAACCAAATGATTTTTACCGTTCAAATGTCCTGTTAGCTTATCTGTTGCAAGAGCAATATCCAGTGGGAGATTTAGCGATTCAGTTAGGAGAGCAGCATGTTTTTTCATCAAAATCGCTTGGCGGCCTTGAAAATGTTGTTCTGTATTAATGCCTTGCCAGTTCAAGATTAAATTTTGATATTGGTTAATCAAGCGATCAAACTGTATCAACTTTAATCCAAGATTATTTCTTTTATCCGTCCATTGTGTAACGCGTTGTTGGAGAGTTTGAAGGTCGATCTCAAATAAAACTCTTTTCTCTTTTTCAGACTTCAGGAGAAGAATGCGATATTGGGCAGAACTATTGAGGAGTGTAAGGCTGGTCTTAAGGCGCTCTATCAACGCGGAAATCCTGATTTGGTTCTCCGCCTCCAATCCCTCTCTTTGCCCTGGATCGCTGAGAGCTTTCATACGGTTTAGATAATCGACGAGCCGCGCATTTGTGCGCTGCCTTTCAGATGTAGACGATGCGCCCGCAAGTGTTGGGCCCAATTCGTGAAAACTGTTTGCAATGCTAAGCAGATTTATAGATTTGGAAAGTGAAGGAGCCCGTACTTCGTTAAACTCACTGATCTGGGCGCCCAGCTGTTTAAAAGCAAGCCAGGACGTGACCAACGTGCCGACCATAATGATGCAAATTACAGCAAAAACCAAATTCACTTTGGCACTGATACTTTTAGGCAGAAAATACGAAACTTTCGGTTTTCCAAACACAGTGGTTAGGCTTCTCCATTGCAATCAAGTAAGGCCAACTTAAGGGGTTGATACCTAGCACTGCAAGCTTTTCTGTTGCACCATCAAGTCAGAAATTAAAGTCAAAGATACTATATTGGATAAATTTGTCATATTGGTATGAAGTTTTTCGGACAAAAATGGCACATTATTCTAAAACTATAAATATTAGTAAAATTGTATATTGTATGCGGGGCAATGTTTAGTGCCTCTTTTTTTAACTTGGCTCAGACTTTGCTTATGGGTGTGTACGTTCAAAGTGAATAAATAAAACCGAACGTTATTAATTAAACAGATAATATAGGGAGGAACACCATGCGTTCTAAGTTAATGGCATGTGCAACCGCAATCGTTGGCGGTGTAATGATGATGGGGGCAACTAGCCCTGCAGCTGCTGCAGAAGATTGCGCACGCGGCTCACTCGATACACTCTACTGCGACGTTGACAATGATCTTGTCGCGGATTCACCAACGGATGAATCTAAATGGAAAGATCCAAGCACACTGGTTTTCACTTATACTCCAGTTGAAGATCCAGCTGTTTATCGTGATGCTTTCAAGCATTTCCAAGACTATTTGGCAAAAGCAACCGGCAAAAAAGTTGTTTATTATACAGTGCAGTCAAATTCAGCTGAAATTGAAGCCATGCGTTCAGGCCGTTTGCATATTGCAGGCTTTTCAACTGGTCCAACTGGTTTCTCAGTAAACCTTGCAGGAGCGGTTCCAATTGCCGTTAAGGGAACGCCAGACGGTTTCCAAGGTTATAACTTGATTATGATTGCGCGCAAAGACAGCGGCTTCAAATCCCTTGCTGACCTTAAAGGCAAGAAAATTGCTCATACATCTCCTTCTTCAAACTCAGGAAATCTGGCCCCTCGCGCTTTGTTGCCTGACGAAGGACTTATTCCAGGCGAAGATTACAACATCGTTTTCTCAGGAAAACATGACCAGTCAATTATGGGCGTCGTATCCGGCGATTATGATGCGGCTCCTGTTGCATCAGACGTGTTCAGCCGCATGGTTGCCCGTGGTGTTGTCAATGCGGATGAGCTTGAAATACTGTATCGTAGCCCAAAATTCCCTACGTCTTCTTTTGCCTATGCGCATAATCTTCACCCAGACCTTGTTCATAAAATTGTGGGCGCATTCCACACATACCGCTTTCCAGAAAGCATGCAAAAAGCCTTTAAAGGGGCTGACCGCTTTTACCCAATCACATATAAAGCCGATTGGGACGTGATCCGTACGATTGCTGCTGCAACTGGTGCTTCTTACGACCGTAAGGGCTTAGATAAAATGGCATCTAAAGACGCTGCCAAGAAAGCTAAAAAAGCTAAGAAAAAATAAGGTATTTGCTAGTTAGGAAATTCCTGACTTATCAAGTGTCCCTGGAGGGACGCTGGGCATCATCGCCCGGCCTTCCTCCAGTTAAGCTTTATACCGATTTTGAGGTTCGCTTACGCTGAATTCCAGGCTGCGAGCACGTATTTGTTACAGGAAATCATCATGACACAGCCGGCAACGTTACAAGAGCCGATAGCGCAGGGCGCAAAATCAAAGGCGCTTGTTATTAAAAACCTTTCGAAGGAGTATGTTAAGGGGAAACCTGTTCTAACAGATATATCTCTGGAGATTGAAGCCAAAGGTATTACGGCTATTATTGGCCCCTCTGGAACGGGTAAAAGTACCTTGATCCGTTGCATTAATCGACTGGTAGATCCTACGACCGGCGACATCCTTTTTAATGGTCAAAATTTAGCGACCTTGAGTGGACGTCAGCTTAGAAATGCACGCCGTCATATTGGAATGGTCTTTCAGGAGTATAATCTCCTCGAACGTCTTTCCGTGATGGAAAATGTATTAAGCGGCAGGCTTGGATATGTATCTGTCTGGCGCGCATGGCTCAGAAAATTTTCAGCTGAAGACGTGGATAAAGCATTTGCGTTGCTTGAACAGGTTGGTATGGCTGATTTTGCAAATCAACGGGCCGATGCCTTATCCGGTGGTCAACGACAACGTGTCTCCATTGCGAGAGCCTTGATGCAATCCCCTGATATTCTACTCGCTGATGAGCCAACGTCATCCTTGGATCCAAAGACATCTGTCGAGATCCTGGAATTGATGACGGATCAAGCGAAATTAAATCATATTCCAGTCATCATTAACATTCATGATGTGTCTCTTGCCAAGCGATTTGCCGATAGAATTATTGGTATGTCATCAGGCTCCATTGTTTTCGATGGCAAGCCTGAGGACCTTCAAAACGATCATTTGAAATCCATTTATGGCGGTGAGGATTGGCTGACATGACGACAAACACGTCATCAGCATCACCAAAGAAATATGTGCGCAAGCGGAATTGGCTCGCGACATTTTCCTATCTGGTTTTGGCTGCCTACCTTATTTACGTTCTGTCGCTTTTCGACGTAAATCTGGACAGATTAATCTTGGGAATAGACCGTGGAGGTGAATTCATCGGCCGTATGATGCCGCCGAATTTTGATCGCTATATTCTTCTCATCGAAGGATTGCTGGAGAGTATGCAGATTGCTGTGATTGCAACAACATTTGGCGTACTTTTATCTTTGCCAATTGGATTTCTTGCAGCAAGAAACCTTATGCCTACTTGGGTGACTTGGTTGGCGCGCATCGTAATTGTCGGTTGTCGCTCTTTCCATCCTGTGATCGTTGCCATTTTGTTTGTGAAAGCGGTTGGTTTTGGAGCGCTTGCGGGGACTTTGGCTCTGATCGTGGCTTCCATTGGTTTCATTGCCAAGCTGTTTGCTGAGGCCATTGAAGAGATTTCTCTTAAGCAGATTGAGGCTGTTCGGGCCACGGGTGCCCCTTTCTTCAGCGTCATCGCCTTTGGGGTTTTACCGCAAGTTATGGGACGCTTCATTGGTTTTATCTCTTATCAACTAGATTCCAATCTTCGAAATTCAACCATGGTTGGGCTTGTCGGGGCCGGCGGAATTGGCGGTACACTTTTTGCGGCCTTCCAACGTTTCGACTATGACTTTGTATCCGCAATTCTGATTGCAATTATTGCCGTCATTATGGTGGCAGAAGGCATCAATAATATCATGAGGAAACTGTACAGATGAACCAGCCAACTCTTGATAAAAGCACTTTCATGGAAAAACGAACTTGGACGCGTTTTTCGCCAGTGGAGAGAACCGCGCGGTTTATTTTCTACTTTGTGACAGTTGCTGTGATTGTTGTGTCGTTGCAGACCATCGAAGTTATTCCAGAATTCCTTCTGGATGCACCGGAGCAAATAGGTGACATGTTGAACCGGATGTGGCCGCCAGATGTGAGCTATTATCCCAGTACAATCCATGAAGCGATGCTTGAGACCATTCATATCGCCACATTGGGCACCTTGCTTGCAATTGTGATGGCAATTCCTATTGGAGTGATGGTTGCTGAAAATGTGACACAGAATAAGGCTCTTAATTGGTTTGCAAGGTTAATCCTCGTATCTTCCCGGAGTATTAACTCTTTGGTTTGGGCTCTGTTATTTGTCGCAATTTTGGGCCCTGGACCTTTAGCCGGAGCCTTTGCAATTGCATTTCGGTCGATCGGTTTCATCGGCAAATTATTTGGTGAAGCCCTCGAAGAAAGTGCTCCAGGTCCCATTGAAGCTCTGCGGACCACTGGTGCTCCATGGTTCAGTATTATGACCATGGGATATTGGCCACAAGTGGTTCCAACTTTTTGGGCAATAGTTCTCTTCCGTTGGGATATTAACCTTCGAGAATCTGCTGTTCTGGGGCTTGTCGGTGCCGGTGGTATTGGTGTTGCACTTAACACTGCACTGGAGCTGTTTTATTGGGATCGCGTGAGTATGGTTCTTTTAAGCATGCTGGTTGTTGTGGCTATTGTTGAAGTGCTGGTAACACAAATCAGAAAACGAATTATCTAAGTTAGATAAATTCGATAGATTAAACGGTCCTTCGGGGCCGTTTTTTTTTGAGTATTATTGAGTTGCAGGCAGGGATGCGGGCAGGGACACATATACCGTGGTCCCGAATTTGCCATCACTTATCACCTGTAATTTCCCTTTTTGGATTTCGATCATTTTTTTGGCAAGGGCAAGGCCAAAACCTGAATTTCCCACGCCACGGTTTTGCCAATGTTCAGCCCGTCCAAATATTTCAAATATGGTTTTCATAAATTCTTCAGGGATTCCCGGGCCTTGATCCTTAATGACAATGGTCACGTACCCTTCTTCTGATAAATCAATGGTGATGAATACGGTGGTTTCGCCGGGGGAATAGGTCAGAGCATTATCCAAAACATCGGTTAATATCTGGTGTAAGGCTTTTCGATCAAATGTGGCATAGGCAAGGGGGCTATCTTTTGAGGGGGCCTCAATTCTGATGGACTTGGAATGGGCTTTGGGAAGACACTGAGTTATACAGTCGGATAGAACAGTATTGATATCCCTGCTCAGTAGGGAAGGGGCGTATTCACTTGAGTTAATGCGTGCGATTTCCAAAATAGTATCAATTGTAGAGAGAAGGTTTTTTCCAGAATCCAGTATCATGTTAGCAAATTCTTTCCTCTCCTTTTCACTTTCAACAGAGTAATTGGCCAATAATTCCGAGAGGCCGATAATGGCGTTGAGAGGGGTTCTTAGCTCATGACTTGTATTCCTTAGAAAATTAATTTTTGAACGCTCGGATTCCAAGGCTGCTTCTCGTTGTTCGAAATAATCTACAGTCTGTATTTCAAGATCACGTGTTTTCTCACGGAGGAGCTCGTTTTGGTCAATCACCTGATTTCGAAAATCTTTTGCCTCTGCAGATGCAGTGTGAAGTGCAATCACAGATTTACTCCATAGGATCAGGCCAATGACCCCAGCGATGGTACCTACTAAATAGAGTATATTAGCGATAGAGAGCAGGGTTGTTGAAGAAATTCCTAGCTCAAATGGCGCGAACCAATTTGGATGATTTCCCCAGATGTTAATAAATGATCCAGTCGCAAGTACCGCATAAGCACCGATAAAGAGGAAAATACCATAATCTTTTTCCGGAAAATGTTTTTGGTAATTTATGAAGTAGGCCATCGCTCCCAAAAAGAGAAATACCCTCAAAATACTGAAGATTAATCTAATTTCTTCCATGGCGAATAGTCGCTTTTGCTAAAAGTCAGAGCAAAGTGGCTGCAATTGGTCTTAGATATTTTATATTATATTCTACAGATATATAGCCGCTTAGTTGGCAAGAAAACAAAATTAATCTTGTAAATCGAAAGTTCTACATGTTATTATAGTTTTTAAAATTAGCTTTCACACCTCTAGGTGTTGGAGTATTTTGAACCACATATTTGCTAATCATTTTAGCAACATCTTTATCCCATTCAATTTGGTTCGATAAATTTCATTTTTATAACTCTTCAGGAGGTACCGTGGAGAATTTCGCTATTAAATCTGCTTTTTTGAATCAATCCAAAGCTTGTGCTCAATTGGGATCTCCTTTTACCGCTAGGCTGTGTCGTTTGGTGGCTGAAAACCTGCCACTAGTTGGCGGAGTTTGGAATAGAATCCAAAATTGGCAAGGGGATCCTGCACCAAGCGCTGAC
>JAESSA010000091.1 GCA_016764355.1 Sneathiella sp. | reverse complement strand
TTACGAAGTTGAGATAACCTACCATCGGCAGCAACCACCAATTTAGCCCGAATTTCAGTACCATCGTCAAGTAGGGCAGTTGCTCCATTTGCGTCCCGTTCAATGGACGTATAGGACGCTGGCGCCATCAAATTCAAACTGTCAATTTCACTCACCCGTTTCAGCAGCGCTTGGCGCATATGGCGATTTTCCACCATATGGCCGAAGGGCTCATCCCCTAGTTGGCGGTGATCATAGTGAAGAAACAATTTTGAAGGGCCATCGGTGATACGGATATCCAGCATAGGCTCTGCATGCCTTATATGATCCCAAACTCCAATTGTTCGCAGCAAATTTCGGGAAGCATGAGCGATGGCAGAAACCCGCCCATCAAAGCCTGCATCCGTAACAGTGCTTGGATCTTCTCTCTCCAACACCACTACATCAAGCCCGGCCGATGCCACAGCAATTGCCAAGGGAAGGCCATTTAAACCGCCCCCAACCACCAGTATATCCGTATTGATTACTCTATCCATGCTGCTTTCACTCATATTAAGTCCATCTAACGGCTTCTATTGCTCTGTTATAAGATTATCGCTAACCTCCGACAATGACAAATGAATGGCACACGCTCACAGCCCTTGAATTGGGCCACCAAATTGATCAAGGGCATATTGATCCTGTTGATTTAACTCAGTATTTCCTTCGTCGCATCAAGGAAATGGATCCTGAAAAATTAATTTTTGTACGCTTAACGGAAGAGCGAGCCTTGTCGGAGGCCCGCGCGGCATCTTTGCGGGCCCAAAACAAACAACGACGAAGTGCTCTTGATGGCGTCCCGATTTCCTGGAAAGACCTTTTTGACACTGCTGGTATTGTAACAGAAGCTGGCGCGAAAATTCTGGAAGGTCGTGTGCCCTCTGATGACGCCGAATGCCTAAAACGTGCGACTCGCGCCGGTCTTATCTGCCTTGGAAAAACAAATATGCCTGACGTGGCTTTTTCAGGCCTTGGCAACAATGCATGGACGGGTACAGGGGCAAATCCCTATGACGACCAAGTAAAACGTGTCCCCGGCGGTTCCTCCTCCGGTGCTGCCCTGTCCGTCCATCATGGCCTTGCTGCGGCAGCCATTGGCTCAGATACCGCAGGTTCTGTCAGAATTCCTTCTGCTTGGTGTGGTATCACAGGCCTCAAAACCACCCACGGCCTTATCTCTCTTGAAGGCTCTGTACCACTTTCTCCTTCTCAAGATACAGTCGGCCCCCTGACAAAAGACATCGCAGATGCCAACGCCATAAGTGCTATTTTATCGGGCACGCCCCCAGCAGATTTGAAAGGTGCCACTTTAAAAGGCACACGAATTTTACGGGCAACCACTGTCTTTGATGATTTGGTGGAACCTGAAATACACAAACAAATCAAAGCGGGGCTTAAATTACTGGAAGAGGCCGGGGCCGAAATTATTGAAAAAGAAATCCCGGTTTTTCAGGATGTTCTGGATATTTGCGCAAAACATGGAACCCCCGCTAATATAGAGGGGAATGTTCTTTGGGCTGACAAGATTCGGGAGAATCCCGATGGTATGTTTGCTCCCATCGCAAGAAGATTTTTATCAGCCGATGACTTCAAAGCCACTGGAATTGTCAGTCTTTATATGGCTCTGGACGGATTTCAGGCAGACTATTTAGAGCAGACTGCGGGCTTTGATTTGGTAGCGGGTGCGACCGTTCCGGCCCCGCCTCCGGCCCTTGCCCCTTTATATGAAGATGAAGCGCTTTACTTAAAAGCTGCCATGATGTCCATCAGCCTAACGCGCCTCGCAAATTTACTGGGCCTTTGCGCAACGTCCCTACCAACAGGATTGGTGGATGGACTGCCCGTTGGCATGATGTTGATGGCCCCCCCCTTCGAAGAGCGAAAGTTATTACGCCTTAGTAAAGCCGCAGAGATGGCTCTAAAGCCCATCAATGCCTAATTTTTAGACTTTGGTTATTTTTTAGGCAACAAACTGCCTCACACCTGCAATTCAAGCGCCTAATTTTTGGGCGCTTTTTTTGTAACTTATTGATAAAAATACACTTTTATCTATAATTCTCGAACTGGCACAGGACTTGTAAAGATAGTCTTGAAACGGGGTGTTCACGCTCCGACCGGATTTAAGAAGCCCAAGAGGTGAAAAAATGAAACTCATTATGGCCGTAATCAAGCCTTTCAAACTGGACGATGTACGGGATGCTCTCACATCCATTGGAATCGACGGATTGACAGCGACAGAAGTGAAGGGTTTTGGACGGCAAAAGGGACATACGGAAATTTACCGTG
The DNA here is from genome assembly GCA_016764355.1 of Sneathiella sp. GTDB lineage: Bacteria > Pseudomonadota > Alphaproteobacteria > Sneathiellales > Sneathiellaceae > Sneathiella. Next base: position 6,630 of record JAESSA010000091.1, on the reverse strand, counting down.
GTGCGGAATATGCAATTTCGTTCCTTCCTAAAATAAAAATCGAAATTGCCGTAAAAGACGATCTTGCGGAACAAGTCGTAGAAACCATCATGATTACGGCTAAAACCGGTCAAATCGGTGACGGCAAAATCTTTGTATATGACTTGAATAATGTAGTCCGGATCAGAACCGGCGAAACAGATGCAGACGCACTGTAGGAGATTCCCCATGCGTAATTTTAAAATATTAAAAAGTTTGACAGCAGCAGGTGTCGCCCTTCTTGCTTTTGCCCCAGGCATAGCAAGTGCCGCGGTAGAACCCGAAACTGCTTTTATCCTCAATTCCTTCTCATTCATAATCAATGGTGCATTGGTTATGTGGATGGCTGCTGGCTTTGCTATGCTGGAGGCTGGCCTGGTTCGGAAAAAGAACACAGCGACTATCTGCCTTAAAAACATTGCTCTTTATTCTGTATCTGGTCTGACATTCTACGTTGTCGGCTATAATCTGATGTATCTTGATGTAACAGGCTTCATCGGCAGCTTCAGCCCGTTCTGGTCCGCAGATGATTCCGCGGCCTTGGCTGGCACATTCGATGAGGGTAGCTATTCAGCGTCTTCCGATTGGTTCTTCCAGATGGTGTTTGTGGCAACAGCCGCCTCCATTGTGTCTGGTGCCCTTGCAGAACGGATCAAATTATGGCCTTTCCTCGGTTTTGTTTTTCTCCTCACAGCCATCGTCTACCCAATTCAGGGGTCATGGGTCTGGGGTGGCGGTTGGCTCAGCGAAATGGGCTTCTCCGATTATGCGGGCTCAACTCTTGTCCATTCAGTCGGCGGCTGGGCCGCTCTTACAGGGGCGATTATTCTAGGGGCTCGTAAAGGCAAATACACGAAAGACGGTCGTGTTGCACCAATCCCAGGCTCCAACTTGCCTCTCGCAACACTTGGAACGTTTATCTTATGGCTCGGATGGTTCGGATTTAACGGTGGTTCTGTTTTATCAATGGGAACGGCTGAGGCTGTGATCGAAATGGCAAATGTTTTTGCCAATACGAATATGGCTGCTGTTGGTGGCGTACTCGCCGCAATGGTTATGACACAAATTCTCTATAAAAAAGTGGATTTGACAATGGCCCTTAACGGCGCAATTGCAGGCTTGGTATCCATTACAGCAGAACCTGCTGATCCAACCATTGGAATGGCTATCATGATCGGTGCTGTTGGTGGTGTCTTGGTTGTCATTGCTGTACCATTGCTCGACAAACTTAAAATTGACGATGTTGTTGGTGCGATTTCCGCCCATTTGGTTGCCGGTATTTGGGGAACCATCGCCGTTGTCTTCTCTGATGCAGATGCGACCCTCTTTGTTCAGGCAACTGGTATTGTCTCCATTGGTGCCTTTGTTGTGGTAACAAGTACAATTCTATGGCTTGCCCTTAAATACACAGTAGGTATCCGCGTCAATGAAGAAGACGAAGTGAACGGCTTGGATAAAGCGGAACTGGGTTTGGAAGCCTATCCTGAATTCGGACCGTCCTCTTAAAAAAGACCCTCCGGCATAAGCAAAGAGGCTTTCCGCTCTTTGCTTATGCAAAAGGCAGTTGCCCATTAATTGATCCAGTTGTGATTAATTTTTAGGCATCTGCCTTTATTTTTTTGTCTCTTTTCTCCTCAAACGCCTTAAAAAGTGCCACTTTAATAACTGGCACGTTCCTTGATGATGCTCCCACATAAATAATGCTGATGGCTTACGGTCGTCAACGCAGGTTAGGGAGTGAAAAAATGGAAGCTGAAATTTCGGGCACGGATGTCCTGTTTGTCCTGTTGGGGGCAATAATGGTCTTTGCCATGCATGCGGGGTTCGCTTTTTTGGAAGTAGGAACAGTTCGCCGTAAAAATCAGGTCAATGCACTGGTTAAAATCCTGGTGGACTTTGCTGTCTCTACGGTGTGTTACTTCCTCATTGGTTATGGCGTCGCTTACGGTGTGGATTTCATGGTCAACGCCTCAGTCCTCACGGGTGCCACAGAAGCCGAAGGTTACAGCTTTGCTCGCAATGGCTATGACCTTGTTAAATTCTTCTTCCTTATGACTTTTGCCGCAGCCATTCCCGCTATTATTTCTGGTGGTATTGCAGAACGCGCGAAATTCTGGCCGCAACTTGCTGCGACTGCCGTCATAACAGCGCTAATCTATCCCTTTTTCGAAGGCATTATCTGGGGCGGATCATTTGGTATTCAGGACACCATTGAGGATATCTTTGGATTCCCCTTCCATGACTTTGCAGGATCGATCGTTGTCCATGCTGTTGGCGGTTGGATCGCCCTTGGCGCAGTTGTCCTACTTGGCGCACGCATTGGGCGGTATCGCAAAGATGGACGCGTTGTGGGTATTCCCCCATCCAACATTCCGTTCCTAGCTCTGGGATCCTGGATTCTATGCATCGGTTGGTTTGGCTTTAATGTGATGAGCGCCCAATCCATTGGTGGGATATCTGGCCTTGTCGCCCTCAACTCCCTTATGGCCATGGTAGGCGGTATTCTTACGGCCTTAATCGTTGGCCGCAACGATCCGGGTTTTGTACATAATGGTGCCTTGGCAGGTCTTGTAGCGGTTTGTGCCGGATCAGATATCATGCACCCTCTTGGTGCCCTTGCAACAGGTGGCATCGCTGGCGGCCTATTCGTTTGGGCCTTCACCTATTGCCAAAACAAGCTGAAAATTGATGATGTTTTGGGTGTCTGGCCTCTTCACGGCCTTTGTGGTTTATGGGGCGGGATTGCTGCTGGAATTTTCGGTCAAGAAGCCCTTGGGGGCCTCGGCGGTGTCAGCCTGACAGTACAAGTTCTGGTAAGCTTGGCGGGCTGCGCTTATGCCTTGTTTATGGGTTTTGTGGTTTACGGGATCTTCAAAGCATCTGTTGGTATTCGCCTAGACGAGCAATCAGAATTTGAAGGAGCTGACCTCAGCATCCATAAAATTGGCGCTTATCCAGAAGAAGATTTACGCTAGATTATGCGCTAACAAAGAGTAAAAACACTTTTGGATATTTCCCTAACTTATACAAGAATAGTAGCAAATTACTAATATAAGTACAAAAGAGGAACACAGCTGATAAAATCGAATTATGTGGAGAGTAGCGTAAAGGGACTATAAAAAATTCATCAACATGCTTGTGTCTTTTTCCCCAGTTCTTTAATTATGTTTTGTACTCTTCACATTTCTTCGGTGACATATTTCAACCATGAATCCTGACCTTTTAGCTCTTCGTAGCTCCCCATTTGGTGCACTTAAAGCCCTGCTTGACTCAATTGAAACTCCAGCGGGCCTTACGCCTTTGTCGCTAACAATTGGGGAGCCGCAAAATCAGCCGCCAGGATTCATGAAAGAGGTCTTAAAAGAAAACGATCATCTTTATGGAAAATATCCACCAGTAGACGGCTCCCCCGAGCTTCGTGCCGCAATCGTAAACTGGCTAAACCGCCGCTTTGACCTACCGACAGGCATGATTGAAGCAGACCGGAATATCGTGCCTGTAAACGGGACAAAAGAGGCCCTGTATATGGTGGCACAGCTTTTGACCGATCGCACCAAAACAGAGGATAAAAAACCAACCATTTTGATCCCCAACCCCTATTACCACGTATATTTTGGGGCTACGGTCATGGCAGGAGCTGAACCTGTAATGCTGGACACCAGTGCGGATACCAATTTCTTTCCAGATTTGAGCCTCCTAACAGACGATGTGCTAAATCGATGCTCTGCTTTTTTTCTGTGCAGTCCTTCAAACCCACAAGGAACTATTGCAGATACTGAGTATCTAAGCCGAGCACTAAAGCTCGCCAAAAAACATGATTTCACTTTGATCTTGGATGAATGTTATACGGAAATATATGATCAGGAAGCACCAACGGGCATTCTTGAGATCTGCCGTGACCTTGGCGGATCAGTGGCGCAGGTTTTAACCTTTCACTCCCTCTCGAAGCGATCAAGTGCTGCGGGCCTGCGTTCTGGTTTTATTGCAGGAGACGAAAAACTTACCAAAGCACTTCTCACGTTGCGTCAATTTTCAGGCGCAGCCTCGCCTCTTCCCGTCTGCGCAGCCTCTGCTGCCCTGTGGAATGATGACAATCACGTGGCCTTAAATCGAACACGATACAAGACCAATATGGATATTGCGGAGCGGCTTTTGTCTGGTCGGTTTGACTTTTATCGTCCCGCAGGAGGGTTTTTCCTGTGGTTAAATGTAGGAGATGGCGTTGAAGCTGCGAAAAAGCTTTGGAAGGACGCCGCAATCCGTGTTTTGCCAGGAGAATATCTGAGCACAACAGACGAGAACGGATATAACCCGGGCGCTCCTTATATACGAGTTGCTATGGTGTTTGATCCGGAAATAATGGAAGAAGCTTTATCCAGGCTAGCCAATAGCTTATAAATAAAGCGATAAATTATTAAAGGTCCGATTAATGAGTCAAGGCTCCAAATCTATTTCGCTGCTACCCAGTGGTAGTACAGATTTTTTATATCGTCGCCTGATTGAGCTGTGCGGTTTTGTCCTTTTCCTAACAGCCTGTCTGGGCGGTGTCGCCCTGCTGTCTTATTCCCCTTCGGACCCTAACTTTAATCATTCCACAGCAAATGCCGTGGCCAACCTGCTTGGCAGTCCCGGCGCCCATATCTCGGATCTTCTTCTGCAAACCATCGGTTTTGGCTCTATCCCGCTTATTTTTGGGTTTGTTGCCTGGGCCTGGCGTATTGCATCCCATCGCGGATTGCATTGGGGCTGGGTTCATGTGGCCCTTATGCCTGTTGGCATTACTTTTGCCGCTGCAAGCTTAACGGCTTTGCCTGTTAGCACTGAATGGCCCCTTAATGCGGCTTATGGCGGTATTGTCGGAGAGACTATCTTTAACAGCCTGATATTGCTGGGACAAAAGCTGGGAATTGTCATTCCTGTCTCTCTGTTGGGCGTTGTCTTGGCGGTTCTATCCCTTGGAATACTCGCCGTGGCTTATGCCTTGCCCTTTCAAGAATGGGTTAGCATGGGACGGGGCGTCCGAAAGGGCGGCAAGGCAGTCTACGGATTGACAGGTTATTTTAAAAAACGTCAGGGCATATTGGACGACTTGGATGATGAAGACGAAATGATCCTTGGCAACGCGCCTGAGAAGAAAAAGGATACGCTTTCTAAAAAGGCTGCGAAAAAGAGAACGAAAATTCTCAAAGCCGATAAAGCGGACCGTCAGTCCGAACCTAAAATTGACACTAATCGTACTGAAATAAAGACAAGCAAACGGGTTGCCGCTGAAAAACAAGCCGCGCTGGACCTCGGGCCTTCCGATGTCTATCAGCTCCCTCCTTTAAGCCTTCTATCCCTGCCCGATACAAAAGTAACGACGAAACCCTTAAGCGAGGAATCTTTACAAAATAATGCGCGCTTGCTTGAAGGTGTTTTGGATGATTACGGCATTAAAGGAGAGATAAGCCGCGTTCGTCCTGGCCCAGTTGTCACCCTGTATGAGTTGGAGCCAGCCCCCGGCCTTAAAAGTTCCCGTGTCATTGGCCTTGCGGATGACATTGCTCGCTCCATGAGTGCGGTCTCGACCCGTATCGCTGTCATCCCCGGCCGAAATGCAATTGGTATTGAACTGCCAAATCAGCGCCGCGAAACGGTATTTTTACGGGAATTGCTTTCTACGGCCACATACGAAAGTACCAACTCCAAACTAACCTTGGCGCTCGGTAAGGATATTGGAGGCGACCCCGTTGTCACCGATCTTGCCCGTATGCCCCATCTTCTGATTGCCGGTACAACGGGTTCGGGTAAGTCCGTTGCCGTCAATACGATGATTTTAAGTCTGCTTTACAGACTCCCCCCAGAAGAATGCCGTTTCATCATGATTGACCCAAAAATGCTGGAATTGTCCGTCTATGATGGCATTCCCCATTTGCTGACTCCGGTGGTGACTGAGCCGGGCAAAGCGGTCGTTGCCCTTAAATGGGCGGTGAAGGAGATGGAAAACCGCTATCGCAAAATGGCGGAACTCGGCGTTCGAAACATTGATGGCTATAACCAGAAAATTCGCGACGCCAAGAAGCGGGGCGAAGAAATAAAACGCACCGTCCAAACAGGATTTGATGCCACTTCAGGAGAGCCCATCTTTGAAGAGCGGACCCTTGATGCGGATCCCCTGCCCATGATTGTGGTGATCGTGGACGAGATGGCGGATCTTATGCTGGTTGCTGGTAAAGATATTGAAGCAAGCGTTCAACGCCTTGCCCAAATGGCCCGAGCTGCGGGCCTTCATGTGATTATGGCAACCCAACGCCCGTCGGTTGATGTCATCACCGGTACCATCAAGGCTAACTTCCCTACCCGTATCAGTTTCCAGGTGACCTCTAAAATTGACAGTCGCACGATTTTAGGGGAACAAGGTGCTGAACAACTGCTTGGTCAGGGCGATATGCTTTACATGCCCGGTGCCGGGCGGGTCCAACGTGTTCATGGTCCTTTCGTCTCTGATGAAGAGGTGGAGGAGGTGGTTAAATTCCTGAAATCACAAGGAAAACCTGCCTATATTAATGAAGTAACGGAAGAGTCTGAATCCGAATTTGACGGTATGTCAGCGGGCGGCTCTGGCGGTGGTTC
>JAESSA010000090.1 GCA_016764355.1 Sneathiella sp. | reverse complement strand
CATTGTTGGGCGACCAAATGCCGGTAAATCAACCCTCGTCAATAAATTGATTGGGGAAGATCGTATGTTGACGGGGCCAGAGGCCGGTGTCACACGGGATGCGATCTCTGTTGAATGGGAATTCGAAGGCCAGAAAATCAAACTTGTGGATACTGCCGGTATTCGTAAGCGGGCGCGTGTTCAAAAGAAGCTGGAGAAGCTCTCCGTTGCTGATGCCCTTCGGGTGATCCAGATGGCGGAAATCGTGGTCTTGGTTCTGGATGCGGATGTATCCTTTGAAAAACAAGATCTGACTCTTGCCTCCCACGTTATCGAAAATGGTCGTGGTTTAATTGTTGCCGTGAATAAATGGGATACGGTGAAAGATCGTGGTGCGATGCTTCAGCATATCCGTGACAAATTACAAGTATCTCTGCCGCAAGCGCGCGGAGTTCCTGTTGTCACCTTATCGGCATTGAGCGGGCGCGGTCTTGAAAGACTGCTTCCCGCCGTGATCAAGACTTATGAGCTGTGGAACCAACGGATCAGCACATCCCAGCTTAACCGTTGGTTGGAACATATGCTTGAAAAGCATCCGCCGCCCCTTGCTAAAGGAAAACGTCTTAAGCTGCGTTATATGACCCAAGTGAAATCTCGGCCGCCCACCTTCTCCCTGTTTATGTCAGGGCGCGGTGAATTGCCCGAAGCCTATATCCGCTACTTGATTAACGGTGTTAGGGATGATTTCGATATGCCGGGTGTCCCTATCAGAATTGCAACACGGGTTGGTGACAACCCTTACGCAAAGAAAAAAAAGAGATAACCCATTAAACGAGGCTCCGGCCTCGTTTTTTGATTCTGGGCTAAGCGTTAAAAATCGGTGGCAGTTAGCATAGGTTCCAATACAAGAAACTTGTCTTGGGATCGGTAAAAGATTTTTGTCGGAGAAAAAGAAATAATATGACTGAAATTAGTGCCATTAATTGCATAGAGGTACCCGTGGGCAGCGAGGATGTCGCGGTTTCAATTCGGGATGAGTATGTTGCCTATTTTCGAACAAAAGCGGGATTTGTCTCATCGACCTTTTATCGAGCATCAATACAAAATGACGCGATTAATTTCATAAATATTGTTGTTTGGTCTTCACAGGAAGCTTATGACGCCGTTGTGAATGAGGGATTTAGTAATTTTGAAGGACTAAATGCTGATGGCAAAAAAGTGCTTGGTAAGGGGTTTCCAGCCCCCATTGTCGTTCACCCGGGTGTCTATGAAATTATTGGTGGGTAAAATTGCCTGCCGCTTTGTCATGTAGATTTGAAATCCGTGGCGTCCCCATTATTTGATTCTGGGCTATCCACTGCCACAGGGATTGGGTAATCTTCGTTTCAGGGGGCGTTGCTTTTATGGATTTTACTTTTCAGACTTTTATCTTGTTACCGATTGGGCTTGGCTTACTCGGGTTTATCGAGCCGTGCACCATTGGCGGCCACCTCCTCTTTTTAGGGACACAGGAAGACCGTGGGCCGGGAGATAAAATAAAAGCGGCGTTCATTTTTGTTGCCGCCCGTACCGTCGTCGTCGGCCTTATTGGCGCATTAATCGCTTTTCTTGGTCAAAGTCTGATTAGTGTACAAACGGGGTTCTGGCTGGTTTTCGGGTTAATTTACCTGGCCATTGGGTTGTTATATTTGTCGGGTCGGGCCGGGGTCATTAAAAAGCAAATTGATCTGGCACCTGTGAGCTGGAAACGGGCGCAAAACCCTCTGGTTCTAGGGTTAGCTTTCGGTCTCAATATCCCAGCTTGCGCTGCCCCAATAATGTTTGGCCTTCTGGGATTAGCCGCAACGAAGGGATCGTCCCTTGCCGGTTTTACAATGATGGCTTTGTTCGGCCTCGCCCTCTCTGCCCCCCTTCTCGTAATTGCAGTCCTCCCAAAACTGGCTCGCGGGCTGGACAATTTAAGCCAAAAACTTAGACAAATGCGTTGGTTCTTGGGCGGTATCTTTGTCTTGCTGGGGATATGGTCTATCTGGTTCGGACTTTATGTTGATCCGGTTAATTGGTCGGGGCAGTGAGTAATCGGTAACCTTTTCTTATGTGGGACTTTAAGTTCCCAAAAGCATAAAGTTGAAATAATGACGCCTTCTGTAGAAATTATGGAGTATTTCGAGGCAACGTCAAACCGCGAAACTCGAGAGGATCTCAAGTTAGCAGTCAAGCTTGTCGGTGAGCCGAAGATAGCGATTGATTGTGGGTGTGGTGCGGGGAGTGATGTTGCATATTTGCGCGCAAACGGGTTCCTTGTACACGCTTTTGATATTGAACAAGACGCTATAATACGGTGTCAAAAAAGGTTTGGTAATGACGATACGGTGCAATTAACACAGGCATCTTTTAGCACCCGAGGGCATCACTGGTATTAGCGGATGCCAGTTTGTTTTTCTGTCCCGAAAGTAAGTTTGTTGAAGTATGGCGTAAGATTACAGAATCCATACTGCCACAAGGTATTTTTGTGGGGTCCTTTTTGGGGCCGGAGGATACAATGGCAGGTGCTGAGTATAAGAGAGAGGCCTTTTGGTCTGAGACATTTGTTGTTTCTGAAGCGCAAGTCAGAAATTGGTTGGATGGATTCGATATAATCTCCTTCACTGAGCACCGAAGCGAAGGGAAATCCGTAGATGGGGTTCCTCATCAGTGGCATGTCTTTTCTGTGGTCGCGCGGAAAAAATCCATGATGAAGAGTGAAGAAAAAACAGATCCCTATAGGCCGAAATAATAATCATCACGTCTATCGGATTTTATATGCGACTGTCTAAGATGGATACTCTGATTTCATGATAGCAACGAAAAAAAGCCTCCATATTCACGATTTGATGCCCATGACACGACTAATTCTCAATGGCTGTGTCTTGTTTCGTATTGATGTGAAATTTGATAGCAGGGCATACAAATGCAAGCCAAGAAAAGCTGAAATGCAAAGTGCCGGATACTCTTGCCTACTTATTCGTTCGGTTGAATTTAAACACCCACATAAATTGTGTTTTAAATTTGGCTCGTCTACTATCGAGACGAAGCGGACATTCAGTAGCCAAAATAAAATGGTAGCAATGTGCCAGAAAGAGGCATTTCGATGTAAAAAATCAAGATAAAATAAAATTCATTACGCGAGAGAACAATGTTATAGTACAACCCTAGCACAGATTTTTTAGAACTAGGTTTACAGATAAAATGGACAATTCCATTGCATATCGTGCTCTACCTATTGGACTATGTTCTTTCGACCTCGATCTTCGCTATGTGTCGATCAATGCTTGGTTGGCCGAGATCAATGGCATTTCAATTGAAGGCCATATTGGATGCACGATTGAGGAGGTTCTCCCCCACGTAGCGAAACACGTATCCCCACTTTTACGTAGCGTCATTGATACCGGTGTGCCGATACTTGGTGGGGAAGTAACCACGTCCACAGCAGCCCTCCCTGAAGATTCCCGAACGTTTAGACACAGTTATGTTTCTATCACTTCCGACAGCGGCGTAATTCTCGGAGTGAGTTGCGTTGTCGAGGACATTACTAAAAGTAAAGAGTTAGAAGAGGCACTGCTTCGCCGAAAGGATTTGCGTTTCGAACGTATCTTAGCGACCGCTAATGACAGCATTATTTCAATAGATCACGCCCATTCAATTACGCTTTTTAATAAGAGTGCAGAGGATGCGTTCGGCTATAAAGCAGAAGAAGCAATGGGCATGCCGATAAGCAATCTCATCCCTGAACGTTTCGTCAATAACCATACGATGCATATACGGAATTTTGCCGGATCGGCGGTTTCTGCACGCCGAATGTCGGAACGGACCGGAATATATGCTCTCCGCAAAGACGGCACCGAGTTTCCCGCCGAGGCGTCCATTTCTAAGATCACCATAGATGGCGAAACAAGTTTCACCGTCATCCTAAGAGATATCAGCGACCGCAGGGAGGTTGAGAACGAAATCAAGGCTACACTTAAACAAAAAGAGGTTCTGATCGATGAAATACATCATCGCGTTAAGAACAATCTACAAGTGATATCCAGTATCTTGTCAATTCAAGCCTACAAAGAAACAGATCGGCATACCTTCGATATATTGAAGGATATCCAACGGCGTATTGGCGTCATGGCCCATATTCACGACACTCTTCATCAACGCAATAATATGGCCACCATCAATGCAGAGGATTTCCTGCGTTCAATAATAGCCGATACGAAATCGTTCAGCAAAAACGTATTCGATAATATTTCTTTTACCTTTAATTCGGATGATATTTTTTTTGATATCGATCACGCACTACCCTGTGGGCAAATCATTAGTGAATTAATCTCCAACGCGATAAAACATGCTTTTCCTAATAACCAATCAGGCAATATCGATATTTCACTACTCCGTGGTGAAGGTGGCAAGATAGAATTGACCGTCGCGGACAACGGGGTTGGGCTTCCGGAAAACTTCGATTTTCACAATACTAAATCCGTTGGTATCCAATTGATTAAAGCATTGGTCATGCAATTGAATGGGGAGATTGAAATGTTGGGCGCGGATGGCACCCGTGTTCAAATTAGTTACCCTGAGGATTTAATATGAAGATACAACGTATTCTCATCGTCGAGGACCAAGGTATAACGGCTTTCGATGTGTCACAAATCGTTACTAGTTTAGGCTATCAGGTAACGGGTATTGCCATGACGGGTGAAGACGCAATCCTACAAGCGGATCTGAATAAACCGGATCTCATTCTCATGGATATCAAATTAGCTGGTGCCATGGATGGTCGGGAGGCCGCGGCGAAGATACAGGATAAGTACCAGATACCTGTGATTTTTGTGACGGCTTACGGGTGCAAGCAAGCATCTAAGTCGGTAAAGACGATCCGACCCGAGGGCATAGGTTACATCGTTAAGCCAATTACGGATAACGAGTTGGTGAGCGAGATCAATCGGCTAATAGGTTAATTTTTAAATTACTGTAGCAAACCCGCAAAAATCTCCTTTGGGTCAGTAGCGAATATACAGAGCAGTAGGATTAAAGTCCGCTAATGGCCGGGAAGAGGATTTTTTTGATTGAACAAATTTCATGACGTGAACCATTTGTATGTTTTTACTGACGGTAGTGTGAATTCCAAGCTTAAGGTGGGGTATGGAGCTTATCTTGTGGTGTCTGATTTAAGTCAGCCCATAAATACCCTACAGGATGCAGTGAAAGTGAAGCGTTTTGAGCAGACCAGTTCCACTAAATTAGAATTGCAAACGGTAGTATGTGTGCTTGGCGAGATTGTCTTAGCTGAGGGAAGAGATGTTGCCATTAGTGTTTATACGGATTGCCAAAATATTATTGGTTTGCCCAATAGACGTATACGTCTTGAAGAAAATGATTACTTTTCTAGTAAGAATAAGCGACTGAATAATCATGAACTATACCAAGAGTTCTACCAGTTAATCTCAGATTTGAACTGTGAGTTTATCAAGGTGGTCGGTCATCAAGTATCTAGTAAAAAAGATGGGATTGATAGGTTGTTTGGATTGGTGGATCGGGCATCTAGGAGAGCGTTACGAGAAGAGTTTTAACGTCCGCTTCTGGCACATAGCAGACAATTAACACGAAATAATTGGTCACTCTTAGAAAAGACGGTTTACAGAACACCAACATAAAAAGAGTCTGTTTACGGCTGAATTATAAAATCCTTCATAAAAAAACTTGAAATCTTCATTGGATAGTTGCATATACATCTAATGAGGATTTGGAGAGAATTATGACGGCGCATTCAAAAAAGCAAGCATTGGATATTGCGAAAGATTGTTTTGCTGTGCGGTTGCGGAAGCTTCATCGGGAGGTGAGTGGTCTTTATGATGATCGTTTCCGGCCTTTTGGGTTGACGACAGCGCAGTTTAATCTGTTGGTCTCCATTGCCGCCCATGGGGAGGTTGCGCCTAAACAGTTGGTAGAGACGCTGTCCTTAGAGAAATCGACCGTCAGCCGTAATATCGAGAAAATGCAGAAAAACGGCTGGGTGAAGACGACGCCTCATAAGGACAAACGCCGGCATTTATTGGCTTTAACCGATGCAGGGGAGGCGCTTCTTGAAAAAGTGACACCGGCCTGGCAACAAGCGCAAGAGGATGCTGCCACCACTTATCACTCCCTAAAATCCATGATTAAGGATATTCCCTTAACCTGATTGGGTTCTTTTTTGATCATGTAGTTGTATATACATCATTTGGAGATTTTATATGTCTGAAACACTAGAACATGCAGCCGTAAAAGTTGACGGGCAGGGGCCACTTAATCAAGATTGGCTGCGCCGGCTTTGTCTTGAATGCGGGGCCGATGATGTGGGGTTTGTGGAAATTGCAAACCCAGAGCTAGATGAGCAAAGGAGCGAATTGTTTGAAACGTTCCCAAAAACCAAGGCGCTGATTTCCTTTGTGGTGAAAATGAATAAGGAAAATATCCGGACACCCAAACGGTCCGTGGCAAATGCGGACTTTCATCATACGGGGGATGATGTGTTACATACGGCCCGGCAGATTGTCAAAAAGCTCGATTCCTATGGTGTTGCGGGCCTTTATCCATCCATGGGATTTCCGATGGAGATGGATAATTTTCCCGGCAAAACATGGGTCGTTGCCCACAAACCAGTGGCGGTTGCAGCGGGGATGGGGCACATGGGAATTCATCGCAATATCATTCATCCAAAATTTGGAAATTTTATTTTACTGGGGACGGTTCTGATCGACCGGGAGATCGAAACCTATGGGGAAATTCTGGACTACAACCCTTGCCTTGAATGTAAACTCTGCGTCGCGGCCTGTCCCGTTGGTGCCATTGGACCCGATGGACATTTCGATTTCGCCGCCTGCTATAATCATAATTACAATGAATTTATGGGGGGCTTTACTGCCCTGACAGAAACAATTGCAGATGCAAAAAATGCCAAAGATTTAAGAACCAAGATTGATGATAATGAAAGTGCGTCCTGGTGGCAGAGTTTGTCATTTGGGGCGAATTATAAAGCAGCCTATTGTCTTGCTGTGTGTCCCGCTGGGGATGATGTAATTGGACCTTACTTAGAGGACAAATCCAAGTTTAAAAAAGAAGTGTTAAGGCCGCTTACCCAAAAGGAAGAGGCCATTTATGTTGTTCCGGGCACAGATGCCCATGCACATGTTCAAAAACGGTTTAAGCATAAACGTGTTCGGTTAATGCGAACGCATTTGCGCCCTACATCCATTGAAGGCTTCATTCGAAGTATGCCTCTTGTCTTTAACCGGCATAAATCAGCGGGCCTAGATTTGACGTATCATCTTGATTTTACAGGGGCGGAGACAATCCGCGCGACGGTCATCATTAAAGATAAAACCCTAACCATTCTGGATGGTTTGGAGGGCACAGCGGATTTTACATTAAGGGCTGACAGCAAAGCGTGGTTGAGTTTTTTGCGCAAAGACCGCTCGCTGCCAATCTTGCTCTTAACCCGTAAAATCAAACCGAGTGGCCCGATTGCTCATTTAAAGGCCTTCAGTCGTTGTTTTCGTTGAGTATATAATTTTAAACCGGTTAATAAAAGAAAAATGGAATAGCAACATTCAGATGCTGCATTTAAATGTTGCAACCCCTTTGATCAGTTTAGCCTTTTGACAGTCCAGACAATTTTTTCTTCGTTGATTTGTTGCATGTCCAAAGTCATCATTTGTTGGTGAGAGCGTACAGCTCCGAGCCATAGCTCTTTCCAGCTATCCAGAACAAGTCTGCGTGCTTCATGGGACATACCACGGACAATACGAAGGCCCGTATGTTCAAAACTCACTTGTTGGTCATTGCCGCCGGGGAGGAGCATTGCGCCGTCGCCCATTCCCTGCATCATTTCCATGAGATAGTTTATGGCATCGTTTATATCACCATCCTTGGCGCCAAGAGTTTCCGCCGTCTGGGTGTAATATTGAAGGCCAATTAGGCGGGCCGCTAAGCTGGCGAGTTCTGCTGTCTCGTCTTTTCCAATAACACCGCTCAGTTCAATCAAGCCATTGCGGATATATTCCATGGCATAATTGCGATTGGCTTTCTCAAGGCGCTCTGGGTTCCACTCGCCCGGCGGCGGTACGGGTTGATCTTCGGCGTTGAAGGCGGGTGGTAACTCCCCTTTGGCAAATTGCAGCCGTTCATCATCGTTGAGGTCATGATCATATTCTTTAAAATAACCACAAAAACCAAACTCACCGGTCATGTCTTCTGAAACGCAAACATATCCAAGACGGGGATTTTTTAACGATACCCCGTTATGGGCATACCAACCTCGCAGAAAACCGCGACTGACACCCACTGGAATTCCGCAAATCGTGGCTCCATGATACATCCACCGGGGGTAGCGAAACCGAACCCATGCTTTCTTGTCACTTTCGGCCATGAATTCCACTGGGACACCGCCAATAGAGTTGGAAAGTACGTGGTATTTAGCGCAAGCCACGGCATCGGGCTCGTTCTGAAGGCCCAGTTTTGAGAAACTGCTGAGGAATTTGTCCAGATGCTGGCGACGGAAGAGACGGAACATCCATTCCTCCATCACCTCTGGGCCCTTGCGGGTCGAGATCATAAGCTGAAGGCCCAGAAAAAATGCGTGATGCATCTCTGCCTGGGCTTTGATCTGCTTAATTGTATCTGCCATATTGCTTGCCTTCCATTTCTTGGAATGTTTTTTATTGTGCAAGCATAGTGTAGCGGGTCGCAATTTAGGCGCAAGCCCGGATTATTACTTTATCAAGGTACCGTTTTCAGTGAAATCGCTTGCTAAAGCATTTAGGAACATAGCAGCCTTGTCATCAGCCGTTGGAAGGGTTGACTGATCTTCTCCCGGGTAGGCTGACAAGCGTAATTTCGTGGCTGTTGGTCCCGGATCAATCAGGTTTACTTTCAAGTTGGTCTTCGCAACTTCTTCTGCATAAGTAAGGACTAATTGCTCCAAAGCTGCTTTCGATGCGGAATATCCAGCCCAGTA
>JAESSA010000089.1 GCA_016764355.1 Sneathiella sp. | reverse complement strand
ACGGATGTTCCCATGCCTGCTGTCTGGGAAGTTTGAAGGGATAATTACCATGCAATTTACACCGCGTGAAAAAGATAAAATGCTTATCTCCGTTGCCGCGATGGTCGCCAGAGGTCGCCGTGAGAGGGGAGTGAAACTCAATTATCCGGAAACCATTGCCCTCATAAGTGACTTCGTAATAGAAGGCGCGCGAGATGGGCGGTCAGTTGCACAATTGATGAGTGAAGGGGGGACCGTCATTAGCAAAAAAGACGTGATGGATGGTATCGCTGACATGATTCACGATGTGCAGGTGGAAGCGACATTCCCAGACGGCACCAAACTTGTCACAGTTCACAAACCGGTTCGATAGGAGGCTTTCATGAAACCAGGCGAAATTATTCCAGCATCTGGAGAGATCATTCTAAACGAAGGATGTGAAACTCAAACATTGAAGGTATCCAATACAGGGGATCGTCCTATTCAAGTGGGCAGCCACTATCACTTTGCAGAAGTGAATGCAGGATTGGTGTTTGATCGTGATCTTGCGCATGGGCACCGTCTGGATATCGCATCGGGTACAGCTATTCGGTTTGAACCGGGACAGTCAAGAGACGTCACACTCGTTCCTTTTGGTGGGAATAAACAGATTTTCGGTTTCAGGGGCGATGTTATGGGCCCTGTTGGGGAGAAATAAAATGCCTGCAACAATTTCAAGACAATCCTACGCAGCTATGTTTGGTCCCACCACGGGCGATAAAATCCGCCTAGCCGATACGGATTTGATTATCGAAGTGGAAAAAGATTTTACCACTTATGGTGAAGAGGTGAAATTCGGCGGCGGTAAAGTTATTCGTGATGGCATGGGGCAATCACAAGTAACTAGGGCTAATGGCGCTGTTGATACAGTCATCACAAATGCGCTGATCCTTGACCATTGGGGTATTGTGAAAGCGGATGTCGCTCTTAAGGACGGGAAAATCTGCGCCATTGGGAAAGCTGGTAATCCGGATGTTCAAAACGGTGTTACCATTATCATCGGTCCCGCAACTGAGATCATTGCAGGGGAAGGTAAAATCCTGACGGCAGGTGCCATAGACGCGCATATTCACTTTATCTGTCCGCAACAAATTGAAGAAGCTTTGGCCAGTGGCGTGACAACCATGATGGGCGGCGGTACTGGGCCTGCAACGGGTACGAATGCCACCACTTGTACGCCCGGTGCGTTTCATATTTCCAGAATGTTGCAAGCGGCTGAAGCTTTTCCCATGAACCTTGGTTTTTTCGGAAAAGGAAATGCCAGCCTGCCCGGCGGATTGAAAGAACAGATAGAAGCTGGCGCGTGCGGGCTTAAGTTGCATGAAGATTGGGGGACAACACCAGCGGCGATTGATTGCTGCCTTGGTGTTGCCGATGAGATGGATGTGCAAGTTCTTATCCACACAGATACGCTGAATGAAAGCGGTTTTGTGGAAGATACTATTGCGGCGTTTAAAGGCCGCACAATTCATGCATTCCACACAGAAGGGGCTGGGGGCGGCCATGCGCCAGACATCATGCGTCTTGTGGGAGAGGAAAATGTTATCCCATCCTCCACCAATCCAACGCGTCCTTTTACAGTGAATACAATTGACGAGCATTTGGACATGTTGATGGTCTGCCATCATCTGGATCCCAATATTCCAGAAGATGTGGCCTTTGCTGAAAGTCGGATCAGGAAAGAGACGATTGCGGCGGAAGATATTCTTCACGACATGGGTGCGTTTTCAATTATCTCCTCCGACAGTCAGGCTATGGGCCGGGTTGGGGAGGTGCTTATTCGCACTTGGCAGACCGCTGACAAGATGAAGAAACAGCGCGGCCGACTTGCTGAAGAGATCGGGGATAATGATAATTTCCGGGCCAAGCGATATGTGGCAAAATATTCGATCAATCCTGCTATTGCCCAAGGCATCGATAGCTATGTAGGGTCAATTGAGGTTGGAAAACTGGCCGATTTGGTTCTGTGGACTCCTGCCTTTTTTGGCGTTAAGCCTGATCTGATCTTGAAAAGCGGCACGATTGTTATGGCAGCCATGGGGGATCCAAACGCGTCCATCCCAACTCCGCAGCCGGTCCATTATCGCCCAATGTTTGGTGCTTATGGAAAAAGCCTGATCGCAAGCTCCGTCAGTTTTGTCAGTGAAGCTGCGTATTCTGCCGATATTAAGGGACAGATTGGTCTGGAGCGGGATGTGCTTCCCGTCAAAAATACCCGGGGCGGTATTGGAAAATCAGCAATGATCCACAATAGTGCAACGCCAAATCTTGAAGTAGACCCTGAAACTTATGTTGTAAAAGCCGATGGTGAAATTCTGACATGTGAGCCGGCGTCCGTGCTGCCTATGGCGCAACGTTATTTTATGTATTAGGTCCTGATCGTTATGTTGACTGCCACACATCATATTCCAGCGGACGGCGAATTTTCAGGTGATATTCGCGGAACGATAACCTTGGACTTCGATAACCGCCGCCGCCGCCGTATTCGACTCAAAAGTGATGAAGGATTGGTTTTCTTGCTAAACTTGCCGGAAGTTTCCACCTTGCGCGACGGTGACTTTTTACAGTTTGAAGAAGGCGGTGTCATTCAGGTGAAGGCTGCGGCAGAAGCTGTTGTGGATATTCGGTGCGATAATACCGCCCATCTGGTTCGAGTGGCTTGGCACCTGGGGAACCGACACTTACCTACGCAGCTGCTTGGGGGTCGATTGCGTATCCGTCAGGATCATGTGATCGAAGAAATGGTTCAAATTCTTGGGGCTACGCCGCAACGTTTGAATGCTCCCTTTAATCCAGAAGGCGGAGCCTACGGTCATGGGGAAACTCAGGGTCATGATCATGGGGATCACACGCATGCCCACTAGCGGTCTGTATCAACTTATGAGCTGGATGTCCCCTTCCTATCCGGTGGGATCCTACACCTATAGTCACGGTGTGGAATATGCTGTGGAAGCTGGTTTGGTGTTAGGTGCGGATGATCTTGTTCTATGGTTGAAGGATATTCTTCAATTTGGCGGGGCAAGGACCGACGTAATTTTGTTGGTCGAAGCGTACCGCGCCTTTCAAGGCAAAGATAAATCGGCCATTGTAGAGATTGCAGAGCTTGGTTATGCGACCCGATCTACCCGCGAATTTGAGCTCGAAACGACTGCCCAAGGACGTGCTTTTGTTGATGTGACACAAAAAGTCGCACCCTCCTCAAGTCTTGAAATGTTGCTGCGCGAGTGGGACGGGCCGATTGTCTACCCAATTGCCGTTGCCGCCGTTGCCGCTGACAATGAGATTGCATTAGTGGATGTCCTTACGGCCTATCTGCATAGTTTTGTGAGCAATATTGTCTCCGCTGCTGTGCGAATTATTCCCTTGGGACAAACTGACGGCCAAAAATCTATTGGGGCCCTTGAAGAGGTAACTTCGGTGCAAGTTCAAGAAGCCCTTTCTTTAACAATTGATGATATCGGGACCGCCACACTTATGATGGATTGGTGCTCCTCCCAACATGAAACACAGTATACGAGGTTATTTCGATCATGACGGCACAGAAAAATGGACCTTTACGGGTCGGCATTGGGGGACCGCTTGGGTCGGGTAAAACGGCACTTACGGATGCACTTTGTAAATATTTACGGGATCATTATTCGCTGGCTGTTATCACCAATGATATCTACACCCGCGAAGATGCTGAATTCCTCAATCGCTCTGGTGCCCTACCAACTGACCGTATTGTAGGTGTTGAAACGGGTGGGTGCCCTCATACAGCAATTCGCGAAGATGCTTCAATAAATTTGGCCGCTGTTGCGGATCTCAGTCTGAAATTTGACGATTTGGATATGATCATGATTGAGTCGGGAGGTGACAATTTAGCAGCCACTTTCTCTCCTGAGCTCGCAGACATAACCATTTATGTGATTGATGTGTCCGCAGGCGATAAAATTCCTCGTAAAGGCGGACCGGGAATCACCCGTTCAGACTTGCTTGTCATCAACAAAATTGATTTGGCCCCCTATGTGGGTGCCGATCTGGGCGTTATGGATAGAGACTCCAAAAAGATGCGGGGAGAACGACCCTTCATTTTCACTAATATTAAAGAAGGTGACGGTGTTGCTAAAGTCGCCGCTTTCATTATAGAGACTGGTGGCTTGTCTGATTTTGAATAATTATTATTGTCGTGTTGGAATGCCCTCAATTTTACATTCATGGGTGGCGTAAGCTTGGTTTATAAAGCAAGCGCGATCCATGTTTACAACATAATTTCCCTTGCAGGTATCGAAGCTTATCCAACCTTCATATTCAAAGTCTTCACCAAAATCGTCGCCGGGATTTTTATGAATAGTGATATATTCAATTTTAGATATCTTCTTGGGGTCAATGGACTGGGCGCTGAGTTCTTGTTCTACTACCGGCGCGCAGTCCTCTGCATCGTATGCTGCAATTTGGGATTGCAGGGACGTTGCAAAAGTAGGTGTTGCAGGGGTAAGGGCCGTCAATAGAAACGCCATCCCCAGTATTTTGAGTTTCATAATTTCTCTCCGTCACGTCTGCGGGCCAGCAAGTAAAATCGTTGATCCGCTACACATATTCTAAATTTAGATTATAAATGGTGAAAGGCAATTCAATCTGTGCTCATGATTACGTTACCGTCATTGATTGCTTTGTAATTCTGATCTTTAAATAGAAATGCTGGAATAGTGTGGTTCCAACGCACAAATAATAACAATAAGGGGTGCGATTATGAATGTTTGGCAAATCGGCGATGTAAAAATAACCCGGGTTGTGGAAATGGAAACGGTTGGTGGAACCCGTTTTATCCTACCCGACGCAACGCCAGATGCTGTTCTTCCCATCAAATGGTTAGCGCCTCATTTCATGACAGAGACAGGGAAGCTGATTATGAGCATCCATGCACTGATTATTGATACGGGAAGCCGCAGGATTATCGTCGACACATGTATTGGTAATGATAAAGACCGAAAAATTCCAACTTGGAACCATCTAAAAACGACCTTCCTGAAGGATTTGGAGAACGCGGGTTATGGCCGATCCAGTATTGATACTGTTTTGTGCACCCATCTCCATGTGGATCATGTGGGGTGGAATACAATGTTTAAAGACGGGCAGTGGGTTCCAACTTTTGAAAACGCACGGTATCTGATTGGAGCGCGGGAATGGGAGCATTGGCAATCCGAACGACAAGATCAATTTGGAGATGTCATTGAAGATTCAGTTCAGCCTATTGTGGATGCAGGGCTCGCTGATTTTGTGAACTCAGACCATCAAATTTGCGACGAAGTGTCGTTAATATCAACGCCGGGTCACACGCCGGGGCATGTAAGCGTGCGCATTTCATCCAAAGGGGAGGAAGCCTTGATAACCGGCGATACAATCCACCATCCCTGCCAGATTGCCAAAACTCATTGGTCATGCAGTGCCGATCACAATAAAGATGCTGCGCAGGATACCCGGGTTCAATTGTTAGATGATTTGGCCGACAAGGATATTCTGGTGATCGGAACTCATTTTGCAACGCCAACGGCGGGACACATCCTGAAGGAGCCAAATGGTGACTATCGATTGCGGGCAAAGACTGATTAAGGGGTCCCCTCGCTCTAATGGTCACAATGTTGCTAAATCATAGCAGAAGATATTCCTCTATTTGATCAAATTGTGCTAGAAGATCTCAAGCGCAAATTAATACAAAATATATGAGGATAATATGAAGCTGTATGATTTGGCGGGACCACCAAGCCCACGACGTATCAGAATTTATTTGGCTGAAAAAGGCATCGATATTGAAATCGTGCCGGTGAATATCCGTGAAGGTGAGCATCTGAAGCCAGAATTTCTCGCCATCAACAGCCGTGCGACGATCCCAGCATTAGAAATGGATAACGGTACTGTCATCAGTGAAAGCGATGCTATTCTTCGCTATCTTGAAGAAAAATTTCCTGAAAATCCATTATTTGGTGAAACCGCAGAAGAACGTGCTGTCGTCAATAATTGGCTTCACATTGTGGAAGCCGATGGTTTTCTGGCTGTCGCAGAAGCTGTTCGAAATTCAGCACCACGCCTTGCAGGCCGTGCGATTACCGGCCAGCATAATGTCGAACAAATTCCAGCATTAGCGGAACGCGGTATTGCCCGTATCGGCTATTTCTTTGATGAGCTAGACAAATGTCTCGAAGGTCAAAGTTATGTGGCCGGTGATAAATTTACGGTGGCTGACATCTCGACATTAGTCGCAGTTGATTTTGCGGGAATGGCCAAGCAGACCATACCTGAGCATTGTAAAAACGTTGCTCGTTGGCATGCAGATGTGTCTGCTCGCCCAAGTGCTTCAGCCTAAATAGAACCTATTCTCTTTCTCTAAAGAAATAGATCATATCTAACGGGGGCAATGTCTTCCCAAGTTGCGTAAGCATATGGTGGCATTGCCCTCGGTGGTGTGTTTGGTGATTGAAAAGATGAGCAAAGACTTCAGATTTTTGATCATGGCAAGCTACACCCTGCGTCGTTACATAATCAAGATAGGCACTGTACTCTTCTTGGCCCTGGGCGTTTGTTATTCGTATCAGACGTTCGTCCGATGCCGATCTAGCTGTCCTCAATTCCCCAAAATCTGGATATAGAATTTCATCTAGTGAAGCCGGTCTCGGACCAGCTCCCTCAATTCTTTCCATCCAATAAAGATCCCCAACCAAAATGTGGTTTAACGTTCCTAGAATATTGCCAAAAAAGCCACTGAGATCTCTTGTTTGTTCTTCAGTTGTTAAAGTAGCGACAGCTTCATACAGTCGATTGTTGGCCCACTGATTATAAAGGGAAAATTTTTGGAAATGATCGATCAACTTTCAGGATCCTTATCTTCGTCGGCATTCTTTTTAGGAGCTTCTTTTTTCTTGGGCGCGACTTTTTTTATCTCGCCTTGATCATCTGCTGCTGGTGCAGGTGTAATAATAACAGGCTCTTCCATATCTTGTTTTGTCGGAGCTGGCCAAGCATTGACCGGGAAAGGTTTTTCATCTTCCGCAGCAGTCAGAAAATTTGCGACTTGTTTGAGATATTCTGAAAGAGAAGATCCAAACACTTGCAACTGTCGGAGAGGGGAGCCGGTTGCTATGGTCGCCACAAACTGGATGATGGTTATGGCCCACAAGACGACTTCAGCCACATTGAAACAAATGGCGAAAAGTAGCAAATACAGGAATTTTTCCCATGTGGATTTAGATTTAAGGCGCGAGCTTGACTGGTTGTCCATTTATTTCTCCGAATTAAGGGCTGCTTAAAACCATCGCCTTACACGAGATTTATAGCTTAAGTATTCATCGCCGAACTTGTCTTCAAGGTAAGCCTCTTCTTTTGCAATGACAAAATAATGAATAATCAACAGACAGAAGGGCAGGAGCAATAGGGCGCCAAGACTAAAGGCTGCAAAAGAAATGCTAACGTAAGTTATTGTCATACCAACATAAATTGGATTACGTGAATAGGCATATAAGCCTGTATCAATGATGGTTGTTGTCGGTTTCCACGGTTCGACATTTGACCCGCTTTTTTTGTGGCTTTTTGCTTCGGAAATAATAAAGAATAAACCAATGCAGGCTGGTATTCCACCGATTACCAAGCGGGATAAAGGTCCTAATGTGCCGTCGATCCAATCAGAACTGACGAGAATACCAACAACAAGGAAAAACAGAAAACAAAGGGGCGGGGGTATTTTAACGCCCGCATTATCATTATTTTCTGGCTCTGATGTGTGATCCGACATAATTCCTCCCTCAAATCATTTTGGCCTCATTATTCAATAAATATGAAATGAGGCCAAAAACGCAATTAATAACAGGACTTTTGTGGACTGCATCACTTATGCCGGGACATTTTCTGCCAAATATTCTATGGCTGCCTGCGTTCCGCCTGCGCCGTGGGGAATGCCCAAGGCTTTTAACCCCATTTCCATGACAGAAAGTGTTCCTAGCAGCATGGGCGCGTTAGCATAACCCATATGGGCAATACGAAGTGCTTTGCCATCAAGGGCGCCGATGCCAATGCCAATAACAACACCGCACTTCTTGTCACAATATTCAAGAAGTTCTGAAGGCTCATATCCCCCTTTGAAAAGAACCGTCGTCACCGCAGGTGCGCGTTGTTCCGGGATGGGAACGTTAAATTGCAGGATGCCTTCTTCTGCCCATTTAGACACAGCGGCCCACGTTGCACCTGCAAGCAAGCGGTGCCTTAGTGCTGCCCCTTCAATTCCCTCTTCATGTAAAATATCTAAGGACTTTCGAAGGGCAAATAAGTGGTGCTCAGGAGGCGTGCCACAATATTTCTGGTAATGAGCTTTCCCCATGCGAGAGGTCCAGTCCCAATAAGCGGTTCGCAAATTAGCGGTCTGATGTCTCTCAAATGCTTTTTTACCTGCTGCATTGAAGCTCAGGCCTGGCGGTGACATTAATCCTTTTTGGGCTGCGGACACGGCAACATCCACGCCCCATTTGTCCATTTGGAAGGGCACTGTACCGAGGGATGCAATGGCATCGACCATGAATAAGGCGGGATGGCCACTGGCGCGAATGGCCGCACCAACCGCTTCTACATCATTGTAGAGGCTGGAGGCTGTATCCACTTGCACCATCAAAATGGCCTTAATTTCGTGAGCCGTATCTTCACTCAGGCGTTTTGCAACGGCGTCGGGTTTTACAGCTTCGGTCCAGCCGCCGGACAGGACTTCCACATCCAATCCAAGGGTTGCGCCCATATCGCCCCAGCCATTTGCGAATAAACCGCTCTCTAGAACAAGGATCTTTTCGCCGCGGCTTAACGTATTACTAAGGGCGGCTTCCCACGCGCCGTGACCGTTTGCGATAAAGATAAAAGACTTCCCTTTTGTTTGAAACAAGTTGCGAAGGTCCGCAAGCAGCTGTTCCGTCAGTTCTGGAAATTCTTTTTGATAAATATCAATCGCAGGCCGATGCATGGCATTGAGAACAGCATCGGGTATGTT
>JAESSA010000088.1 GCA_016764355.1 Sneathiella sp. | reverse complement strand
AGGGTATAGCAGAGAAAGGCCCAATTATCTGTTCATGCTTTGATGTTGGGGCTTTCCAGATAGGCGGCGCTGCGGACAAAGGGTGCCGGACGGTTGAAGCTATTGGGAATGAGCTATCAGCGGGTACCAATTGTGGATCATGCAGATCAGAAATTCAGGTAATTTTAAATCAACGCTGCCCGGAAATTCAGGCCGCGGAATAAGAATTTGAATTTAGGATGGGATTTTGCACCCCATCCTAAATTATCTGGACTGGCTGGCTGGTTTATTTTTCCGCCAGTGATTTCCCTTTGGAATTCAACACAGAAATGATTTCATCAAGTTTAGCGCCCATGCCGAGTTCGGCCTGACGAACCCATTTGCGTGGGTCATACTTGCTTTTTAAGGGCTGTCCTGTTTCTGGATCAATTTGCGCAATAAAGGCGTTCTGATTAGCATTTACATAAGTGGCAACAGGTTCGGAATAAGCGTATTGTAAATCAGTGTCGACGTTCATTTTGAACACACCGTAGGAAACGGCTTCTGAAATTTCAGCTTCGGACGATCCGGAACCGCCATGGAATACGAGGTCCAAGGATTTTTCAGGTAAATTATAACGCTCAGACATTAACTCTTGAGAGTCTTTTAGGATAACCGGGCGAAGCTTTACGTTACCGGGTTTGTAAACTCCGTGAACATTTCCAAAAGACGCTGCAACTGAGAAATGACCCAATGGGTTTAGTTTTTCATAGGCGTAGACGACATCTTCCGGCTGGGTGTATAATTTCGGATTATCAGCGCCTGTATGCTCTGAACCAACTCCGTCTTCTTCGCCGCCGGTAACACCAAGTTCAATCTCTAAACTCATGTCCAATGCAGCCATTTTTTCAAGATAAGCTGCACATGTTCCAATATTTTCTTCCAAATCTTCTTCAGAAAGATCAATCATGTGAGACGTGTAGAGTGGCTTGCCAGTTTCTTCACGGAATTTTTGGCCTTCTTCAAGCAAACCGTCGATCCAGGGAAGCAATCCGCGATTGGCATGGTCCGTATGAAGGACAACACACACACCATATCCCTCTGCCATTAAATGAATGTGACGGGCAAGGGACACAGCACCAAGAACTTTACCTTTCAGGCTGTCAGGGTAGGCTGGTCCGCCGTAAAATCCGGCGCCGCCATTTGATACTTGTATAATAATATCGGAGTTATTTCGGGCCGCTGCTTCTAATACGGCATTGACGGTGCTGCTGCTCGTAACATTTACAGCTGCAAGTGCATATCCACCATCCTTGCATGCCGCGACAAGTTTTTCGTATTCTTTACCTGTGACGACGCCAGCGCGGAGTTTTTCAGACACAATTTGTCCCCCAAAATAGATCATTACTTTTTAATTACTAGATGGGGGCTTTTATTACACAGTCTTGGGGCATCTGAACACCGCTAATCACAAATATAATATCCGGGTTAAATCCACGGACAATAATCCCTGTACAGCTTATAAGGTTAGAATAGTATAGTGCGTTAAAAATGAATGATGAAATCCATGTAAGGTAGATTTTGGGGGAATGATGACTGAGGCCGTAATCGTATATCCAGCGTTTGTTCAGGTTCTGTTGACCTTTGCATTATGTTTGTGGATGGGAAAACTTCGATTTGCCCAGGTAGGGGCAGGGACCGTCCAGTTAGATGAGATACAGAAACGAACTGCTAAGTGGGAAGACAAGACTGTTCGTGTCGAACTTGCCTTCTATAATCAGTTTCAAGTGCCTATTTTATTTTATGGTGCTTGCGCGTTTGCCGCTATTTTTCATCAAGTAGATATGGCTATGGTTGTTCTTGCCTGGGTTTTTGTAGGCTCCAGAACTTTCCAGATTTTCTCTCATACCGTCTCGAATAATTCGAGGCTACGATTTCTATCTTTCCTCGTTGGTATTCTCGCCGTTTTGGGTATGTGGGGATATCTTGTCTTTATACTTTCCACTTGAACCCAAGCACAATCACGCCAGCGTTCAAGCATCATAAGGAACACATACCTGAAGTCAGGACACGATAACCTTACGGTATAAATGCCATGTCGCATGCCCAAGAACAGGCATGACAACCGATAAACCAAGGAAGAGCGGGATCGCGCCGAGTACAAGGCCAAGGGCCACGATAAAGCCCCAAACGGCCATTGATTTTGGGTTCATTGCAACGGCCCTGAAGGAGGCTGACGCTGCCGTCATCGCACTTACCCGTCTGTCAAGAAGCAGCGGAAAGGAGATTACGCTGATTATCAAAACAAGAACCGCGAAAATAAGTCCGGTGATTGTTCCTGTAACAATCAACCCCCAACCGGCTGGCGTTGTCAGAATTGCACTCACAAATCCCATTAGGGATTCAGGAACAACGTCCCCGAAATAGGAGAAGTAAATCAATTCCGCGAGGCTCAACCATACAACAAATATGACGCCAAGAACGACGCCTAATGTTACGATTGCTAATATTGAAGGGGATCTGAAGACATCAAAAACGTGCGTCCAAGAAGAATCCAGCCCTCGCTCCATCCGTCGGCTCAATTCATACATGCCGCAAGCGGCCACTGGCCCTAGAAGTGTTGAGCCGGCGATGATTGGGAAAAGCATGGGAAGGATATCATAACCTGCATAAACCCGCGCAATCAGGACCATCAAAATTGGATAGGTAAGGATCAAGAAGAGATAGTGAGTTGGTTTTTTATTGAAATCGGCAATCCCTAATTTGAGGGAATCCAAAATTTCGGCGCTGCCTATTTCTCTTATTTCAATAGTTTCAGAAGCTACTTTTGTTTCTGCTGCTGTTTTATTAGTCGCCATGCTCGTTCCTCCTAAACGCTGGTCCAGGGCTTTGTACGAAACGAAATTGATGCATGTTACCGGCGTCGATTACGTCACGTTCCGACCCACACTGCTACACAACTGAGATACAAGAATTTTACGAGAATTCTTGTATGTTTATATTTATCTACTTTAGGAAAATATTCAATGAAATTCTATGGCAAAATATAAAAAGACTTTCAATTTCTGATAGCAATAGTGCTTTGTGTTTCCCTATTGAATGTTTATGATTTCAGTCGAGGATGAATTGCTGGGGGACTTCTTATGCTCGTTGAAATTTCAGGCGTATTTGTAAAAATAACCTATGCTCTTGACGCTGATATTCCGCTTATGCGCGGCCAAGCTGGCAGGCCAGCGGCACGATTTAATCGACCGGGCCAAGACGCCTTATATCTTAGTCCGGACGAAAAAAGTGCTCGTGTGGCAATTGGCGAATATGTAAGAGCCGATGATCCCCCAAGGGTACTCATTCATTATGAGATCGAGAGATGTAATCTGTTGGATTTAAGGCACCCTGAGGCGGCGAGTATCTACGAACAGGCTCGGCAAAGTTGGCAAGATGTCTTGGCTAAAGGAGGGGAGCCATCGTCATGGGATGCTGCGGACTATATCCGCCGGTCAGGACATGTGGGTTTAATTGACCCTTCTCGGCAAAGACCGGGATTGTGGCACATAACGCTCCTGCGTTGGAACGAAATTGGAGCACCCTCAGTGCGTCAGCTTAAGGCCCCAACGCCAATATTCCTGAAGCCAAAATAAAACGCAATTTTAAGCGTTTAGCTGTTGTTTTGAGCCGCTGTTTGCTGCTTGTATAATTCGTATATTAGGTCAGATTTATACAGTGTTTCCACAGCATGGGTCAGAGAAGGTATCAGATCATGGTGCTTCGAGTTTTTGGAGAAATGCAGCCACCATTCTTTTTTTCCAAGTTCAAAAGGTGCCGGCCAATTTGTCGTATCGATGCCTTGAACATCAATTGCGTTTTGCAGTCCCGATTGTGAACCTACAGCGGCATCAACTCTCCCTAGCTTGAGCATTTCTATAGATTGAAGGTAATTACCAACGGGGAATTTATTGATATTTGTATCTAGATCAAACCGAGGTTCATAACTTGCCTTTCGAATGGAAGCTATCCTTCTAAATTGATAAAGATCTTCATATCTTTGGATTTTGTTACCTTTGGTGGATAAGACGATTACCTTCGATTGGGAGACCTTTCCAATATAACTTACATCGCCTTGTACAGAATGGTTCTTAAACATAATAGCCACATCAAGTGTACCGTTCTTGAGGCTTGTCAATGTTCTGGCGTAAGGGAAAAAGTGTATTTTGAAGATTACGCCAGTCTCCTTTTCTAACATTCTGTATAGGCTCACGACGGTGCCGGGCTTTTTACCGTCAGACGCGGGGTAGGCAAAAGGCGGGAATGCTGGCAATCCAGCGTTTAAAACAATTTGTTCGGCATGGCCTGAATTTGGAGAAACACTAACGAACAAAAATATGAGAAGCATACGCACGAAAAGTAAAATCGTTTGTGCTCTTTGTTCCATTTTACCACCTCACTGACCGGACATACTAAATCGTAATTTTGATTTAAATAACTTAATTTTGTTAAACTACTAATTTACCGGAGAAGGTATTGATTTTATATGAATAAATTTAACCGGATAGGCGAATTGCTCAAAGAAATAAAGCTGGCTCGCCCGTATCCAATTTTTTCGTAGCTATGTGCTATGCTGGGTGATCGATTTTGTCGCCACTGCTCAGTCGCCTAAATACTGCGTATAATTAGACGTGCTGTTAATCCGCTAGGAGAGCATCTAGACGGTTTCTCGATTGAGACAGGAACAATAGCTTTAGTAAGCACGCTCAATTGCAAAATCGACAGCGCTGATTAGGGCAGATTTTGCGTCGCTATCTTCAAATATATCCAGCGCGGCCTTTGCTGATGCACCATATCTACGCGCATAAGAAAATGTATCGTCCAATGTTTTGTGTTTGTTTATCAATTCAAGTGCGTGTGCAAGGTCACCTTCTTGCTGCTCTTGTTCTATAACCCGTTTCCAAAATTGCCGCTCTTCTTCATCGGCCTTTTTGTAGGCGAGTAAAATAGGTAATGTCATTTTACCTTCGCGGAAATCGTCACCAATGGCTTTCCCCAGTGACTGCTGTTCTGCCGAATAATCGAGAGCATCGTCAATGAGTTGAAAGGCAATACCTAAATCATTTCCATATGTTTCTAGGGCTGATAATTCTTTGTCATCACGATTAGCCACAAGGCCGCCGACCTCACAGGCCGCAGCAAATAAAGCCGCTGTTTTGGCGGCGATAACCTGAAAATAGCTTTCCTCGGTTAAATTTACATTCCCAACATTCATCAGTTGTAGAACTTCACCTTCAGCGATAACCGCTGAAGCGTTGGACAAAACACGCAAGACATCTAGCGAGCCATCTTCGACCATTAACTGGAAAGACCGGCTAAAAAGAAAATCCCCAACAAGAACACTTGCCTGATTGCCCCACAATACAT
The DNA here is from genome assembly GCA_016764355.1 of Sneathiella sp. Taxonomy (GTDB): domain Bacteria; phylum Pseudomonadota; class Alphaproteobacteria; order Sneathiellales; family Sneathiellaceae; genus Sneathiella. Next base: position 3,681 of record JAESSA010000088.1, on the reverse strand, counting down.
TCGCAGTCTCGTTCCCGCGCCGCAGGTCACTTTCGTCAACCACATCATCATGCAGCAGGGTGGCTGTGTGAATAAATTCAACACAGGCAGCAAGCTTTTTGGCACGCTCCCCTTCATATCCACATAATTTTGCCGCACCGAGTGTCAAAACAGGACGCAATCTTTTGCCGCCCGCAGCAATCAAATGACGCGCGAGTGTTGGTATAAGTTCAACCTCACTATGCATCCGGTCGATAATAATTTGGTTTGTATCGTCAAGATCTGACTTGACGAGATCCAAGAGTGGTTGCAGGGACGCCTTTACGGGTTCTACCTTGCTGTCTCCTAGTTGGGCTGGTACTGACAAATTCGCCTCATTTGTTACCGTCCATTTGGACGAAAATCTGCGGTGAGCATAGCTTAAGTTATTTTGCGGTCAAGTGACAGCGCAAAGCCTTGGTTTCTTTACAAAAAATGAGTATGTTGGCATTTGTTGCTCTTATAAGGAATTAAAATGTGATCGAACTTGTACGTGCCAACGACCCAGTACTTATCTCTTACCTTACTTCAATTTTAGAAGATGAACGGATATCCGTAATAGTTTTGGACGAGCATACCTCTATCCTTGAAGGGAGTATCGGCGCTATTCAACGGCGGGTAATGGTGGCAGAAAAAGATCTGGATAGGGCGAAAAGCATCCTTGAAGATATTGCGCCAGGTGAGCTGAAGGATTAAAGCTTTATGACTTGGTCAGAAGATGGATTTTTAGACGGAAAGCTGAAAATAAAGCAACCCAAGGCAGGATTTCGTGCTGGATCAGATGCTGTTTTATTAGCTGCCGCAGTTGATCTAAAGGCTGGGGATACGCTTCTTGATGTCGGCTGCGGGGTCGGAACCGCCGCGCTTTGTGTTAAATATCGAATTCCCGAATGCAAAATTTGGGGGCTTGAGGTGCAGTCCGAACTTGCAGAGGCCGCCCGTATAAATGCCCAGCGTAACGGGTTGGACACTGATCTGGTGATCTTTGATGCCGATATTGTATATCGTAAAAACTTTGATCAATTAGTGGGGCCTTCCGGGCGTTCTTTTTTAAGCGATGGATTTGATCATGTTATTTCGAATCCTCCCTTTTATGCGTCTGGACACGCACAAAAATCCCCCAACGCAATCAAATCAATAGCGCATGTTGAAGGTGAGGCTGATCTGGCATACTGGATCAATTTTTGTGCGGCCCGCGTCAAACCCAAGGGGAAATTTACGCTTATCCATCGGACCGATCGGTTGTCTGAAATTTTGCGTGAAATGGAGAAAACCTGCGGTGATTTGCACGTTATTCCTTTATGGCCCAATGCAACAACAGATGCCAAAAGGGTGATTGTTCAAGGAACAAAGTCCCATAAAGGTCCTATGAAATTGGGAACTGGTATCGTTTTACATGAAATGAATGGTATGCCGACGGATGCCTCTGAAAAATTATTGCGTGACGGTGTTCCTTTGTCGGCTATGCACAATTAATACTTGCGCCAAAAAATCGGGTGATTACTTTAACTGTTATGAAAATATCTAATTTGCTCAAAAAAACGCCTCTGAAACGATTTATGAAATCCGTTCCAGTGGTTGCTGTCATTCCCCTTCACGGTGTTATTGCATCAGGAGGCGGTAAGCTGCGCGGTGAAAACCTGAACCTTCTGGGTTTAGCGCAAGTGATTAATGATGCCTTTGAAGTTAAAGGCGTAAAGGCTGTTGCCTTGTCCATTAACTCGCCGGGGGGATCGCCTGTGCAGTCATCGTTGATTGCCAAGCGCATTCGCCAACTTGCGGATGAAAAAGAGATACCAGTCTATGCTTTTGCAGAAGATGTTATGGCGTCCGGCGGATATTGGTTGGGCCTTTGTGCGGATGAAATATACGCCGATGAGAATTCTATTGTTGGATCAATCGGTGTGATTTCGGCAGGATTTGGGTTCACAGGATTAATGGAGAAGTTGGGTGTTGATCGACGGACTTACTCTGCTGGGGAAAATAAGGCCAAGCTTGATCCGTTTAGTCCAGAAAAAGAGTCTGATGTCGAATGGCTAAAGAAGTTACAAATTGAGATTCATGAAAATTTTAAGAATTTTGTGAAAACCCGTCGTGGGGATCGGTTGAAAAAACGCAAAGACAAAGAATTATTCTCTGGTGATGTTTGGACAGGGCCACGGGCTGCCGAACTTGGGCTTATTGACGGTATTTCTGATTTAAGATCCTTTATGCGGGACAAGTATGGAGATAAAGTGAAATTCCATCTGCTTGCCGGTCGTCGGAGCTGGATACAGAAAACCTTGGGGCTTGGAACACAGTCGATTGCCGCTGACGCCGTTGAAGCCGTTATTGATGCATCCAAAAACGAAGCGGCTTGGTCGCGATATGGTCTATGATTCGCAAGAATTTGTAATCCTGAAAGCTTGATATGATATCACCAGTAAAAATTATCCTCCTTTTAGTTGTCATCGGAGTGGTTTTCTTGGCAGCGCGATTTTTTAGAAAACCGGTGACAGATGACGGGGGAAAGCCGAAAGAGGGAGGTGCTTCCGGAAAGTCGCATACAGATTTAGTGAAATGTCCGGAATGTGAAACCTATGTTGCTTCCTTGGATGATCATATTTGTAAAAGCTAAAAAAACAAACTTCGTGATCCCTCTGTTGACCAAGGCGAAGGTGCCCCCTATGTTGCACCGCACCTAGTAATAACATAAGTGTGGTCAGTAATCGTGACTGATAATGAGGCGAATAAGCCTAAATCTTTTCAGGATTTGATCCTGACCTTGCAACATTTCTGGGCTGACCAGGGATGTGTCCTTCTTCAGCCATATGATATGGAGGTTGGGGCGGGGACATTTCATCCCGCAACAACCCTTCGTTCTTTGGGGCCAGAGCCATGGAAAGCGGCTTATGTGCAGCCGTCTCGACGGCCCACTGACGGTCGCTATGGTGAAAACCCGAACCGCGTTCAGCACTATTACCAGTTCCAAGTGATCCTGAAACCATCCCCCGACAATATTCAGGAGTTGTATTTACAGAGTTTGTACGCTCTTGGTATCGATCCGAAGAATCACGACATCCGCTTTGTCGAGGATGATTGGGAAAGCCCAACCTTGGGTGCTTGGGGCCTTGGCTGGGAAGTTTGGATCGACGGCATGGAAGCCAGTCAGTTCACATATTTTCAACAAGTTGGTGGGTTCGACTGCAATCCCGTCTCTGGCGAACTGACTTATGGGTTGGAGCGTCTTGCCATGTATGTTCAGGGCGTAGATCATATGATGGATCTTCGTTGGAACAATGATGGGGTTAGTTATGGTGACGTATTCTTGCAAAATGAGCAGGAATTTTCCGCCTATAATTATGACCATGCAGATGTCGAGATTCTGTTCCAGCATTTCAAAGATGCAGAAACACAGTGCCAGCATATATTGAAAGCCGGGCTTGCTTTGCCCGCTTATGACCAATGCATGAAAGCGAGTCATATCTTTAATCTTCTAGATGCGCGCGGCGTTATTAGTGTCACCGAAAGGGCGGCTTATATCGGCCGGGTTCGTACCTTGTCTAAGGGATGTGCGGAACAATATCTTCGTAATCGCGGTCATTTGGAAGGGGAGGCTTAATCATGTCAGAACTTCTTCTTGAGCTGTTTTCCGAAGAAATTCCTGCGCGTATGCAGGTAAAG
>JAESSA010000087.1 GCA_016764355.1 Sneathiella sp. | reverse complement strand
CGTTGCAACGGGCGCGATGGAAGTCCGCGGGGGTAACGGATATATTGAGGATTGGGTAAATCCACGGATGGTTCGGGATTCACATCTTGGGGTATTGTGGGAAGGAACTTCCAATATTAATTCCCTTGATGTGGTGAACCGCGCAGTGGGTAAATCGGGCGCGCATAATAATCTTGGCGAAGAATTGACGAAACTGCTTGAGAATGAGACGGCGCTTCCCGGACAATATGGTGGGCAACTCAAAGGCCTTGTGGATCAAGCTGTTAAATTTGCGGATGATGTTGCCAAGACTGGTCAAGAAACGCTCGTTCGAAAAGCATCTAGCGCACTATATCACGTTACAACAGCAAGTTTGATGGCGGCAGAAGGTGCCAAGCTTGGCGCAATGGGAGAAGATGCACGCCGTCTCTTACTGTCTCGTATGGTTGTCGATCGTAGGATTGCTCAGGAAAACCCATTCTCAATGGAAACTGGAAACTTTGATGAAGCAGCAACAAATGCCTTGCTTAGCTCAAAGAAGGTTACATTGGACGATGCTAAGTCTATTCTGGTTCAATAATGACAAAAATCAAAAATAAGAGGATCAAGGATGTTTAACGCAAACAACCTAAAGAAACGGGAAGATCGTGCGCTGGAAGATTGGGTCGCACCTGATTGTCATGGGCTGAATTTTTTCGAAATTGATAAAAGCCTGCAAAGCTTGCTGGAGATATATCTCCCCGATGATCTACGGGAGCATATGACACCGGTTTTCAAACGCCTTGGTGAGGTTGCTGGTAACCGCCTTGATGATTTGTCCCGTATGAGTGATCGACATGTGCCCGTTCTCCACCAACGGGATGCGAGAGGCCAGAATAAGGAATGGATTGAGTATCATCCAGATTATCTGGAGATGGAAAAAATCGCTTATGGTGATTTTGGAATTCATTGCATGTCTCACAAGTCGGGAGTTCACGGGTGGCCGGAAAAAATGCCGCCCATGGCGAAATATGTTTTTACCTATCTGTTTACTCAATCTGAATTTGGCTTGATGTGTCCCATTTCGGTGACAGATACTTCCTATGGATTGCTTGCAAAGCATGGTCCTAAGGATGCCATGGAGAAATTTGGACACCAGATGCTTAGTCAGGACATGGATGAGTTGCATCAGGGTGCTCAATTTATGACTGAAAAGGTGGGTGGTTCTGAAGTTGCCAATCTTGAAGTGACGGCTAAATTTGAAGATGGTGTTTGGCGGCTATATGGGGATAAATGGTTCTGCTCCAATGTGGGGACAGAGGTTGCGCTGGTTTTAGCGCGCCCTGAAGGCGCGCCCGCTGGTAACTCTGGGCTCGCTATCTTTGCGGTGCCGAGGCATGAAGATGACGGCAGCTTGAATTCCTATCGGATCGTGCGTTTGAAAGATAAAATGGGCACAAAATCCATGGCCTCTGGCGAAGTGATTTTCGAAGGTTCTATTGCTTACCCATTTGGTGATGTGGGAGCAAAAGCCAATCCAGGTCTCCGTCAAATGATGGATCAAGTTGTTATGTCGCGCCTCTCACACGGTGTTCGGGCTGCAGGTATGATGCGTCGGTGCTTGAATGAAGCACTGGTGACGGCACAAAATCGAGAAGTCTTTGGAGAGCCTATTATTGAGAAACCGCTGCTGCGTAGGCAACTTTTAAAATTGATGCTTCCAACAGAACAAGCGTTATCTATGTTCATGCATGTGTCGTCGCAATTACATGCGGCCGATCAGGGTGATGAAGCCGCTGAAAGGCTTAATAGAATTTTGACGCCATTGCTTAAATTCAGAGCATGCCGGGATAATGTGGATGTGGCTGGAGGGGCATTGGAAGTGCGAGGCGGCAATGGTTTTATCGAAGACTGGGTCAATCCCAAATTGGTCAGAGATGCCTATACTGGCCTTCTATGGGAGGGGACTTCAAACATCAACGCGTTGGATATTACAACGCGCGCGGTGGGTAAAGTGGGTGCCCATAACGATTTGGCAGACGATTTGAAAGATCGGTTGGCAAATACGGATCATATGCCTGGTCAATATGCCGGCGAGTTGTCAGCTCTTGTCGATCGTGCCCGGGCGTTTGCTGGAGAAGTTGCTGCGACTAAAAACGAAACGTTGGCAAGGCAGGCTTCTAATGCTTTGTATCATGTAACAACAGCAACACTATTTGCAGCAGAAGGAGCTACTTTAGGTGGCCGGGGCGGCGATGCTCGGCGATTGTTGTTATCTCGATTGGTGGCTGATGTACATCTTAAAACAAATGATCCTTTGAGCGTTGGGGAGAGCAAATTTGAGGTGGAGGCAGGAAACCGCCTGCTCAGTGAAGCGCCTGTTTCATTGGATGAAGCAATAGATTTATTGTCTTTGTAAAAAACTACATCTTATGCCTGGTAGCGGTTGCTGCCGCTATCAGGCATTGATGAATTGAAATTATGATGGTGCAAGTTGCGCATCCCAGCGTCCTGAACCAACTTCTTTGGCGATCAGTTTCTGAAGCAATTCGATCATAGCTTCTGCTAGTCGTGTGGCGGGGCGATCTTTCAACTGACCTACATATAATTTACGCGTTAAAGACGGAGAGATTATTGGCCTTGAATGTAAATCCCCGGTTTGAAGATGTTCGGACACAAAAACGCGCGGGGCGAGTGTACAGGCAAGACCCGCTAGAAGTCCGGTTATGATCCCGTTTACGGAATTTAGATGTAGCGGAATTCCAGCTTCTAACTTACTTAACAATCCGGGGCGGTCAATGACGGCACGGGTTGAGGCACCTTGACGTAGAAGGAGGGTTGGCAATCCAGTGATTTCATTAAATGTGATAGGGGCAGTGCTTTTGCCGATGATTGACGCTTTGCCAACACACAGTAGTTCCTCCTCCAACACGGGCTGCATGGTCACGCGATCGTCTTTTTGCGGGTTGTAAAAAAGAGAAATGTCGACATCAGAGGATAGCAAGTCTGAAAATGTGTTGGTTGATAGGCTTTCCACAATAGATAGTCGAACATTTGGATAGTCTTTTAAAACTGCCTGCATTAAAGGCAACCCAATTGCCTTCATGGCGGAGAAGGGAATTCCTAGTGCGATGTCCCCTGCAATAATTTCTGATGATTGGCGCAAGTCTTGTTCAGCGGAATTCACAGCTTTCAATATTAATTTCGCATGTTCATAAAGTTTTATACCCGCGGCTGTCGGCTCCATTCCTCTGGGTTTTCTTGTGAAAAGTGTGACCCCTAAATCCGCTTCCAAATTCGATAAATGGTGGCTGATGGCAGATTGAGCAACATTACTGGCGGCTGCCGCATGGGACAGGTTTTTATATTCAAAAATTGCAGAATAATATTTTAGCTGCCGGATATCCATTGTATGTATCCAAAAATTAGAACGTTTCGATCAAAAGATTATATTTTCAAGATGGCGCATGAAGCAATAGCGTAACTGTTAAAATATTGTCACTAAATTAATCAGGTTATACATAATGGGCTCAAATCGGCCTCTTGAAGGTATCCGTGTCGTTGAAATGAGCCATATGGTCATGGGGCCAGCGTGTGGCATGATCCTCGTCCAGTTGGGGGCCGAGGTCATCAAAGTTGAACCACCAAAAGGGGATAAAACCCGAGACCTTCGTGGGATGGGAACAGCATTCTTTCCACTCTTTAATCGCGGAAAGCGGAGTGTTGTCCTGGATCTGGAGCTAGTGGAAGATCGGGAGACAATGGAAAAGCTTTTGTCTACCGCCGATGTCTTCGTTGAAAATTTTAAAGACGGTATGCTTGAGAAAAGTGGTCTTGATGCAGAAACCCTCGCAGCTAAATTCCCTTCCCTTATAATAGCAGGGCATAAAGGTTTTCTGTCAGGACCCTACGAACATCGCCCAGCTTTGGATGAAGTCGTCCAAATGATGACGGGGCTTGCTATGATGACAGGGTCAAAAGAAAAACCTTTGCGAGTCGGATCATCCTCAACGGATATTATGGGCGGTATGTTCGGCGTCATTGGTATATTGACCGCTTTGCTTGATCGTAAACGAACTGGCAAAGGGGAAAATATCCGGGTGGGATTGTTTGAAAGCAGTTTGTTCACTGTGGCTCAGCATATGGTGCAATTTGATATGACTGGTATCCCATCGACGCCGATGCCGGAGAGAACCCATGCTTGGCCGGTTTACGATATTTTTGAAACGGCTGATGGTGAGAAAATTTTTGTCGGCGTTGTAACAAATGGTCACTGGGAAGCGTTTTGTAATACCTATGGCCTTGAACAATTTTTGAATGATGAACGCCTCAGAACGGCGACAGATCGGATATTGGCCCGGTCTTGGACTATCCCGATTGTTGCGCAAAAAATGATCTTGGTGAAGGCGACAGATTTAACGGAAAAATTGGATAATCTTGGCATTCCATTTGCCCATATTAACGCGCCGGAGGATTTGTTTAATGATCCTCATGTGTTACGCGACGGGGGGCTTGTAGAGTCTAAAAATGTCGACGGTATTAGCTTTCGCGCCCCAGCTCTTCCGCTGGAAATGGGCGGAGAGAATGTTGTGGGTGCTCTTGATGTGGCTACACTGGGGGCTGATACCATGGCGGTCAAAGAAGAACTCGGCCTTCTCGCAGTGAAGGGAAGGGCGTAATGGTAATTGCGCACAACATATATCCTGAAGATCGTATCAGCTTACGTGAAGTTGGATTGCGGGATGGTTTGCAGATGGTCCAAACTTTCCCTGATACTCTGGGCAAAAAGAAATGGATTGAACAGGAATATTCAGCGGGTGTTCGGCATTTCGAAGTCGGCTCTTTTCTGCCTGCACTGAAATATCCAATGTTCGCGGACGTGTTAGAGGTTGTAGCTATTGTAAGCAACTTACCAGATGCTCATGGTGCAGCACTTGCGCTAAATAAGCGGGGGACAATAGATGCCTTGCAAAGTGGGGTCGCTGAGATTGGATGTGTCTTGTCTGCGAGTGCGGAACATAATTTGGCAAATACCCGCCGAAGTCAAAGTGAGACACTGCGTGAGATCGACAATCTGTGCCGCATGCGTGATGCAACAGATCACAAACCGTTAGTTAGTGTCGGTCTTGCCATGTCGTTTGGATGCTCGCTTTCAGGTGCAGTAAATCCCAAAGACGTTTTGTGCCTTGTAGAGAAATGTTACGAACTGGGCGCTGATATGGTCAGCTTGGCGGATACTGTAGGCTATGCAGGACCGAACCAAGTGAGCGATCTTGTCGCCGCTGCAAGCAAGCTGGCTTCAGGGAAAATCCTTGGGGTTCATCTCCACGACACTCGGGGTATGGGGATCGCCAATGCATCAGCTGCTTTGGATGAAGGCGTTCATATGCTTGATGGTGCTATGGGAGGATTGGGGGGATGCCCCTTTGCTCCAAATGCCACTGGAAATGTTGTCTTTGAAGATCTCGTTTTTTTGTGTGAAAGCAAAGGATTTAAAACGGGCATAAACATAGAAGAATTGACAAAAATCAGAGATCTAATAACAGAAGAAATGCCAACTGAGTCTTTATATGGTGCAGTTGCAAAAGCGGGAATTCCTAAGGGATTTGAAGTCTCGCATTAGATGAAGTCGTAAAGATCAAATATAATAGTCCAAATTATAGGGAGTGAAGAGATGAAAAAAATACTGGGTTTTGCTTCGAGTTTCGCCGTTGCTGCTAGCGTTTTAATGACAGCTGCGCCAGTAAGTGCAGAAACTGCTATGCGCTGTAGTCATCAGCTACCACCTGCGCATCATATTGCAAAAGTAATTGATCGTTGGGCTGCAGAAATCGAAACTTTATCTGCAGGTGAAATCGATGTTCAAGTGTTTGGTGCCAATAGTCTGACCGGCGCAAAGCAAAATGCTACGTCTGTTGCAAAAGGTGACATTGATTGTGCATTTTCCATTAATCCTCAATGGGGTAAGACACTTCCTTTGATGAATGTGACGCTTGGGCCCTTTGCGGTTAGCTCTCTTTCCGCTTTGCAGAAATGGGACGGATCTGAAGCTGCGAAGTTCCTAGAAGAAAAACTGCTCACTAAGGGCGTACGTAACGTGACTTGGCTGTTCACAACGCGCAGCACAGCGATTACCTCGTCGGGTAAGTCTCTAATCCAGCCTTCAGATTTTGATGGTGTGAAAATTCGTGGCCTTGGCCCTGTGCCTGACTCCGGATTTATTGCAATGGGGGCTGCCCCGTCTGCAATGTCGGGCAGTAAAGTGTATCAGGCCTTGTCTACAGGTGTAATCGATGCTGGGCTTACAGATGTGTCCGCCGCCGTTTCACGGAAGTATTTCGAAGTGCAAGATCATGTGACTGTCCTTCCACTGTTTAGTATTTATTTCCACGGTTATGTAAATCCTGCGTGGTATGACAAGCTATCCGCTAAAGGAAAAGCTGCGGTCGATGAAGCCGGTAAGAAAGCGGCTGTTTGGGCAATTGATGCGTCTGAAGCATCTGCAGCTAAAGCACCGGGTCAACTTACTGAAAAGGGTATGAAAGTCCATATTGCTACGGATAAGGATATTGAAGCCTTACGTGCTGTTATGGCGCCTGCCTTTAATAAAGCCTTCGGTGACGCATCCGGTGCGGATGGCAAGAAGCTCATTGAGCTGGTTAGCAAACTTTAATCCATAATTCAGATTTATGAAATTGGATGAAATAAATGAGGAAGAGGCCAAAATAGCCTCTTCCTTTTTCACAAAAAGTATCTCACGCATTGCGTTTGCAAGCGGTGTGATAAGTGCTGCACTCATTGTCCTGACGCTTTCTATGACCGGATATAGTGTTTTTCAGCGCTATGTTTTAGGAACTCCTCTTACCTGGACTGACGAACTTTCGGGATTTTTGGTTGTTGCAATTGTCATGCTTGGGGCTGCAGAAGCCTTACGTAAACATGACCATATTGCCGTCGATCTTTTAATCACGAAGGTAAAGGGAAAAAGCCGTAAATACTTGGATATTTTTGGGTATATAGCAACAGCAATTGTAGCTGGCGTGTTGTGCTTTAGTGCCTGGGGGGCGGTGACATTTTCCTGGAAAATAGGTGTTTATTCCGATGGATATTTAGAGGCGCCTCTTTGGATACCGCAATCTTTCATGCTGTTTGGTGCAGGATTACTTTGCCTGCTCGCCCTTGGGCGAGCTTTTGACATTCTTATAAATAAGCGACAAAAATAGTGACTACTTTTCTTATCCTATTCGCACTGATTGTTATGCTTCTTACCGGGATGCCAATTTTCGCGGGTCTTGGCTTGACGTCTATTGGCATTATGCTGATTACTGAAGGAAGTGTTTCAAGTGTTGCTGACACGGTCTTTGCAAAACTTGATAATGGTATTCTGACGGCCATCCCCATGTTTGCCTTTATGGCGCACGTAATGATTAAATCACGCGTTGTGGATGATTTGTATGATGCTGCCAATGCTATGGTCGGTCACTTTAAAGGGGGGCTGGGAGTTGCTACGGTCTTGTCTTGCACCATTTTTGCTGCGATTTCCGGCTCGTCCGTTGCGACGGCCTTGACCATTGGCTCTAGCGCCATTCCGCAGATGCAGCGTTTTGGTTATCGACCGCGAGATGCATATGGTGTCATCGCCGCAGGCGGCACTTTAGGTATTCTTATCCCGCCCTCGGGGCCGCTTATTCTATATGCAATCGTAACAGAAACATCCATCGGTGCCTTGTTTCTGGCGGGTTTAATTCCCGGTATTATGATGGCGCTCATCTTTGCTCTCTACTGTGTGTCTCAAGCTTATTTTCAACCAAATGTCGAAAATAGTAACTGGATCGGGTGGTCCAGTTGTGCGAATGCGCTTAAAAAATCTTTCTGGTCACTGGCCATGCCGCCTCTTGTCTTGGGAGGTATCTATTTTGGTGTTTTCACGGCGTCCGAAGCGGCTTCCATTGGCTGCATCTACGCGCTTTTGGTTGGTGCATTGGTATATCGCAATTTTGGATGGCGGGAGTTGGCGGAGACATCATACGAGACCGTTCGAACCACTGCCATGTTGTTTATGATTTTGGCAGCAGCTTCCATGTTTAGTCATGCGGTGACAATTATTCGCCTCCCCATTGAATTGATGGAAAGTGTCGCTGCGCTGGGCTTATCTCAATTTGGGTTTATACTGGTTGTTATGGCTGTGATCTTTGTCTTGGGAATGTTTCTTGAAACTATCTCTATCATACTGATTACAACCCCCATTATCTTACCTGCCCTTATTCAACTGGACGTAAATTTGATCTGGTACGGTATTTTGCTGATGATCAATCTGGAGCTGGCTCTGATAACACCACCAGTAGGGATGAATTTATTTGTGATCAAGGGGATTGCAAATGCACCTCTATCTGAAGTTATTCTCGGTTCACTTCCTTATGTTCTCTTGATGCTTCTTGGATTGATTATTGTTTTGTTTATACCGGGGTTATCCACCTGGCTTCCAGAAATTGCAGGATTTGGACAATAATATTCGTGCCATCGGGACCTTGTTCTCTAAAATCAGGGCAAGAAAAAAGGTAATTCAACGAGCTGTGTCAAAATGTCGCTACTGAGCTTTTAAATTGATTAATTTAAGTCAAGTGGCTGTTTTTATTCGATTTTTTGTATTCGATCGATCTAGCCTATAGGTGCGCGCATCCCCTGCGACATCCCACCGCATTGCGAGACACGCTTGAGGAGTAAATGCTCCGGGTGTGGACGAGTAAAAGGGTGGAAAAAATGACTTATAATGTAGCTTTGGAAAAAATAGATCATACGCACGACATAGTCGAAAATGATACCTTGGGGCAGGGATCTAAACTTAGTTTTTTGACTGGCCGTGGTGGTCAAGTTAAAACGGATTACTGTAAAAGCTGCAACGCACACCGATTGGCCTTTTGCTCTGGTCTGAAGGGGCACAAGTTGTCTCAGTTTGGACGAAATAGCAGTCATAAAAAAATAAATGCTGGCCAGATGCTATTTGGCGAGTTTGATGAAGCCAAATATTTTTATACTGTTGTCTCAGGCGAAGTGCGTCTCTCCCGTATGTTAGACGATGGTCGGCGCCAGATTACTGGCTTCAAATCCACTG
>JAESSA010000086.1 GCA_016764355.1 Sneathiella sp. | reverse complement strand
AGATATTCTATGTTTCATTTCATGAAAGGTGCGAGAGGCCAATCGGATTTCCAGTGCCCCGGTGGGTTTGAAATCCTCAACTTGTTGCCCCTTTCCAAATTTTTCAGCTGCGAGCGAAAGTTGTTTGATAGGCTTCATCTGATTGCGCAAAAAGGTAATGGCAATCCCGAGGAGAGCTAAAGAAACTCCGACCATCCACATCACAAAAATATAGGTCGTGCTCGAAAAAAGGCGTTTGTCTCGGACAATTACTTGCAGGACATTTTCTGGGAGCTGGACTTGCACTATAACGCTTTCCAGAAGATCGTTGGTTTTAAGAGTAAACGCCCGCCCAGGAAGGCTTTCTTGCAAGGCACGAGCGAGGTGTCGTTCCAAGAAGCTGTATGTGTATTGCGGAGGAGATGTAATAGAAAGCCTCTGGTCTGGTTCAAAAGTGACAGATAATCGCATTTGGTCGCGAGCAACTGCCAATATCAACGCTTCGGCCTCTTTCCCGGAAAACCGATCTGTTAAGGAAATGACAGCAGCCACTTCCCCGGATACACCTTGGGCAAGGCGCCGAGCTACATTATCCCAATGCCGTTCATAGAAGATATATGTCACCAGGATCTGCAACATAATGATTGGGAGCACGACAATGAGTAATGAGCGGCCGAACAATGTGCGTGGTAATATTCGTTTAAGAATGTCGGTGACAAATCGAAACTTAATCATACTATTCCCCAGTGCTTGGAATTATGGCCCATCGCTTTAGTCTGCCCAAAGAACATATCCTTCACCCCGAACAGTTTGAAGGTACTGAGGGATTCGGGGATCTTTTTCAATTTTTCTGCGCAGTCGCGTAATTTGTACATCTATTGCACGGCCTTGCGCACCACTGGATTGAGAGAGCGTCTCTCTTGAAATTGAGACACCGGCAGTCATTGCCAGGGTTTTCAGGAGAATTTGTTCGCTTGTTGTCAGCGCAATAACATCTCCATTTTTTACAAGCTCGCCCCTAGTAATATTAAACTCGAAATCGCCGAAACAAATATTGGTTACGGTTTCCTGACCCGATCTTCGAAGGATTGCCTCAATGCGTAATAAAAGCTCACGTGGCTCAAACGGTTTAGTCAGATAATCGTCAACGCCTGCTTCTAGGCCATCGATCCGATCTGAAGATTCAGCCATTGCAGTGAGCATTAGTATGGGAATATTCCTATTTTCAGATGTGCTGTTTCGTAGTGTTGATGCCATAGAAAGACCATCTTCTCCGGGCATCATTCTGTCCAAGACAATTAGATCAAAGGACAGCCCTTCCATCTTTTTTCTGGCGGCCTCAGCGCTCTCTGCAACCGTTGTCCGGTATTTGCTATCGCTTAGATATTGCTTCAGCAAGGACGCCAGTCGTGCATCATCATCAACAATTAGAATGTGATAGGCATTATCAAGCATATGTAATCCTACATATCAAATGTTTCACCGCTCGAGAATTCGACTTAGCGCTTTTTCCCGGTCTTCTTCATTGATCAAGCCAGATAGAACTTTTCGGTAACCTGCAACGGCATCGCCTCCTGCCTCGACAAAGGCTTTTGCGACTTGATTTCGTTGAATAGTACTAATTTTTTGCTCAAGCTTTTTCCCTTCCTCCGTTAAGTAGAGCAGTCTTTGACGTCTATCGACAACACCCGGGCGTTGTTCGACAATCTCTCTCTCTACCAAGGCATTTAGAACTCTACTGAGACTCTGTTTAGTTATGCGTAAAATATCTAGCAATTCTGAAACGGTCATACCTTGATTTCGACCAATAAAATGAATCACCCTGTGATGCGCGCGACCAAAATTATATTCTTTAAGAATCTCATCGGGCCCTGCCGTGAAGTCCCGATAGGCGAAAAAAAGCAATTCGATACATTGTCTAAGCTCTTCTTCTCTCAGGAATAGGGGATTTGCTCCTGTTTTTATGTCAGCCATGTTGACTTATATTTCTCATAATGTTACCAATACAGGGGTAGATTCGAAACAATCGAACTCTGTGTGTGAAAATACGACATATTATAACTCAAGGTGTATGACAATGGATACTTCCTCCTTCGCCGACCGTGACGGGTTTATCTGGTTTAACGGAAAACTAACAGACTGGCGAGATGCCAATATACATGTTCTCACGCATGGATTGCATTATGCCAGTAGTGTGTTCGAAGGGGAAAGGGTCTATGACGGAGAAATTTTTAAATTAGTCGAACATAGCGAACGTCTGATCAAATCTGCGGAGATTTTAGGCTTCGATATTGGCATGTCTGTTGACGAGATAAACAAGGCCTGCATGGATACGGTTCATGCGAACAACATCATTGATGGATATGTGCGGCCATTCGCTTGGCGTGGGTCTGAGATGATGGGCGTATCCGCACAGCAGAATAAAATTAATTTTGCCGTTGCCGCATGGGTTTGGCCTAGTTACTTCGATGCCGAAACCAAAATGAAGGGGATCCGTTTGAAAATTTCAGACTGGAAGCGACCTTCTCCCGACACAATTCCAACCCAGTCTAAAGCCGCTGGTTTGTATATGATTTGTACCCTTAGTAAACATAATGCAGAATCTGAAGGATTTGATGATGCTATTATGCTTGATTACAGAGGACGCATAGCTGAGGCTACTGGTGCCAATGTATTCTTTACAAAAGACGGTGTTTTGCACACGCCAGATCCTGATTGCTTCCTTGACGGTATTACGCGACGGACAGTGATTGCACTTGCAAAATTAAGAGGCATAGAAGTTGTCGAACGTGCGATTATGCCTGAAGAGCTAGCCGATTTCGACGAATGCTTCCTGACAGGAACGGCGGCAGAGGTGACACCTGTTGGCTCAATCGACGACCATAAGTTTGTTCCCGGTGTCATTTGTCAGCAGCTTATTGGTGATTATGAAGATTGCGTTCGTCGCAGAGCCGCTGCGTAATTATCATCAAAATAAGTGCGCAATTTGGATATGCCATGAATTTATAGGGGGGCTGAGTAACATTTGACCCCTTTTCTCTTTATATACGGCGATATTGGCGCTATTTATGGTGTGGTCGCACATTTGCGTATTTAGTCCGGTTGTTAATAGGGAACATTATGAAGAGAGTCAGTTTTGCTGTTGGTTTGACATTGCTTGGATTAAGCACTGCGCAGGCAGATTTTCAGGCTGGTTTAAGTGCCTATAACAACAAAGATTTCCCAAAAGCTGTGTCTCTTTGGCAAACGGAAGCCACGATGGGTGACCATAATGCTCAGTATAATTTAGGCCTTCTTTTTGAGACGGGGGTTGAGGGTTTTCCAAAAAATTTAGCAAAAGCATATGGTTGGTACAGGCTAGCAGCCTCTCAGAATGTACCTGAAGCACAAAAAGCAGTTGAGCGAGTCAAGGGCCTAATGACGGTCGGGCAAATCGAGACGGGAAATAGCTATGCCCTTGAGGTTTTTGGAAAATGGCACCGCAAAAATATTGGCCGTGATGAAACTGAATACCAAGCAGCTAAAACAAATTTGGAAAAACAGCGTAAAGCAAAAATTGAAGTTGAACGGCAAGCTGCCGCCGCTCGCGCTGATCGGCAACGTAACCTGATAAGCCAACGGGATGCTGATGCGAAACTTGCTATTGCGCTGGAGCGGGAAAGTAAGCAAGCGGCTTTGAAAGCGGCCCAAGAAAAAGCTGAGGAAGCAAAGCGACTAGCTTTTATCGAAAAACGCCGTAAAGAAGAAGACGCACGACTAGCAGTTTTAAGAGAAGAGCAGCAGAAACAACAGAAGATAAACGTTGCACGCAGCCGGCTTGAAGAATTGAAAGCGAAGCAGAAAAATAATGTAGCAGTTGCGGTACCAGCAGTGAAAGCCTCACCGGCAGCTCCTGTTGTAGCCGCGCCTCTTAAAGAGGGTAGCAAGCCGGTTATCGCGCAAAGTACTCCAAAGCTCGTTGTTCAAACCAATAACACTGTGGCGGCCTCACCTTCACCAAAAGCGAAGGTGAATTCTGAAGTATCAGCTTCAAGTACTAAGTCTGAACCAAACGCCGCAGTTGCCCTTGTTTCAAAAGCGACGCTTGTCAAAAAAGTAGAAACTACAGCGGTTGTGAAGCCTGTCGTAAAAGAAACGACACCTGTATCTATCGCTGCAACGAAACCCTATAAAGCTCAAGTTGCCCCTTCAAATGCAACAATCGTTGCCGCAAGACCTGTTGACGCTAGTAAAATGAAACTGCCAGTTATGACAAATGGCCTCGATGTGGCCGTGGTGAAAGAGATTGTTGAAAAAGCAAATTCTGTTCCGCTCAATACAGGTATTGCTAAACAAGAGATTTCCAAAGGGCGGACAAATATCGCTGCGTTAAAATGGTCTCTGATCTCGGCGGCACGCGGTAAAGGGAGTGCTAAGCGAATGAATGCCTTGCTTGAGAAAAGCATGACGAACGCGCAAATTGCTGAAGCAAATCGGCTGGCAGCGAAATGGATCAATAAGCGTCAAAAACGCCAATAAAGAAGGACGTTAGTCTTGCCAGCGTTTTAAAGCTTCTTGGTCACTGCTCCGCTCTTTCACCCAATCGGTATTACCCTCGGTATCAGCTTCAAGTTTCCAAAAAGGGGCCTTGGTTTTAAGCCAGTCCATTAAAAATGCAGCGGCCTCAAAGGCATCGTGGCGGTGCTTTGAGGCGGTAATGACAAGTACAATAGGTTCCGCAAGTTCCATTTTACCAAATCGGTGGATTATCAGGCAATCTTGCAAGTCCCATTTAACCCGGGCTGAAGCTTCTATTTTTTCAAGCTCCCGCTCTGTCATTCCGGGGTAATGTTCTAAGGTGAGAGATTGAACGTCGGCACTATCGTTAAAATCACGAACAAGTCCTGTAAAGGTGACAACAGCGCCAATATCTGTTCTGCTCGCCGTGATCCGCGCTATCTCTGCGCCCGTATCGAATATCTCTGCTTGCACGATGACCATATTAGCCGCCTGTAACAGGGGGGAAGAAGGCAACTTCTGATGCGCCTTCAAGAGTCGTATCGCCTGTTATATGTTCTTGGTCGATGGCAACCCGAACAACATTAAGATCCGTAAAGATCTCTTCATAGGCAGGGCCGCGTGTTTTAAGCCATGTGATGAGCTGATAAAGGGTTGTCACGTCATCTGGCAAAGAAATAGTCTCTTCGGACTGTCCTACTTTGGACCTAAGCCATGCGAAGTAAAGAATCTTCATCTAAATAACTCCGTAAAGGGCAAAATTGTAACAGGGTCGCCCTCTTTTACCTCTGTAATATTTTCAGCCAGTTCGATAAGGCCATTGGCCCAAATTAATGACGATACAATTCCGGAACCGTCCGTGAAGTATTTTTCAACAATAGGTTTTCCTGCTCTATCGATAGAATATCTACCGCGAGACCACTCCCGCCGTCCCGGTTTTTTCTTCATAGAAAACTGCGCAGTCCCAGTAATAGGAATGGGGAGCTGAAAGGAGGTATCTCCGCACAAGCTGGCAATAAGGGGGCGAACAAATTGCATGGCACAGACTAGTGCGGCCACAGGGTTCCCCGGAAGCCCAACAAATGCTGTATTCGCAACCTGTCCAACAGCAAGTGGGCGGCCTGGTTTAATGGCAATGCGCCAAAAATGTAAATTTCCGGTGTCCTCCACTGCTGCCTTTACATGATCTTCATCTCCCATGGATACGCCGCCAGATGTGATGATCAGGTCAACATCCTCAGCGGCCTTCTCTAAGACACTCCTTAATGTCTCGAACTCATCTGGCACAATTCCGTAATCATAAACTTCACAACCATAGCCTAGTAGGAGGGAGTTGAGGATGACCCGATTGCTATCATAAATTTTACCAGACTGAAGGGCTTCCCCGGGCTCATTGAGCTCATCACCTGTGGAGAAAAGAGCGACCTTTAGCTTCTTTGAAACCTGAATCTCTTTAATCCCAATTGAAGCCAAATAGCCTAGCTCTTGCGGCCGCAGGTACGTTCCTTTTGTAAGAAGAAGGCTGTCTTTTCTGATATCTTCACCTGCAAGGCGGCAATTTGTCCCTTCTTTTAAACCTTGGGGTAACAGAACGGTATTACCGGACAACCTTGTGTCTTCTATCATGGCGATAGTGTCGCAGCCCGCTGGCACAACGGCCCCGGTGAAAATCTTTACGCACTGCCCTGAGTTAAGGTTTCCATCAAAGGGCTGTCCTGCTGCGCTTCTTCCTAAAACGTCAAGGGGCGTCGCCGGATTTTTCAAGTGATCGGCAAAGCAAAATGCATATCCGTCTACGGCCGAATTATTGGCTGGAGGAACATTGAGCGTTGAATAAATATCTTGCGCCAAAATACGGTTATTGGCGTCATAGAGTTCAATAATTTCGGTTGTCGTGATCGGGATAGTTGCGTCCGCTATGAGTTTTCGGGCCTCTTGAACTGTGATCATTTCAGAGGCGTTGGAAAAACAATCGTTGACCAGGCGTGTCATAATTAAGCGGCCTTATTCAACAGATTCGAAATAATAAAGTCTGCGATTTCTTTTTCATCATTGATGTTGAGGAGGGGAAGCTTCGTCTTTAGATCAGTTGCATTGGTTGCAATAGCAACAACACTGTTATCCGTTATGAAAAGAGGCTCGGTGTCATTTTTTTCTCGCCAGACTTCAATTTTTGGGAATTTTTCTTTTTTAAAGCCCTCAATTAAAAGGATATCGACAGGTGTCATTTTAGATATCAAGGATTGCAGGCCTGCTTCGTCTTCATCCCTGTTCTCATGCATTAAAGCCCATCTTTGAGCAGAAGAGATCAAAACTTCAGTCGCACCTGCTTCTCTATGGCGAAATGAGTCTTTGCCCGGTTTATCAATATCAAAATTATGGTGGGCATGCTTTAAAGTGGAAACACTATAACCTCGGTTGATCAATATGGGGAGCAACCGCTCTAACAATGTGGTCTTGCCGTTTCCACTCCAACCTGAGATTCCAATTACTTTCATTAAGTATTCTCGTCTTTTTTTAACATGTGCTTGAGGCCGAGGGTCAAATAATCATATCCCGTCCAGATAGTCAGCAGTCCAGCAACCCACAGTAATATCTCTCCGACGAGGAAAGTGTCGAAATAGACTTGGGCGGCAGGGCCAGCAAGAAGGAAACAAATTGCGAGAATTTGCATTGTTGTTTTCCATTTAGCGAGGCGACTGACAGGCATTCCAACCCTGAGTTCGGCTAAAAATTCTCGTAAACCCGATACCATAATTTCTCGACATAGAATTATGACAGCAGGTATTAGAGCCCACCCATAAATTCGGTCAATGGCGACAAGAAAAAACAAAACCGCAGCAACAAGGATTTTGTCTGCAACAGGGTCCAGAAACTGGCCAAGTTTGGATATTTGACCGTTTTTTCTGGCAAAATAGCCATCGAAAAAATCCGTAACACCTGCGGCAATGAAAAGGGTAAGAGGAACCCAGCTTCCTGCCGTGCCAGGAAGGTAAAGGGCACCGAGCAATAGCGGGATAATAACAATTCTGGATAGGGTCAGAATGTTTGGGAGACTAAGCAACATGCCTTAAATCCTGACGTGTAAAGGCTGAATAATTGCGCCAGTATAGGCATTGCTTCTTAACAGTTAAAGAGATCAATTGACTAATTTTCCTGAAAAAAGTCATAGATGGTTTGAGCGAGTGCCTTAGAGATGCCGTCAACGTCACCCAAGTCCGCAAGAGCGGCACCTGCCACACCTTTTGCAGACCCAAATCTGTTAAGAAGAGCTTTCTTACGTTTTCCTCCAATACCTTGTATTTCATCAAGTGGTGACTTTCCAATTGCTTTGGATCTTTTTGCGCGGTGAGTTGTAATAGCAAAATGATGCACTTCATCTCGTAGCCTTTGCAAAAAATAGAGTGTTGGGTCTTTCTCCGGTAGCGAAAAAGGGGCTTTTCCAGTCATAAAAAACCTTTCGCGTCCCGCATTTCTGTCTGGTCCTTTCGCGATTCCAACAAGTGTCACGCCAGAGACCTTCCGTTCACGCAATACTTCCTCAACGACACCTAGTTGACCTTGACCTCCATCAATTAGAAGTAAATCAGGCCAAATTTCTCGTGATCCGGAAGCTTCGCCAACTTTATTTGGGTCTTCTTTTTGTAAACGAGCAAAGCGCCTTGTGAGAACTTCCCTCATCATGCCGTAATCATCGCCGGGACTTAGTTTCTCATTCTTTATATTGAATTTTCGGTAACTCTTTTTTTCAAACCCATCGCGACTGGCTACAATCATTGCCCCCACGGCATGGCTGCCTGAAATGTGGCTGTTGTCATACACTTCAATGCGCTTGGGGGCTTCTTTCATGCCAAAGAGTTTTCCCGTTGCTTCCAAATGTTTAATTTGTGAGGCATTTTCTGCAAGTCTTCGGAGCAGGGCTCCTTTTGCATTTACAATTGCATGATCGAGCATCTCCTTCTTTTCGCCGCGCTTGGGCGTCAAGATTTCAATCTTTTTGCCTGATGCGATCGATAAGGCTTCTGACAACAGATAACCTTCCGAGAGTTCGTGACTTACCCAGATCTGCTTGGGCGCAGGACGGCTGTCATAGAACTGTCCGATGAAGGCACTTAAGACATCTGCCGGTTCTTCTTCTTTGTTATGGATGGGGTAATGAGCCCTGTTTCCTAAATTCTGGCCCGATCGGATGAAGAATACCTGAATACAGGTTTGCCCAGCGGTCTGATGGGCGGCGATCACATCAACTTCACCAACATTTGCGAGATTGATAATCTGTTTAGATTGAATGTGAGCCATTGCTTTAAGTCTGTCACGCAAAACAGCAGCCTGTTCAAAATCTAGAGCATCACTGGCAACTTGCATATTGTCGGCTAATTTTTTTTGTATGTCGTGACTTTTACCCGATAGAAATGCACGGGCTTCCCCGACCACCGTTTCGTAGTCTTCTGGGGAAATACGATTTACACAAGGGGCGGAGCATCGTTTGATTTGATATTGCAAGCAGGGGCGTGTCCGTGTTTGAAAATCTGAATCAGAACAGGAGCGAAGGGGAAAAAGCCGCTGAAAGGTTGCCAAGGTTTCGTTTACAGCGCCTGCGGATGCAAAGGGGCCA
>JAESSA010000085.1 GCA_016764355.1 Sneathiella sp. | reverse complement strand
AAATGAACGTCCAAGAAAGACATTGCAATTTGAAACACCAGCTGAGAAATTTAATGCATGTGTTGCATTGACCGGTTGAGATGGCAAGACAAAGCGGACGTTAATTCATCAACTCTTGCACATCCGCTTCTGACCCAACACGATCCTGTCTATGGTTGAAAATATTAACCAATAAAGCATGAAGAACACACTCTCCTAGACTTCACTTTTCGAGTTTGAAAACTGTGTAATTGTTCATCCAAGCGCGCCAACCAGGCCGACGACAAACTGTGATAAGTCCTACTTCTAGAGAAATCTCTACAAGAAATAATCCCAAATCCGTTTACCAACTGGTCCTAAGCTCCGGTTCGCAAGTTTAGTCAGGTAGATGGGGAGCGAGAGATCACCTAAGGTGCTTAGTACCACAAGCTTTCCGCTGTCTATTTCTCGCTCGACCAAGTGATGGGGAAGCCGTCCCCAACCAAGACCTGCGCAAATCAACTCTTTCTTCGCATGCAAGTCGGTGACGTACCATTTCAAGGCGTCATCCAGTATGCCGACATCGGGGGTTTTTTCATCAGAGGATTTTACGATTACCTGAGGATGCAGCGCCAAATCAGTTTCGGAAATATTCAAAGGGTCATCTTTCAGGAGCTCACTGGAAATCACCAAAGGGATTTTCATGCTATCAATCTGACGATAGTCAATAAACACGCTTTTGCTTGGGGCTCCAAAGATCGCGATGTCGACTTTCTCTGCCAGAAGAATTCGCTCGCCCGATGCAGTCTCGATTTCTAAATGCACGGTAGTCGCCGGAAAGTCAGCCTTCAGGGATTTTAACAATCCGGAAAGCTTTGCAATCGGAAAATGGCTGCTTACGCCAAGCTTGAGTTCAGCTTCATTCTCACCTTTCAATTCCTTAACGAAGTCTTCAAATTTTTGAGCTTGCTTCAATAAATGCCGGATTTGTACCAGAAGGATTTTCCCATCGGCCGTTAACTCTGGCCGATATTTTGAACGGTCAAATATCTGAATCTGGTAGAACTCTTCGGCTTGTTTTACGGAGTAGGACACAGCGGACCGGGCTTTATTCAGTTTCTCGCTGGCCAGTTGAAAGCTGCCCACATCACAGATGATGCTCACAACGTTTAAATGATCGAGATTTGTCATGGTCTAATTTTATGACCATCCTGATCGAAAAGCTATGCTTTTTGTTGACGATTTTTAGGCGTAGTTAATTCTCAACATGAAATCACACGTACAAAAGGAACACTCCATGAAAGTACTCGTAGTCGGCGCCTCAGGCGTCATCGGCAGTGCGGTCGTTAAAGCTCTCTCGGACAAACACCAGATTATCACAGCCAGCAGGTCCACCGGTGACGTTAAAGTTGACCTTTCCAAACCGGAATCCATTCGTGCAATGCTTGCCCAGGTTGGTCAAGTTGATGCAATCATCTCTGCCGCTGGCGAAGCCGAAATCAAACCGTTGGATGCCATGACTGATCAAGATTTTGACCGCGCATCTGGCATGCAACTTATGGGGCAGATCAACTTGTTTCGCTATGGCCGGTACACCCTTGCACCAGGCGGTTCGGTCACGCTGACTTCCGGCATCGCCAGCAAAATCAACTTTCCGGGCGCTGCCGCCATCGGCATGGCATGCGCAGGACTTGAAAGGTTCACGGATGCCGCGTCGCAAGAACTGACCGAAATACGTCTGAACGTTGTGTCGCCAGTATCGGTCACGGAATCCATGGAAAAACTGGGTTGGCCAACGGAAGGCACCCTATCGGCCGCTGATACTGCAAAATCTTATTTGGCCGCCCTAAACGGTACGATGAATGGCCAGACTCTGAGTACGCCTGAATACGCTTAGGCACTCGCATCAAAGATCAGATGTGCTGGCTGATTTCAGTCAGCCTCCTCGATCAGACAAATATATCGGAGACCATCATGTCCAAATTTGAGACAATTCAAACAACCCCGGTTAAAAACGGCGTTTATAGAACACCCGACTCTGCGTTTGCGGATCTTACTGACTATCCATTTGAGCCGAACTACATCGAAGTGGACGGGATGCGCATGCATTACCTTGATGAAGGTCGTGAAAACAAAAAGACCGTTTTCTTTTTGCATGGTCAGCCCTCGTGGAGCTATCTCTACCGCAAGATGGTCCCGATATTTGTCCGCGCTGGCTATCGCGTCATTGCACCGGACCTTATTGGCTTTGGCCGCTCCGATAAGCCGACAAGCTCGGATGCGCATACTTATCAGATGCATGTAAACTGGATGACATCGTTTGTTCAGCAATTGGGGATCAACAACGCCGCCGTGTTCATGCAGGATTGGGGAGGAATGATTGGATTGCGCGTACTGGCGGACAACCCCGACTGGGCGTCACACCTCGTTGTCGCCAATACTGCGCTGGGCAACGCCAAAGCTCCGTTCAAATACATTCTGCCGCGCATACTCAAAGCCATGCGATTTTTTGCCGGCAACGCATCAATCGAGGATTTAGCTGCCAAGCAATCCTATGGCAATTGGGCGGGTTATTTTCTGCGGTCCAAAAAACTGGAGTTCGGCAAAGTTATGCAGATCCTTACAACGTCCAAATTGGCCCCTGATGAAATGGCTGCTTATGAGGCGCCATTTGCCGATCACCGCTCCTATGCAGGGCCCCGCAATATGCCCCAGATCGTTGCGGCGCAGCAGGACGAGGGACGGGCCGCCTGGTCCAAACTGGGACAAAGCAACAGGCCGGTTCTGACCCTGTTCAGCGACAAAGATCCGTTCTTGGCAGGCACTGGAATTGACAAGCAGTTTCAGGCGCTTCCCGGTGCTGCGTCCCAACCGCATGAAACAATCACCAACGCATCCCATTTTTTGCAAGAGGACAAGAGTACCGAGATTGCAGGCAAAGTGCTGAAGTGGCTGGAGAATACAGGCTATTGAGGCAGAAACGGCAAGGCCATGAGCCAACAAAGCGAGTGATTATGAAAGATCAGATAAAAAAAACTGCGATTGTCACCGGTGCCAATACCGGGCTCGGATATGAAACCGCTCGCGCACTTTATCAGCAAGGGATGCATGTAATCGTCGCCAGTCGCAATGCGAATAAGGGGCAAGAAGCTGTTGACCGCATTCGCGCCGCAGCACCGGATGCGGGTGGTGAGCTCGAATTTTCGCAGTTGAACCTGTCGAGCTTAGAGGACGTTAAGACCTTTGCCGATTGGGCGACCCGCCATCTGGACCACCTTGATCTTCTGATCAACAACGCGGGTGTCATGGCAACACCGCCTGCACTTACCTATGATGGGTATGAAACTCAATTTGGAGTGAATTTCGTTGCGCATTTCGCCCTGACCGGACGTTTATTTCCGTTGCTGGAAAAAACGCAAGGCTCCCGTGTTGTCTCGCTGAGCAGCAGGGCACATCGCGGGGCAGTAATCGATTTTGGTAATTTCGCCCTCGAAGAACCCTATGATCCGTGGCGTGAATACGGGCAAAGTAAACTCGCCAACCTGATTTTTGCGATGGAGTTCGACCGCCGTCTTCGCGCAAATTGTCAACAACTTATGTCCTTGGCCGCGCATCCAGGTATCAGCCGGACAGACCTGTTCCGCTACCAGAGTCGAATTCCGGACGGGATCAAATTTATGTCAGCTGCAGACGGTGCTGCTCCAACGGTCATGGCCGCAACATTGGCCACAGCGCAAGGTGGTCAATATTTTGGACCCGATGGTCCGGGAGAGGCTCGCGGTAAGCCAGCTTTGGCAAGAGTTGATGGGGCGGCATCAGATGTGAGGACAAATTCCAAACTCTGGCATTGGGCGGAAGAGGCCACCGGCGTTCATTATCCCTGACTGATGCGAGCCAAAGCCACTGTCAACACATCGTCAGACCAGAACCAACGCCGTGAAAAAGAAAAAAATGAAGGAACTAAAAATGCAATTTGATTTTCCCGCAGCAACATCCCATGGAGAAATTCGTGAGGTTTTTGAAGACGTGTTCATCGTTACCGGCAGCGTCATGATGGTGCCGCAGGTGCAGATCAGCCGCAACATGATCATCCTTCGTGAAGGCGAAGCGCTGACGCTGATCAGTACCGTTCGTCTGAATGACGAAGGCCTGAAGACACTGGACGCCCTTGGAAGGGTTGAGAACATCGTCAAGCTTGGCGCCTACCACTTAGGTGCTCACAACGGCCTAGATGATCCGTTTTATTCCCATCGGTACGCCCCAAAATTATGGGCCTTGGACGGGATGGAGCACCGCGACGGTCTTGAAACAACCCATATCCTGCGCCCCGGAAGTGACATGCCGGTACACCAGGCTTCCTTGTTCAACTATGCCAGCTCCAAAATGCCCGAAGGGATGCTCCTGCTTCACAAAGAGGGCGGCATATTGATCTCTGCCGACAGTTTGCAAAACTGGGTTGAGGCCGATGAGTTTTTCAGCGAGATCGCCGCAGCAAGAATGCAACAGGCGGGATTTATTCAACCTGCAAATATCGGTCCTGAATGGCTACGTGTGTGCCAACCAGAACCACAAGAGTTTGCCAAAGTGGTTGAACTGGAATTCGCTCATCTCTTGCCGTCGCACGGAACACCAATTCTGAACACGGCAAAGGAAGAGTACAAGGCGACGTTTGCGATTCTATCTTTTTGGAAAATCTAGCCGCTGAAGAAATCACCTAGACGGTGTTCCCCGTATGCTTTTTGGATAAAAAGGAAGTTTGGGCCACAACGACTTGATTGCGGACGTGATAGCGGAGGCCCTCCACATTTGGGACACCGACGGCATGGGCGATATCATTAATGGAGGCCCCTGAGGCCTCCGATAGGTTAAGAGCCGGCATTCACCCTTCCTGAATAATCCAGTGCCTCACGGGCGTTCCCGTGAGAGTAGTGAATTTCCGTTGGAAGGATCGACGGATCATGCCCGACAGCTTGGCGGGGCGTGGCTGGGAGAGAGGCCATTGCGCGCCCTAAATATTGCTATAGAGTATGACGCCATACCAAACGGTCATTTTTATCGAGGCCCCTACAACCCGCAATGCCAGAGGAGGGCTTGATGGAAGAGATCAGCGAATTTGCGTCAAAATACGCGAATAATTATAACCCCGGCGCAATACCTTGTTATTTGAACGGGAGATCGGTGTGAAAGTTACCATTGTTACCGGTTGCAATACTGATTATGCACCGCTGACAGAAGGCCTTCTGGGGTCTCTTCGTCAGTTTCCACAACTTTCGGAAATTCCCGTGAATATCCTAGACTTCGGCCTCACAGAGGAAGACCGGACGCGGCTTGAAGGACAGTGCCATTCCGTTGTGCCCGCAAAATGGGATGTGGATTTTCCTTTGATTGAAGAATGGAAAGAAAACCACCCCGGTTACCGAGGCCTGACGGCACGTCCGTTTCTGCCAAACTACTTCCCTGGTTATGACGTTTATCTGTGGATTGACAGCGATGTCTGGGTTCAAGACCCCCGAGGCGTTTTGGACTACGTGCAGGCTGTCAAACGCTCCCCCTGTGTTTGCGTCCTTGAACAGGATCGCAGTTACTTCAAATATCTTCGGGGCAGCAATGTATGGCGTTTTCATCGGCAACTATACCAACATCTGTATGGTGAAGAAGTTGCAAAAAAAATGTCATTACGCCCGGTGATCAATTCCGGCATTTTTGCCATGCGTGCCGATGCACCACAATGGGCCATATGGCAAAAGACCATTGAAGGTGGATTGAAGAATATGCAGAAAACCAACCGTACTAGCTTTTTTGTTGAACAATGTGCGTTCAACATGGCGAATTACTTGCATTCCTGTCCGGTGTCGTTTTTGCCCGCCACTTACAATTGGTCCATGATGGAAGGGATACCGCTCTGGTCTGGCGACAAACTGGTTGAACCCAACCCGCCATTTGACGTGATCAGAAATGTGCATTTGACAGGTGAGACTAAAACACAAATTCAAAAAATCCGTTTACTTGACAAACCGGGCAATTTTATCGAAACACAGATGGATTTTGCCTCAATCAAGGCGCTAAAAGATGACCGCAACAAGAATACCGCGTAACAAATGGACCAAACGAAGAAGCCTCAAGCTATGAAGGGGAAAATATTTGGTATTGGTTTATCGCGCACTGGCACGACAAGCTTAACTGCGGCATTGAATATTCTCGGGTTTTCGGCGATCCATTTCCCCACTCGTACGAGTCAGATTGATGCCCATGACGCCGCAACAGATACGCCCGTCGCACTGGCATTTCGGGAGTTGGAACTCCGTTACCCCGATAGTAAATTCATTCTGACGGTTCGAGACAAGAAAGAGTGGCTAAAATCCTGCGAACAGCTATGGACCAAACACTCGCAGAATTTTGAAAGCAAAAAGTTCATACGTAATCTGCACAGCCGCTTGTATGGTGGTATCGATTTCGATCACGATCGGTTTTCCAAATCCTATGATCACCATGTCGCCGCGGTTCACCAGCACTTTAAGGGGCGGCCTAGTGCCCTGCTGGACCTTGACATTTTTACTTCTGAGAACCCATGGAAAACCCTATGCCCCTTTCTTGATGTCCCGATCCCGGAGCAACCTTTCCCACATCAGAACAGCAAAGCCATAATAGATGAAATTCTGTTGCGGATAGTCAACAACACGAACTCCGCCTCAAAGGCTGCAGAGCTTGCCCAGGTATCCCCCTCTTACGTTGAAGCGTTATTGGACAAAGGTCATGGGCCAGATTTCACCAATTCATTGAAACTTGATGGAGGGGATGAGGCTTCGAAAATAGTGCGAAACCTTATTGAAAGCATAGGAACGATAAAAGCAGCAGAGGTTCTTGATGTTGATTCAACGTTTATCGACGCGCTGAATAAGATGGATTAAGGACTACCCTCCGCCTGTCCAAAAAGGCACCGGTATCTACAAACAAATCGTCCCCCTCGCCCAAGCCCGCGAAGACTATATTTTGTCTGGCCTCACCCGCGCAGAATACGCCGAACTCAACCGCCTTCTTGGAAAGACTTATAGACGTGCGCTGGAGTTGCAACGACGGGGGCGAGCGGGGATTTATTAAAACCCAAATTAGATAAAAAAATTCTAGCTTGACTAATAAAAGCACATCCATTGCTACAGTGGGCTGTTTAAGCATAACTGAAGGTCTACTATCGAAACTTTTCAGACCTTTCCTTGATCACGGTTTTTGGTTGGTTTGAGCGTCCTGCGTGTTTATCATTTCTTTGCTTGTCGTTGCCTGTATGCTCGGCTCGAAGGGCAACACACCCGTCGGCTTATGCCGCGGGGTTCGCTGATGACCGGTGTTAGTCAAACAAACTCCACCTCTTCAGGCGCAGAGAGCCGGGAATCTATCAATTTTCAGGCTATTCCGGAGACCCACTGAACCTCACACAAATGGTTCGAATCCAAGTCAAGGCTCTCAGAAAGATATACGAGTTACCCTTCAGGCAATGGCTTGAGGAGACCTTAAATCTTTGCAACGTTTAACTTTGCAGGGCCTTCACAGCGGCACCTGTTTCGCGCACGGTTTGTTTGAACGGGATCGGTGTCCAGCCAAACAATTGGCACGTCTTGGAATTGTCATTGCCTAGATTCATGCCAAGGAATCCCAACATGCCTTTTGCCTCTCGGTCAAACAATGCAATGAACCGCAATACGAAGTTTGGTGCGAGCCGCGTGCTTGGGCCTTTGTGACCTTCGTCCTTCAGGATTTGTGCCACTTCGGCAAAACCGCGGGGCATTGTATCAGACGCGATAATCCGCAAGCTAGCCGCATCAGGGTGGGTCAGTGCTTTTACATGTAAGGTTGCAACATCACGAACATCGACCATAGCAAAGGCGGATTTTGGTACCATGGGCATCTTGCCCCGCAACATTTGATCAATCATGCTCATGCTAGCACCAGTGATGTCACGTCCTAAAGGTGGGCCCAACACCGCACCCGGATTGATAACCACCATTTCCATCTTGTCGTCACTGTTTTGGCCGTTCACAAAATCCCAAGCCGCTTTTTCAGCCAGTGTTTTGCTTTTTGCATAGGTGCTGACGTCCTTGGCGTTCACATCCGTCCAATCACTCGGCTTGACCGTTCCAGCCTTCATGCTACCCATCATCGATATGGTCGAGCTGGTCAGTACAACACGTTTAATACCAGCCTTCTTGGCTGCGCGAAGTGCACGCAATGTTCCCTCAACCGCAGGTTTGATCATATCGTCCTCAGCCTTAGGGTTCGCAATCGCAAAGGGCGAGGCGACATGCATAACATAGTCACAACCCTGTGCTGCTTCGTCCCAGCCAACGTCATTTGCGAGGTTCAGCTCAACAATGGACAGATTGGTTGTATCAATACTGGCAGCCGCCAGCGTTTCGCGGACTTCCTGTTCTTTGGCTTTGCTACGTACGGAGCCCCGCACAACAAATCCCGCTTCCAATAATTGCTGGGCGCAATGCAACCCGATGTAGCCAGACACTCCGGTCAAAAGAACAGTTTCAGTCATTTTCGGTCCATGGTTTGATGTCTAAACAGCACTCTACAATAAATATTAGAAAAATCGCCTATAAATATTCCGATCATATACGACATCAATTTTGGACCAATCACCTTTGCTCACTCTGGCCAGGAAATTGCCAAAGCTGCAACGGTAGCAATTGCAGTCTCGTTCAATGACCGCAATTGGCCGAAAGTGCCAACGCGAGTAACCATTCCGAAGGTCTTGATAGGGCTCGGTGCTGCCGTTTGTTGCATTCGCCGAATGACCGGCATTGGCACAAAAGAGACTAAATCTCTGCCTTCAATTCACGCCCGTATTCGGTGGACGGTTTAAAAAGATCCGGTTGTCTGTCTTTCGAAGTCATCCGGGCTGATGTTTCCAAGGTAACCATGGCGACGTTTTCTATTGTAGAATATTTCGATGTATTCGAATAGATCGGCGCGGGCTTCTTCCCGTGTTCGGTAACGAACTCTATTGACACGCTCTCGCTTCAGAATGCCGAAGAAGCTCTCTACGACTGCATTGTCATAGCAGTTACCAGTACTGCTCATGGATGCTGTGATGCCGTGTTTGTCGAGCTCATCGCGGAAATCATCGCTTGAATATTGACTCCCACGATCTGAATGGTGGATCAGTGAGCCTGTCGGCCGACGGGCATCGACAGCCATCCGCAATGCATCAACGACCAGGT
>JAESSA010000084.1 GCA_016764355.1 Sneathiella sp. | reverse complement strand
AGGGCCAGCGATCACGTTCCTTTGCAATATAGTCGTCAACAATTTTTGCAGCTTCCAGTGCATCTGTGGATTGAGAGCGTTGGATTAGAATTTCAACGGCCATTTCACCGTCTTTAACACCATTTTTTCCGTTTTCAGAAAACCCGTCTTTCAAAACGGCAATGTCACGCAGATATATCTTCTCGCCGCCGGGAAGAGATTTAACTTCCAATTGGCGAAGTGAATTTGCATCTTCCTTTTGCTCTAAAGAGCGAAGCTGCCTTTCATACTGCCCCCCCATTGTACCTAAGGGGACATCTTTGGAATTATTGCGGATAACAGTTGCGATGTCATTCAAAGTCAAATCGTAGCGGCGAAGCGCCCGATCATTCACATCCACCCACAACTCTTCATCCCGAGCACCAAAGAGTGTGATTTTATCAATGCCAATTTCCAGAAGGTCGTCCCGAATTGTCTTGGCAATAGCCTTCAATGCCTGTTCCGAATAAGGGCCGGAAATAGAAAGCCTTGATATAGGATCATAAACAACGATCCGTTTGGTGATCGGCGTTTCAATGGTTTCAGGGAAAGTCGTAATTTGCGACACCCCCTGCTCAACATCAGACAAGGCCTCTTGCATATTCGTGCCAGCCTCGAACTCAAGCACAACCGTGCTGCTACCCTCCACCGAGAAGGACTGCACCTTTTTCACGCCATTGAGAAATCGAACCTCGGGCAACAAGGCTGTTGTGATATTGCTATCCACATCTTCCGCACTGGCCCCCGGCCACACAATGGTAACCGACACTATTTCAGTACCAAAATCAGGGAAAAACTGCGTATTCATTCGCAATAAAGAAAAACCACCAGCAACGATCATCATGATCATCAATAGGTTTGCTGCATTTTTATGCCGCACAAACATGGAAACGAGGCGAGGTAAATCCATCAGCGTACCTCTACCCGAATTCCAGGACCGATCTCAGAAAACCGGGTTGTCACAAGCTGGTCTCCATCCTTCAAATCACCCGCCACCAACAAACTGGTGCCATTATCAAAAAGGATCTTAACGTCTCTGGCTTCAAGGCGGCCTTCTTCGACCACATATACCGTATTTTTAGAATAGACAGATTGCTCTGGGATGCGTACGGCATTGCCATAAGTCTCTCCCGTCAAAATCACATCGACAAAAGCACCGGACCGGGCCTCTGCGATCAAAGTGTTGGCATCCAGGACGGCATATATATCAACACCGCCTGTCTCCGCCTTCATTTCAGATCCGATACGGGCAATCTTACCCGCGAAATCGTGAACAATATCACCGGTTCTCCAGCTCACTTTAATGGATCGTCCAAAGACGCCCCCTTTACTAGCAATCAGCAAACCATATTGCTTATCTGATAGATGAAACTCTACCTCCAATTGGCCTGCATCAATCAGTCGTGCAACTTTATCTTTTACGTCAATGCGTTTTCCAAGCTCCGCACCAATGTCTGAAATATAGCCGGCGAAAGGTGCAATTAGCCGCGTATTCGACAGATCTCTCTCGGCTCTTTTGACCCCAACCTCAAACCGTACCAAAACAGCTTCCTGCTGACCAATTCGTGCCCGATGAATGTCCAACTGGGCATCGCGTTGTTCCACCTGTTGCATCTGTCTGCTTAAAGCACTTCGCGCATCATCTAGTGATTTTTCTGAAATATTGCCGCGTTTGGACAATTTTTCGGACCGCTTGAGATTACGAA
This sequence comes from Sneathiella sp., assembly GCA_016764355.1. Taxonomy (GTDB): domain Bacteria; phylum Pseudomonadota; class Alphaproteobacteria; order Sneathiellales; family Sneathiellaceae; genus Sneathiella. The sequence continues at coordinate 7,645 of JAESSA010000084.1, read as the reverse complement.
CATCTAGGGCCAAAATTTCCCGATCTCGTGCCAATGAAGCCTGTTCAGATCGTTTCAAAGCCTTTAATTCAATCAGTCTTGATTTCGCTTCAAGAGCGCTTGCTTTTCTTTCAGCTAATAGTGCCTCAAAATCAAAAGGGTCGATCTCTACTAATAGATCCCCTTTTTCAATTCGTGCCCCTTCTTTAAAATCCGTCGCAACACCAATCACTTCACCCGCGACAAGAGATCGTAGTTCCACATCCCGTGACGCAATCAAGGTGCCAAATAACTGCACTTCAGGCGCCAACTCTCCTAATTGCACTCTCTCTACCGCCACGTTCCAAACACGCTCTTCTACGAGGACAGGTTTCTCCACAGGCTTGCTGGCTTTAAGGTAGGCCATACCAGATCCGCCAATCGCTAAAATGACCAGTGGCAACACAATCTTAAAAATTAAAGTCACAAGGAATACTCACTTTCAATTTAGGTAGCCGGTTCTGTAAGTCCAAGTATGGCGATGATCATTTTGGATGTTTCGTTTTTGATAATGGCAATTTCCGCAGCACCATAATCCCGCCAGCTCAGTCTGTGGGCCAGGATTGCCTCATTCAAACGATACTGCAGGCACATGCCGATAATTGTATGACTGGTAATTATGACAGAAGGGCTGTTTTCTGTATTTCCTGTAATACTAGAAACCAATTCACCGATTAAATTGTGGACGATATTAATATGACCGTTCATCACAAGGTCGAAACATCGCCCCGGCTGTTGAATTTCCCGTAACATTAAACGCATATGCCATTGGGGATGCTTGCTCGACGTTAAAGAATCCAAAAACATACCGACAAGAGATCTAATGATACTCCGCTGCATGCCCTTATTTCCTATCGCGGGCTCAATCGCTACTCCTAAGAATGTGGCCATACCCTCTCTTATTGGTTTAAGCTCATTCAACAGGTTTTTAAAGACGGCTTCATAAAGCCCTTCTTTATTGCCAAAGTGGTAGGAAATTGCGGATAAATTAACTTGGGCGGCATTTGCAAGCTCTCTGGTTGAGACAGCATCGAACGGACTGTCAGCAAATAAAGGACCCGCAGCCGCAATCAATCGATCTGATGCAGGTCGCTTTTTTGGTTTTTCAATAATTAGGTCAATCGTTTGATCCATTTATTTCAAGTAAGACAACTCACCCATAATTACAAGAAAAAAGCGCCCCTTTATTCAAAGGGCGCTTAACATCATATGCTTGAAATGATTTAAATTAGGTCAGCGCGATCGCTACCGAATGAAGCTTCCCAAAAAATCCCGGATATTCTTTTCCATCTCAACATCGAAATCTTGCAACAACACTTCTGTTTGACGGTAATAGAGTCTTTCACGGTCATTTAGTGTAATCTCTTCATCCACTGATTTTGTTCGCGACGCATCTGCTGCCACAAATCCTGTAGAGCCATTCACATCGACGATTTTCAATTCAGCACTCACCCGGAACTCATAAAGTTCTGATTGATCATTGGTAAAGAAACCCGTGACACCAGTTTTCTTTTTCAATGTTTTTTCAACGGCGCTTGCATCCTTAATCGTCAAGACAGCGTAAGCTGAAGAATTTCCAACCGCTTGTAACCGATCAGCAGCCCATCGTTGAACCGATTGATCGATCTTTACAGGCAACTCATGCTCGATATGAGGAGCTTTCAAGGTTGGTTTAAATTCATTTACCACTTTTATTTCGCCAACATTCAGCTTGATAGGCGCCAAATGCCGGAAGGTAATATCAGCATATTCAGATTGTTCCGGGGTTGCTACACAGCCAGCAATTAAGAGAGAGACAGCAACAGGAGCAATTTTCAGAAAGGAGTAAAAACTCTTCATAACAGACCTTATTCAGTGAAATCTACGCAAAACCCGAGTGTAGCTTCGCCCCTAAAGAAGGCAAATTTATGAAGCTGCTATTTCGCAGCTTCAACATCCGCCAATGTATATCGATATTGGCTTCCGCAAAATTGGCAGTCTGTGACAATAACGCCATCATCCGTCATGTATTCCAGATCCGTTCCACCGAACGTCACCAAAGTTGACAAGACACGTTCTCCACTACAACTACATTTGTCTTCAAGCTCTTGCGGATCATACAGCCAGACACCTTCTTCATGGAACAGATTGTAAAGAAGTTCGGAAGAGCGCAATCTTGGATCTGTCAACTCCTCAGCCTTAACAGTCCCAATTAAAGCCTCAGCTTTTCTCCAGCCTTCTTCATACTCCTCATCAGAGAGAGTAGTGCCACTTTCAGGAGGCAAACGCTGTATCATGGCACCGCCCGCACGCCATTTCCCATCCCGCTTTTCCACAGCGACCTTTAATTTGGTCTTTAGCTGCTCAGATTTCGCAAAATAATCTTCCATGCATTGAGCAAGACTGCCCCCCTCCAAGGCAACAATCCCTTGATAGCGCTGGTCCGTGTCGCGCCCATCAATAGTAAAGGCCGCAAATCCTTCACCAAGGAAATTTTTCACATGTTCTGAACCAGTTCGCGCTTCCGCCTCAGCCAATTTAGCGGGATCAAAAGCAGCATATCCTCGCAGATTTCCAGGAGTGGACATATCGGCGGCAAGCATCGTGATTGCCCCATCTCCTTTAGTTTGCACTGTAAAAATACCATCAAACTTGAGCGCCCCGCCCAAAATCGCCGCGAGGACAAGTGTTTCTCCTAGAAGACGGGTTACGGTTTCAGGATACTCATGTCTATTCAAGATAGCATCTACAGAAGATCCCAATCGAACCATGCGGCCACGCACGCCCGCGTCGGCCATTTGAAAAGGCTGGATTAGATCATCCGTAACAATTTTTTTATCCAAATTTTCAGACATAACGTACTTTCACTTCAATACTTTTATTGACCATTTCCGAGACACCAGCGAAGCACAGCCTTTTGGGCATGCAACCGGTTCTCAGCTTCGTCAAAAATAACAGATTGCGCTCCATCCATAACGGCCGCAGTTGCCTCCTCATCGCGATGGGCGGGAAGGCAATGCATGAATATGGCGTCGCTTGCGGTTTTTTCCATCAATTTCTCATCAATTTGAAAAGGTGACAGCAGATTATGGCGATCTCCGGCGTCATCCCCCATGGATACCCACGTATCTGTAACAAGGCAATCCGCGCCAGCCGCCGCTTCCGAAGCATCTTCCGTTACATGAACATTTGCGCCAGTATTTTTCGCCCACTCCATCGCACGTGGATCCGGCGCCAACTCTTTAGGGCAGGCAATGCGCAATTCAAAATCAAATTGCCCTGCGGCGTGGATATATGAAGACACCATATTATTGCCATCCCCACTCCAAGCGATGATCTTGTTCTTGATAGAACCCTTTTTCTCTTCAAAAGTCATTATATCAGCCATAAGCTGGCAAGGATGACTGTCATTGGTCAATCCATTGATAACAGGGATTGACGCGTTTTTGGAAAGCTCCAACAACTTGTTATGGTCATCAGTACGAAGCATGATGGCATCGACAAATCGTGATAAGACACGAGCCGTATCAGCAACAGATTCACCGCGACCAAGCTGCATGTCATTACTATTGAGGATCATGGTATCGCAACCCATTTGTCGCATGGCCATGTCAAAAGATACCCGCGTCCGGGTCGAAGGGAATTCGAAAATCGCTGCGAGTGTATGCCCTTGCAACGACATGTCATCGTCCTTGGTCCCCTTTGGACGTCCGGCGCGCGCTGACTTAACAGCCAAACCGTCATCAATCATCGTCCGCAGGTCTTCTTTGGACACTTGGTGAAGATCTAGAAAATGCCTTACTGATGTCATTGTGCTAACTCCTCACACGCAGTTTCCAAAGCGGAAATCAACTCACTAATTTGCTCTTCTTCGATAATCAACGGCGGCAGGAGGCGAACCACATTATCCCCGCCAGCCACTGTCAAAACACCGTTCGCTTGAAGAGCTTTAAGCAGTTTAGTATTCTCAACCTTACATTTAAGACCCAGATGTAACCCGACGCCACGAAGCTCTTCCAGAACGGATGGATACCGATCGACATCACCGTTCAGGGATTGTTTTAAATGGCCCGCGACCTGTCCAACCCGATCCATAAATCCATCTTCTGTCATAACATCGACAACCGCGCCAGCAACGGCCATGGCAAGTGGATTTCCGCCATACGTCGTACCGTGACTGCCGACAGTCATGCATTTAGCTACTTTTTCAACTGCCAAACACGCGCCCACCGGAAACCCATTGCCCAGCGCTTTTGCGGAACTCATGATATCGGGGGACATACCTAAATGCTCATAGGCAAAAAGTTTACCCGTACGCCCCATACCTGTTTGAATTTCATCGAACATCAAAACCAAGCCTTCAGCGTCACACAAAGCCCGCAAGGCACGCAGGAATTCCGGATCAACAACCTGAATACCCCCCTCACCCAATATTGGCTCAATTATAACTCCCGCAGTTTCACTTGTGATCGCCGCTTTGACAGCGTCGATATCACCAACAGGAACTTGATCGAACCCATCCATTACGGGGCCGAAACCATTCAGCAGCTTGTCTTGGCCAGCAGCAGCTATAGTTGCCAAGGTTCGACCATGAAAGGAACCTTCAAAGGCGATAACCCGAAAGCGTTCTGGCGAGCCGTTCTCCGATTGGTATTTGCGAATCATCTTCAACCCACACTCGTTCGCCTCTGCACCGGAATTGCAGAAAAACACAGCATCGGCAAAGGTTGCATTGACAAGTTTTGCCGCCAGTTCTTTTTGCCCTGGTATGGTGAAAATATTAGATACATGGAACAGTTTTGATGCCTGTTCTGTGATGGCTTCCACAACTTTAGGATGGCTATGCCCCAAGGATGTGACAGCAATACCTGCCGCGAAATCGAGATATCGTCGGCCGTCATTCCCCATCAAGTACGCGCCCTCTCCTTTTTCAAAGGAAAGCTCTGCTGGGGCATAGTTTGATAATAACGGGGGAATCATGTACTTTCTCCACAATAAATACGACCATTTGTCGTTGAGTGAAGGCCAACGAATCTCAACAAAAAGAGTATCCGCGACCTAAGAAAGCGGCGAATTATTGACAGGTCACCCGCACCTGTCAATCAAAGTCTGCAATAAATGGAATTTTTCTAGGCTTTTAGCTTATATCCACGCTTAAAAAGCCACCAGACGAGGACGAAAAGCACTAAGACAATCCCTCCGACAATCAAAGCACCTTGCGTCAAAGAGCTATCAGACACGCCAATAAATCCATATCGGAAACCATCAATCATATAAAAGAAAGGGTTCATATGGCTCAGATCGTACCAAATACCTGTCAGGCGATCGACAGAATAGAAGGTTCCGGACAGAAAAGATAAAGGCATGACCACAAAATTTGTCACCGCAGCAATGTGATCAAACTTGTCAGAAATAATGCCACCGACAATTCCTAAAAGAGACAGCATCGTGCCCGCAGCAATGACGAAATATATAACCGCGCCCCATGAATGGACGGTCAGGTCGATAAAGAACCACATACAAACGGCAACTGCAGTTGCAACCACCAGCCCTCGTGCCAAACCAGACAGAGCATAAGCAACCGTCAGTTCCATAGCTGAAAGTGGAGGCATTAACACATCCACAATATTTCCCTGCACTTTAGCTATGACAAGGGAAGATGAGGTATTGGCGAAGGAATTTTGAATAACAGCCATCATGATCAGGCCGGGCGCCAGAAAAGTTGAAAAACTTATATCACCCGTATATCGTCCCCCTTCTCCAAAGGCCAAAGTAAAGATGGCCAAAAATAAAAGAGTTGTCATCATGGGGGCTAAGATGGTCTGAAGCGGCACTTTGAGAAAGCGCTTAATCTCTTTTTCAAGTAACGTATAAAGGCCTAGCCAATTGACAAATCCCGTATTCATCACCGTATTTGGTGTTGGGACTGCGAGGGGTGATTGATTTTCTGTTGTATGGATGCTCATGGGCCTTTAAATATTCCTTCAAGAGCAAGCATGCAAGTCATCCTTGTCACAAGTTGTTGTAAATTTGCCTCAATCAGGTCAAATTTCGCAAAAACAGTTCCTTTACGCGGGAGAAATTTATGTCAGTTACGATCTATCACAATCCAAGATGCAGTAAGTCACGTCAAACGTTGTCACTCCTTGAAGATAACGGAGTAACACCTGTAATCATAGAATATCTAAAGACACCTCCCAGCCGCGATGAACTAGTGAATATTCTTGAAAAGCTCAACTTATCTCCCCGTGATCTTATGCGCAAAGGTGAGCCCGAGTTTAAAGAAAACAATTTGAGCGATCCTGCATTAAGTGATCAACAACTCATCGACGCCATGTTGGAGCATCCAAAATTAATCGAGCGACCTATCGTGACTGCAAACGGAAAAGCCCGCATAGGCCGTCCCCCGGAATCCGTTCTCGAGATCGTCTGAATTGTGTCTAAATCAATTGATGACCTGATCATTGGACTTCGTGCGGGAAATAGAGCCTCTTTAGCGAGGGCCATTACAATCGTTGAAAATAACGGTCCGCAAACGGGCGCTATTTTGAAACAAATAGGTCCGTCCTTGGGCTCGGCTATTGTTATCGGTTTTACGGGCGCGCCCGGTGCTGGAAAATCGACGTTGGTCGGGGCTTATGTAAGGGTGCTACGGGCGCGCGGCAAAACTGTCGGGGTGATTGCCGTTGACCCATCCAGCCCTTTAAGCGGTGGTGCTGTTCTTGGGGATCGCATTCGCATGTCCGAACATTCAAGTGACGATGACGTCTTCATCCGCAGTCTAGCATCCCGCGGACATCTTGGTGGTTTAAGTCGCTCCGCAAGCCATGTAATCGATGTTATGGATGCCTTCGGTAAAGACATCATTGTGTTAGAAACCGTGGGAGCAGGCCAGTCGGAGGTAGAGGTTGCCGATATTGCCGATGTAAAAGTCGTTGTCTGTGCGCCAGGCCTTGGAGACGACGTTCAAGCGATCAAAGCGGGTATATTGGAGATTGCCGATATTCTAGTTGTCAACAAAGCAGACAATCCATTGGCGGAAAGAACAGCAAAACAGCTTGAATCCCGCACAATGGGTAATATGGCGAAAACAGTTCCTGTTCTGAAAACCATCGCCCTTAAAGGCGAAGGCGTCGACACACTTGCAGAAAAAATCGAAACCTTAGCGCTTCTGGCAAATACGTCGGGAAAAGCAAAAGAAAGACCCAGAAAACTACTTAAAACAACAACTCTCGAATATCTGGCGACACGCCTTGATGACCCGGACAATCAAAGTTTAGATAAGATTTCCGAGAAGCTTATACGTGGTGAAATCAGTTTTGAAGAAGCTGCAATTTCCGTATTGGCTCTCGCCTCTCGCTCGTGATGTAGAAGGATCGTTCTAAAAATAAGTAAATTCCGTCTTTTCATTGCACTGCACACTATATAAGCTGCCCCACAAGCTTGGGCGAAAACCCTAAATTATAAAAAAACAAAACATAACAGGAGAAGTCTCATGGCAGAAGCCGTCATTGTATCCACCGCAAGAACACCAATTGGTAAAGCCTATCGTGGTGCATTTAATAACACCCATGGCGCCGATATGGGCGGACATGCAATTGCTCATGCCGTTAGAAAAGCGGGCATCGAATCCGATGAAATTGAAGAT
>JAESSA010000083.1 GCA_016764355.1 Sneathiella sp. | reverse complement strand
GGGAATTGTAAGTACGCCCGTTGTAATCACGTTAGAGATTACGCTGCCGCTCATAGACCCCATTAGGCCTGATGAAAAAATGGCGACTTTAGCTGGGCCACCTCTTACATGACCGGGTAGAGCAAAAGCCAAATTAATGAAAAAGGCACCGCCGCCTGTCTGTGTTAACGCAACACCAAAAATCAGAAAGCCAATTACAAGATTTGCTAGGGCTTGCATCGGAATTCCCAGCATACTTTCAGCACTCAAAGTGTGATAAGCCAGCGTATCCGCAGGGGAGCTGGAAAGGCCAGAAATTGGCCCGGGCATAATGTCTGCGTATAAGGGGTAGAGGGAAATCAGGAAGACGATTGTGAAAAGAGCTATTCCGCCTGCGCGGCGGGTTGCTTCAAGAACCAAAAGCCACAGGATGAAGCCCAAAGCAACGACATGTGTTGGGGCGCCCATTTCCCAGCCGCTATCCAGAATTAGTGCTGCGTTGCTAAAGAAGAAGATGAGAAGACCAAACATAGTCGTGGCAGCGAGAGCATCGTACCAGGGTACTTTATTCTTGTTCGCTTTGTCTGATGCCGGGAAAATAAGAAATACAAGAGGGACAAGCAATCCAAATAATGCGTATTGGTACTCATTGTCCAGCCAAATATGTCCGATAAAAAAACCCAAATTGAATAGCTGATTAACTGCTAGGAAGGTGACTATGACCGTCGCCGTCATCAGGAGCAATCGCCATCCTGTACTAAGAGAGCGGTGGCGGCCACCCTCATTGGTGGCCGCCTTCACTTCGATTTCATTACTTGGTGTTTCCATTACGGATTCATGCCTTTTTCTTTGAGAGCAGCGGCACGAACTTTAAGCCATTCGGCTTTATAGTCGTCGTCGGCCACATTCATCGATGCCATTGTTGCCCAAGCAGCTGCTAGAGTATTTTGGCGGTCAATCAATCCGTCGTTATGGGCATCCATCTCTGCTGTCCATACACCAACTTCTTTCCAATATTTAATGGCGGCCTCATGGTATGGAACCGCCCATTGGAAGGTCTGGCGATCTAGAGCCCAGCCTGGCATTGCAGGAAGTGCATCCTTGTAATTGTCATATTCAGAATGAATAGCCTTTGTCATAGAGTAGACAAGTGAAGGATCTTGATCGTCGCGGGTTATCAAGATTGGATAAGGATAGGCACCGGCTTCTTGTGGCGTGTCTTTTGACAAGCCTGTTCCCAAAGTTGCAGTATGCTGAACGTAATAAGGGGCAATTTTTTTAACGCGATCCCAGCCAGCTTTATCTGAATGAGGCCAATCGGGCCAAAAAATACCACGAGGGGATGCCTGAAGTTTTTTTGTCGGGCCTGAAACTGTAGAAGCTACAGCCGCATCAACTTGTCCGCTGACCATTCCCTTCCACATGGCGCCATAGCCACCAAACTCAATCACTTCCACATCATCAAATGTTAAGCCAGCAAAAGCCAAAGCAGCTTCTGCGCCGATGGTCAAGGCAGGTGAGCCACGGACAATCCCAACGCGCTTGCCTTTGAGGTCTTTCATGGTTTTGATGTTTGCATCAGCGGCTGTTCCAAGACTGATATTTGCATCAGATGTGGCTGACATCAAAAGTCGTAACTTTTGCGGGCCCCACGCTTTTGCAGCAAAATTGTAAAGTCCTTCAGACGCAAAGTAAGTGCCACCGCCATTGGCGATAAATTGTACTTTGTTGCTTCTCAGCGGGGCCATTCTTGAAATATCATTTTTTCCTGGAACAACGCGGAGGCTGACTCCGTATTTGTCCTTTAAGGTTTTACCGATAGCAACTGACTGATTGTAGCCTGTTGTACCTGTGTTATATGCGCTCCAAGCAATTGTACTTGGTAATTTTACTTCGTCAGCTGCGGCAAAACCGGTGATGCTAAAAGCAATTGCTGACGCTACGGAAATTGAACCTAATTTCATTCGCATTTATCTACTCCCAAAAAAACAGAACTTTTTTTTCTTTTGAATAATCTGTTAGAAGGGTATTCTGCATAGTGGAACAGGTTTCTGCAAGAAGTTATTATGTTCGAACTAATTTTCGATAAATTCATATAGGGCCAAAACAGGCATGTCGGTAAAAAATGATAGGTGAAGATTTAGAAGACCAGTCAGAAAAAGATCGCCATTTTGTAACATCGCTAGCCCGAGGTTTGGGAATTCTCCGAGCCTTCAAGCCCGGTGAAGGAGCTGTTGGAAATAATGAATTGGCAAAACGAACTGCCTTGCCGCGTTCTACAGTCTCTCGACTTACCAGTACACTTGTTCAATTGGGTTATCTGATACATCGTGAAGATGTTGGTCGGTATGAGCCATCACCTGCCGTTTTATCTTTGGGGTACGCGGTTTTGGCGAATAGCCGCATAAGGTTGTGCGCGTGTCCAGCCATGCGTGAAATGTCACGGCAAACTGGATATAGTGTCGCTCTAGGCGCGCGTGAGAAATTAAATATGCTTTATGTGGAAGCTGTTCGTGGATCCGTGTCGAGTACACTGGTTCTTGACGTTGGATCCTATATTCCTATGGCTACGACCTCAATGGGGCGGGCCTTTTTGTGTGGCTTGAAAGAAGAAGAGAGAGATTTCTTGCTTGATAATATTCGAAGACACGCAGGAGCAGATTGGGACCGTATCAAACGTGGCTTTGAAGCAGCGCAAAAAGATTACACTGATTACGGATTTTGTATTTCAGCAGGAGAGTGGCAGAGAGCAACGAGTGCTGTTGGCGTTCCTGTTAGAGATAATAACAATGGGGACATGATGTCTTTTAATTGTGGTGGCTCCGCCTACCTTGTTTCAGAAGAAAAATTACGCGAAGAAATCGGCCCTCAATTAGTGGCTCTTGCTAGGGGTGTGGAAGTTATGTGTGGACCCGGTTGAGGAAACTTGCTCAAGCGGATTTCATGTTATATGTACAGCCAGAAAATAAATAAAAACAAAAATAAAAACACAAAAGGATCAATTAGATGGCTTTAGACCCGGAAACTTTCTCATTGATGAAGGATGCCGTGAGTCGATTTGTTCGCGAACGGCTTGTGCCCGCTGAGGATATTGTTGAAGAAACAAACGACGTTCCCGAGGAAATCATCAATGAAATGCGCGAGCTGGGATTGTTCGGCCTTTCCATTCCGGAAGAATATGGTGGAATCGGCCTGAATATGAGCCAGGAATGTGAGATCATTCACGAGCTCTGTCAGGCATCCATTTCTTTTCGCTCTGTCATCGGGACAACTGTTGGTATCGGCAGCCAAGGGTTGGTGATGACCGGTACTGAAGAGCAAAAGCAGGAATATCTTCCGCGTCTTGCTTCCGGAGAAATTAGTTCTGCTTTCTGCTTAACGGAACCAGAATCTGGCTCTGATGCCGCATCTTTACGGACGCTTGCGATAAAAGATGGCGATTCGTATGTTCTCAATGGGACCAAACGTTTCATCACCAATGCCCTTCGCGCTGGAATGTTGACCGTTATGGCCCGCACCAATCCAGAAAAAAAAGGTGCATCTGGCGTTTCTGCTTTTTTGGTGGACCCAAAGACTCCGGGTATTACTATCTCGAAGGCCGATAACAAAATGGGCCAGCGGGGAACTAAAACCAGCGACATTATTTTTGAAGATGTGCGTATTTCAGCGTCAAGCCTGATGGGCGGTGTAGAAGGACAAGGTTTTTATACCGCAATGAAAGTGTTGGATCGCGGACGACTGCATTTAAGTTCCGTTTCAACAGGTATTTCTCAACGCATCTTACAAGAAGCATTGAATTATGCCGCCGAACGGAAGCAGTTTGGCAAGCCAATTGGTGAATTCCAACTTGTTCAGGCAATGCTTGCTGACAGTCAGGCTGATTTATATGCCAGTATGTCAATGACAAAAGATGCCGCCCGTAAATATGATGATGGCGAAGATATCGCGATGCTAGCTGCCTGTTGTAAAATGTTTACCACTGAGGCCGCGGGCCGAATTGCTGATAAAGCTGTGCAGATTCATGGCGGCGCGGGCTATATGTCTGAATATAAAGTAGAGCGGTTCTATCGTGATGTTCGCCTCCTTCGTCTTTATGAAGGCACAACGCAAATACAGCAGCTTGTCATTGCAAGAAATATGCTGAAAGCTGTAAATAACTAAATCGATCGGGATAGGAGAAGAAAAATGGGTATGGATTTGATTTCAGAAATGGTTCCAAGCATTAAAGATAAGGTGTCTGAAGAAGAATGGGCTGTGCGCGTTGATTTGGCTGCTTGTTACCAGCTGGTCGCTCATTATGGTATGACAGATCTAATTTTTACTCATATTTCCGCCCGTATTCCTGGAACGACAGATCAATTTCTGATCAACCCTTATGGTCTTTTCTTCGACGAGATTACGGCTTCCAGTTTGGTGAAGGTCGATATTGACGGAAAAATTTTGGGCGAAACGCCGTTCAAGATTAACCCCGCAGGCTACACGATCCATAGTGCAGTCCATGGTGCCCTTCATGACGTGTCTTGTGTTTTGCATACCCATACGGCAGCTGGTATGGCTGTTTCCGCCCAAAAACACGGATTGCTTCCCCTCACTCAAAATTCCTTAATGTTTTACAATCGCCTTGCGTATCACGGATATGAGGGAATTGCCCTTAATCTGGATGAGCGTGAAAGATTAGTGAATGATCTTGGGGATAGCATTGCAATGATTTTACGAAATCATGGTTTGTTGACAGTTGGAGGAACCATTTCGGAAGCTTTCCGACGGATTTTCTATCTTGAAAAATCTTGTCAGGCGCAGATCAATGCCTTGGCTGGAGGGGCTGAAGTTCTTTTCCCTCCTAAAGAAGTATGCGAGACAGCAGTGGCTCAATTTACGGATTTGGGATCGAAAGATACTCTTGAATGGCCTGGCCTGCTTCGTTTGCTTGATCGGAAAGGCAGCAATTTCCGACACTAAATTTTAGCTGACGGCTTAGAATTGTTTTACATCCCCTTTTTTAAAGGTACTCTGATAAAAAGAGCAATAAAAAGGGGATATAGACATGCGTTGGAAAAACCGTCCAGAAGGTTCAAATTGGGGAGACTTTGGTGACGATGATCAAAATGGGCGCCTTAACCTCATTACTTCCGATCACATAAAAGTCGCAGCCAAAGAAATACAGAGTGGGGAGCGATTTTGTTTGAGCCTTCCCCTTGATCTACCCGGCGGAAATCTTCTTAATTCTGGACGCTTTCCTCCCGAATTAAAGCCCACATTACGGGCCGGAATACCTAATTCCAATTACCGATTATCAAGTGATTTCCCAAATTTCACCGATGTCATTAGCGATGATGCTGTCCTTCTTCATACGCAATATTCTTCACAGTGGGATGGATTGTCTCATGTGGGGCAAGAATTTGACGTGAGCGGGGAGGGGAGACCTGAAGCCGTCTATTATAACGGCTATAAGGCGGGAGAGCATATTAGAGGGCCAGAGGATGAGTTGGGCATGTATGCCCATGCGCTGGGGATCGAGAAAATGGCAGAAGTTGGCGTTCAAGGGCGCGGTGTCATGATCGATCTGGAGGGCGCATTTGGCCGTGATAAAAAAGCGGTGGGGTATGACGATCTTATGGGCGTTATGGACCGGGATAATGTCACTGTGTCCGAAGGGGATATGGTGTGTATTCATACGGGTTTTGCTCAGATGATAACCGAAATGGGTGGTGTTCCAGATAAAAACAAACTTCACAACTCTTGCTCAGCGTTGAACGGTCGCGATAATCGTTTGTTGAATTGGATTACTGATACAGGGCTCTCTGTCTTAATCGCCGATAATTATGCGGTGGAGGCGTATCCTTCTGAAAAAGGCGAAGGGAGTTGCGCGGCATTGCCAATTCATGAACATTGTTTGTTTAAGCTGGGTATCCATCTGGGAGAGCTTTGGCATCTCACGCCCTTGAATAATTGGCTTAAATCACATCATCGATCTCGGTTCTTCTTAACCGCTCCCCCGTTGCGTTTACCGGGGGCTGTAGGATCACCAGCCAATCCAGTCGCTACCGTATAAGATTGCGCTATTGTATATTCATGATACAAGCTTATCTCTAGGTTAACCCTTGCCTTTAATGTGTCTATTTGTTAGCTCAAGGGCAATCAATTAGCGAATTTGTGTATTTGGAGCCTTTATTAAATGTTCATTCAAACTTTACCGCAGGCGGATGAAGATAAAATGCAGTTTCTGCCGGGTCGGCAGGTTATGACGCAAGGCTCCATCGCATTTGATAATGCAGAAGAGGGGTCACGCCAATCTCCTATGGCATCTCGGCTTTTTGATATTCCCGGGGTGGAGGGAGTTGAGCTTGGTGAAGACTATGTAACGATCACCAAAACATCTGCTGCTAGAAAAGGAGCTATGTGGATACAATTGAAGCCAATGGTACTGGCTGCGATTATGGATCATTACATGGCCGGCCTTCCTGTTTTAAAAGGCGCCGTAGAGGATACTCAAGAAAATAGTTATTCGGCTGAGGATATGAAAATTGTTAAGTCAATTCAGGAATTAGTGGAGGAGAGAATTCGCCCTCAATTGCAGGATGACGGCGGAGATATTGCTTTTAAGTCTTTTGATCCAACCGATGGCACGGTTATTCTCGACATGGATAGTTCCGGCCTCAGCACGCCCGCTTTTGGCACTCAAATCAAGATTGAGAATACACTCAAGCATTTCGTCACTAACATATCGCGGGTGAAGTTTGAGCGCATGCAGGAAGAGGTCGTCTCTGATGGCGACCGGCCGGGTTTGCAAACTCCAGAGGCGGAAACTATCCGTATTCTTTTGGAAACCAGAATTAATCCAGCCATTGCGGCCCATGGCGGATATATTACCCTAATCGATATTCTGGGAGATACGGCCTATGTGGAAATGGCCGGCGGTTGTCAAGGGTGCGGTATGGCCGATGCGACATTAAAACAGGGTGTCGAGGTAGAGATTAAAAAATCAGTACCTTCCATCGAAGCCGTTCTCGATGTCACAGACCACGCTGGTGGCGCAAACCCTTATTATTCCGGATAATAATTTATTCCACTTGCTCTATAGCTTTAATAACAAAGCCATGATCACGACGATATTTGCGTTTGGTTTTAGTCCACGCTTCCTCTAGTGTTTCGGCAAAGACGTCGAAATAGTGGGTATCAGCCCAGTTGTCATCCAGGTTTTTATGATGCTCACCTTCTTTCATGGCATCTAAGACTTGCTGATTGTATATGGCTGCTTCAAATTTGATGATCATGGTACATGTAATTCTATTTTGACTGTGTTCCTATAGTTTTGCCAGAGAACGGTTAATAGAAGATTAGTTTCATGAATTTTGGCTGACATATTGCGCATTTTTTTTCACAATCGCGAGAGGATGACGAAAATCCGTTTACATTAAGGGCCTTCCTTATACTTATGGGCTTTGCAACAGTCGTTTTGGAAAGGAACTGATTTTTAACCGGTATGTTTGATGCAGTTCTCCGAAATATTATCGATCCACCTCTTAAGATACTAGGGGGGCGAATAGCTGCCCGCGGAATCAACGCCAATACGGTCACCATCGTGGGCTTTGCTATCGGTATGACTGCAATCCCTTTTATTGCTGCCGAAGAATATCTAGTGGCGCTGGTGTTTATCCTGATCAACAGGGTTTTTGACGGCTTAGATGGAGCAGTCGCCCGGCATTCCTTGCTTTCGGATTTCGGTGGCTATCTGGATATTGTTTGTGACTTTATTTTTTATGGCGGAGTAGTCTTCGGATTTGCGCTGGCACAGCCTGAGAATACGTTATCCGCAGTCTTTTTGATTTTTAGCTTTATGGGAACAACATCCACGTTTCTAACGTATGCTGTCATGGCCGAAAAACATAAGATCACGACAGAAATACGAGGCATTAAATCTTTGTATTATTTAGGCGGGCTTACAGAAGGGGCAGAAACTATATTTGCTTTCATTCTCTTCTGTCTATTCCCCGCCTATTTTAGGGAGATTGCCATTGTCTTTGGCTGTATGTGCTGGGTTACGACCGGAACGCGGATTTATGCCGCCTGGATTTCTTTTCGTAACATAAAGTAGCCTTCGAAATAAAAGCCTTATTTAGCCCGGCTTGTCCAACTTGCCAAATCAGATTTTAACATGGCGAAGGCTTCCTTATCCAATGTTTTTAACCAAACTTGAAAACCACGTTTCAGATCTTTTGATGTAAGTTCTTCATCATAAACGTTGAAAAGCATTTCTTGAAATTCTTCGACGCTATCACATTCAAAGTCATTGTTTTTTGGATCAAAGTTTTCAATTTTTTCTGCTGCTTCTGGCTGAGATATTGCAGCATAATAGGGTATCTCTTCTTCAAGGGAGTAACCGCCCCATTCAAGCCACCAGGCATCACTATTTTTGACCCCTAGATCCCATGCATAAGAGACTTCAGCTTCAATCTCTTTTGCGGTATCTTTCGCCATTAATTCAAGTTCACCCACATTGTCAGTAACGCTCAGTTTGATAGGGCCAATTTTGAAATAGCCTGTATCCCCTTCATTCCACGCGGTGAAATATTCTTCTAACATGTTCTGGCTCACACTTTTCTTCAATGATCTTCTGGGATTTGGCGATTGGATTTATATCTCGTCGCCAAAATTGTTTTTAAGGTTGTCGATGGCGCGTCTTTGTACTTTTGTTGGCCGACCAGCCCCTTTGTCGCGCCTTGGAGCCGCAGCCTGAAGTTTCTCCTCTTCAGTTTTCGGAGCTTCCGGCGGTGACAGATCTTCATATAACATTTGCGCTTCTACTGCAGGGCCGCGCCGACTGCCAATATCCAAAACCTTTACTACCCGAATGGCGTTGGCTTGAGGAAATGTAAGAACATCCCCTGAGCGGATATTTACGCTCGGTTTGGCAATAAGGACGCTGTTGATGCGAACTTTTTTACCTTGCACTAACTTTGCAGCCAAGCTGCGACTTTTAAAAAATCGGGAGAACCACAACCAGCGATCAACGCGTATTGTGGTTCCTCCATTATGCTTACCTACAAGGTCGCTCACTTCGTATTCAGATTTTTCAGCACTGCAAATGGTGAATGCGGATCAATCTCTTTTGCCTTAGCGGGAGCGGCTTTACGGAACGGGGTCTTGTTTTGAGGTGCGCCTTTTTTCTTCGACTGGTTTCTGTTGGCAGAAGACGGTTGTTGCGCCCGTTTTCTCTTTTTGAAAGAAATCTTCTGATAAGTAAGCTCTTCGCCTTCTCCTTTTGCCTCATATCCTAGATTTTCGAGAATCAATGTGAATTGTTCTCTTGTTGTGCCGACGAGGGACAACATTTCATGGGTAGGTTTGAAAGGAAGATTCCGTGGAAGCTCTTTTTTCTTCTGATCTTGTTTCTGTTCAGTAGAGGCAGGTTCATCCTTCGATGTCGCTTCCTGCTCTGTTTTAGCCGTATCCTCAGAAATGCTGGCCGCAGCCTCAGTCGGTGTAGAAATCGCTTCGGCGCTCTTTTCA
>JAESSA010000082.1 GCA_016764355.1 Sneathiella sp. | reverse complement strand
ACGGCCGGTATGGGTGGTGGTACAGGTACAGGGGCTGCACCGATTGTAGCTAAGGCAGCGCGGGAACTTGGTATTCTTACGGTCGGTGTTGTGACCAAGCCGTTCCAGTTTGAAGGCAACCATCGTATGCGTATTGCTGAAGCTGGTATTGAAGAACTCCAGAAATATGTGGATACACTGATTATTATCCCTAATCAGAACCTGTTCCGCATTGCCAATGAAAAAACGACTTTTGCTGATGCCTTTAATATGGCGGATGATGTCCTGCATTCAGGTGTTCGTGGGGTTACAGACCTGATGGTTATGCCAGGCCTGATTAATCTTGATTTTGCCGACGTGAATACGGTTATGAGCGAAATGGGCAAAGCCATGATGGGAACCGGTGAAGCCACTGGCGAAAATCGTGCCATCGAGGCGGCTGAAGCAGCCATTTCTAACCCTTTGTTGGATGACGTTTCCATGAAGGGCGCACGGGGCGTTTTGATCAATATCACAGGTGGTATGGATCTTACTCTGTATGAACTGGATGAAGCGGCTAACCGCATTCGCAGTGAAGTCGACCCGGACGCCAATATTATCGTTGGATCAACTTTTGATGCCACGATGGATGGGCCCATGAGAGTTTCCGTAGTTGCGACCGGTATTGATGCGATGGATCACAAGCAACAAGTTGCACCTAATGTGACGTCTCTTTTAAAGGTGAATGCTGATGTCGCACCTATTGGGGGCGGTCGTCTTGGTGGCCTTTCTGCACCGGTTATACCTGCTGCAAGTACGATAGCGGCATCAAGCTTTGGTGCTTCTATTCCGGATAATGTTCCGACAAGTCAGCCAATGATGAGTGGGACGGATATCGGTGAGGCGTCCAATTTTGAAGTGGGTATTACTGAGACCTTTTCTTCTGATAACAGTTTAGCGTTGGATCTGGAGCCTGATTTGCTCTCAAATGTTGAAGTGCAAATGGAGTCAAGTGAACGCGCACCTGCAAGTGCCGGTGAAAGCACTCCTCATTTTAAAGCGCCGCCTGCGATAAAAGTTGAAAGGCGTACAGAAAATCTGGTTAATCCTGATGCGCGTTTGAGTGCAGAAGAAGCATCTACGCCCCGTAAGAAAAGAAAAGGTCCCAGCCTTTTTGAGAGAATGACCGGCGTTGGTCGTATGGCAAGAAAAGCGGAAGCAGAAGCTGATAAGGCCTCACAAGAAACGGCTGAAGCGCCAATTCGGCGGGAACCTGAACCAACTGTAAGGCAGCCACAACAATCAGCGGAACCTCAGCCACAAAAGCAGGATGCTATGTCTGCTTCCGTTCGTATCGAACAGAAAAAGGAAGACGAGGATTTGCTCGATATTCCAGCCTTCTTAAGGCGTCAGGCTAATTAATAGGTAAGTTCTTTCTAATTTTTTGGCGAAATTAATCGAGCCGCGAAGAATAGTAATCTTCGCGGCTTTTTCTATTGGCATCTAATTAAAGAATAGAAAGTGTTTCCGTTAAGAAATATTTAGTAACAAAGAGTGATTTGTATCGACGACTATATTTTAGTAATAGTAATGTAGAAAAAATTGTAGTTGGACATGTTGCAATATTATGATGATTTATCAAAAGACTTTACGTAATAGTATCCGTTGCACAGGCGTTGGCGTTCATAGCGGTAACCTTGTCAATATGACACTTAAACCGGCAGCCGCTGGTAGCGGAATTGTTTTTCGGCGAACTGATGTTGCGGCAGAGATCGCAGATATTCCCGCACGATTTGATACAGTTTCTGAATTAGTGATGTGCACGACTGTCAAAAATGAGGCTAATGTCAAAGTTGCGACAATTGAACATTTAATGGCCGCTTTCTCAGGAACTGGCGTAGATAATGCTATTGTCGAGCTAGACGGTCCGGAAGTTCCTGTGATGGATGGGTCTTCTGCACCCTTTGTTTTCTTGATTGAGTGCGCTGATATTGTTGATCAAGCATTACCGCGAAAATACATAAAGGTCTTGAAAGAGATCGAGGTGACTGAAGGGGATGCTGTTGCGGTATTATCTCCCGGTGATAACATATCTGTTGCCTTTGAAATCGATTTTGAGAATAAGCGTATTGGGAAACAACAGTGTAGTTTCAATATGCGGAACGGCACTTTCAAAAATGAACTTAGTCGGGCAAGAACATTTGGCTTCTTGAGTGAACTAGAGCAGCTAAAAGAGATGGGCCTTGCAAAAGGCGGTTCTCTTGAAAATGCAATTGTTTTGAGCGGTCAAGAGATTCTAAATGAAGAAGGCCTACGGTATGATGACGAATTTGTTCGTCATAAAGCTCTCGATGCAATCGGTGATTTGTATTTGGCAGGGGCACCGATTATTGGTCAATTCCAGGGATACCGTTCAGGTCACGCTTTGAATAACAAACTTCTTCATGCTTTTTTGAGTGATAGTGAAGCTTGGTGTTATACGACAGAAGCGCCAGTTCGCGTCTCTAATGTTGGTGGTGCACACTGGTCAACTCAACAAGCAGCGGCTCCCATAACAGCATAATCTCAAATCTCAATTCTATATTGGCAGTGTTATAGAAATATATCGCTGTCTTTTCTGTCTTTTAGGCGAAAAAAAAGGCACGGTAAAATTACCGTGCCTTAGGTGTCTATTACGCTGATTTGCGTTTACGCTCTTTACCAGCGAGACTTTTAATTAAGCCACTTACCGCAGACCGGACAGCAGGCTCATCAATATCGCCGTAATTTCTTACCAATTCAATGGTAGAGCGATTTTTTCCGCCATGCTCGAGGGGTGAGCTGGCAGTCAGTGGTTCTAAATGTTCAAAGAAAAATGCTACATCGACTTCTAATCTTTGCGCGATTTCATATAAACGGCCGGCACTCACTCTGTTTGCACCTGTTTCGTATTTTTGCACTTGCTGATACGAAATTTCTAGCGCTTGTGCCAAATGCTCTTGTGTAAGGCCCATCATGGTTCTTCTTTCCCTGATGCGCTCACCTACATGATCGTCAACTCGTTTTGCGAGTTTACTCATTAGCTGGTACCTTTCTGTAGCGTAGGACCTCTGGAACGTCCTTAATAAATACTATTTTTTGATTTAGGTAACAAAGAGAACCATTTTCTTTTGATCTGTCGGAATACTTCACAAGGAAGAAGATCAGAAAAAACTAATTACCCTTAATAGTAATTTAGCACAGACACTTAAAAAAGGAAATTCTCTAAAGTGAATTCAATGCTAACTTATTATAGTATAGGTGTTTATTTTGGTAATAAAAATGTAAATAAACATTTTTAGTGGAATTTTCATGAATGTTATTCACGTATTGAGAAAAGGCGATACTCTCCTTTCCAATGTCGAATTGATTATATAAAATAGAGCCAAGTTTTTAATCCCGGATTGGATGGATGTGTATGCCTAGTTTCCTGTTATTCGCATTGCGGATGAGAGTAGTTTTTATTGTCCTATTGCCTTTATCGCTTGTTGCCTGCAGCTCTGATGATGTTGAAGATTATCAGGAACGGCCAGTTCAGCAGCTTTATAACGAAGCACTCGCATCGTTGAATGCGGAAAATTATATTGCGGCGGCGCAAGGATTCGATGAGGTGGAGCGTCAGCATCCTTATTCGGTTTGGTCTACAAAGGCGCAGTTGATGTCAGCTTTTGCCTATTATCAAAGTAATAAATATGATCAGGCGATATTAGCCGCTGAGAGATTTATAGAACTTCATCCGGGGAATAGGGATGTCCCCTATGCTCACTATTTGAAGGCAATCTCTTATTACGAGCAGATTTCCGGTGTGGGCCGCGATCAAAAAGCGACGCAACAGGCACTTGATGCTCTGCAAAAACTGGTTAGACGATTCCCCAATACAGAGTATGCACGGGATGCCAAACTGAAGATTGATCTGACGAGGGATCATTTGGCGGGCAAGGAAATGGAGATTGGGCGGTACTATCTAAAAGAAGATCAGTATATTGCCGCAATAAATCGGTTTCGTCAGGTTATCGAGAAATACCAGACAACAACCCATGTACCTGAGGCACTACATCGTCTTACAGAAGCATATATGTCCCTAGGAATTACCGAGGAGGCACAAACAGCTGCCGCAATTTTGGGGCATAATTTCCCTGGAAGTGAGTGGTACCAAGATAGCTATGCCCTTTTGGATGAAAATTATTTGAGACCTCAAGTGGATGAGAAATCTTGGATCGTAAAGACTTGGAAATCCCTATTTTAGGCGCAAATTTATCATGCTGCTGACACTTTCAATCCGAAATATTGTGTTGATCGATAAGCTGGACCTGCTTTTCGAAGAAGGCCTGTGCGTTTTGACGGGAGAAACTGGTGCGGGAAAATCTATTCTTTTGGATAGTCTTGCTCTCGCGTTGGGATCCCGTGCTGATTTAGGATTAATCCGCGCCGGAGAGGAAAAGGGTTCTGTTAGCGCCGAATTTATTCTGCCCAGCTCACATCCCGTATTTGGATTGTTGAGTGATCTTGATATAGAATCAGACGAGCCCCTAATCTTACGGCGAATAATAAGTTCAGAAGGACGAAATAGGGCATCCATCAATGATCAATCCGTAAGTACGGCCCTTCTCCGATCCGTGGGGGACGCTTTGGTCGAGATACATGGTCAGAATGCTGAACGTGGATTGTTGGATGCAAAAGGACATCGCAATTTGATCGACCTTTATGGTCAGCTGCTGAAAGTCGTCAAAACGACCTCTGGACAATTTGATGCCATGCAGGCTGTCAAAATTGCCTTGGCTGAAGCCATTGATAAAGTTGAACAAGCCCGGGTCGATGAAGAATATTTGCGTCATGTAGTCACTGAACTTGAAGAACTTGCCCCGCAGGAGGGTGAGGAGGATGAGTTGGCAGAGGCACGTTCAGAACTTATGCATTCAGAGAAAATTGCCGATGCCCTGAAGGATGCTGTCAAAGCGCTTAATGATCACGGTGGCGTCGAAGGAAAAATTAGAACAGCAACCCGTGCTGTAGAACGGGTTCTGGAAAAAGCTGGTAGTAAGTTGGACCCCGTCCTTGAAAGCCTTGAGCGCGCAGCAGTCGAGATGTCTGAAGCGACAATGTTGATCGATTCTGTTGGCAGAGATCTGGATATTGACCCCTCCGGTTTGGAGGCTGTTGAAGAGCGATTGTTCTCTTTGCGTGCGGCGGCAAGAAAACACAAATGTGAAGTGGCAAATCTTCCGCAAATGTTAGAAAGCTTTCTAAGTCGACTGAGAGATGTTGAGCAGGGGGATGCGGATATTCAACGGCTAACGGGAGAACTGACTGTTGCGCGAGAAGCGTATATTCTATCCGCAAGTGGCTTGCGGGAAAAGCGTCTCAAGGCGGCTAAAAAAATGGATGCTTCTGTGATGTCTGAATTGGGGCCGTTGAAACTTGGTAGCGCGAAGTTTGAAACTTTAGTACTTGAACTCCCAGAAGAAAATTGGTCTGCAGCAGGCATGGATAAAGTAGAATTTCAAATCGCTACGAATCCAGGAAGCGTTGCTGGGCCTTTATTAAAGATTGCGTCTGGTGGTGAGTTGTCGCGCTTTATGCTGGCTCTAAAAGTAGTTCTTGCCCGGTCCGGATCTGCACCCACATTAATCTTTGACGAAGTCGACCGCGGGGTTGGCGGGGCTACGGCAGATGCCGTTGGGGAGCGCTTGTCAAAATTATCACAAGAATTACAGGTTCTTGTCATCACCCATTCCCCGCAGGTTGCTGCCTCTGGAAGTGCTCATTGGAATATCCGCAAAGGCGGAACTGCGAGCAAGACCAGAACGACTGTAGAGCGATTGAGCGATGAACAAAGAACAGAAGAGATTGCAAGGATGCTTTCTGGTGCCATCATTACAAATGAAGCCAGAGCCGCAGCGCAAAGTTTGATGGAAGGATAAGGTCGGATGAACGATCTTGCGAAGTTGCCCGAAGAGCAGGTAAGGGCTGAACACCGCCGCCTGTCTGAAACACTAAAAACTCAAAATAAAGCATATTACCAAGAAGATGCGCCTGAGGTTGATGATGCACTATATGATCGGGACTTTAGACGCTTAAAAGAAATTGAAGCGGCCTATCCAGATCTAGTAACGCCAGCAAGCCCAACGCAAACTATTGGTGCTGCGGTGACTAAGGGGTTTGGGAAGGTTCGTCACAAGGTTCCAATGTTATCTTTGGATAATGCATTTGGAAGTGATGATTTGCGTGAATTCGAAGGACGTGTTCGACGTTTTTTAGGTCTGCCTTCTACTGAAGATGTATCGTTTTTTGCAGAACCCAAAATAGATGGATTATCAGCGTCCTTGCGGTATGAAAAAGGTGTTTTTGTTCAGGGTGCTACTCGCGGGGATGGTCAAGAAGGGGAAGATATTACAGAAAACCTTCGAACCCTTCAGGACTTACCGATGGAACTTCAAAAAGGCGAGTATTCTATTCCGGAGGTGTTTGAAGTTCGCGGTGAAGTCTATATGTCTATGTCTGATTTTCAGGCCCTAAATGCCAATCAGGAGAAGGCGGGCGCTAAGGTTTTTGCAAACCCGAGAAATGCGGCTGCGGGATCCCTGCGGCAGTTGGATACACGTATTACTGCGTCCAGAAAATTGCGTTTATTTGCTTATGCCTGGGGCGATGCGTCGGTTATTCCTGGTCAAAATCAATCGGAAGTTCTAACGCAATTTAAGCAGTGGGGGTTTTCTGTGAACCCACTTTCTCGTGTCTGTTTGAATATGGGGGAGGCGATTGATGCTTACCGTAAGATTGAAGAACTGCGGGCGTCCCTTGACTATGATATTGATGGCGTTGTTTTTAAAGTAAATCGGCTTGATTGGCAGCAACGATTGGCCTTTGTCGGGCGAACGCCTCGATGGGCAATTGCCCACAAATTTCCGGCAGAAAAAGCGACAACGACGGTTCAGGATATTGAAATACAGGTAGGGCGCACGGGGGCTTTAACGCCGGTCGCACGGCTTGAACCTGTCTCTGTTGGCGGCGTTGTAGTGTCCAACGCTACCTTGCACAACCAGGAAGAAATTGAGCGCAAAGATATCCGAATTGGGGATACGGTTGTTATTCAGCGCGCCGGGGATGTCATACCGCAAGTGGTTGAAGTGATCCTTGATAAGCGACCGCACGATAGCACAGTTTTTAATTTTCCAGTTATATGTCCTGTTTGCGGAAGCCATGCAGTTCGCGAGAAAAATCCAACGACGGGTAAGGAAGATGTGGTGCGCCGTTGTACCGGCGGGCTTATCTGTGACGCGCAAGCTGTTGAACGGTTGAAGCATTTTGTCTCTCGCACGGCCTTTGACATTGACGGGTTGGGGGCAAAGCAAATTGAATTATTCTATAAGCGTGGATGGGTACTCAGCCCTGTTGATATTTTCAAGCTTGAAGAAAATGATAAAAATCGCCTGCAAAAGATAAAAAATCTTGAGGGCTTTGGGGATAAAGCTGTTCGAAATTTATTCGGGGCAATTGATCAACGCCGAACCATTGAAATGGATCGTTTTATTTTTGCCCTCGGTATCCGTCATATTGGCCAAGGAAATGCGCGGTTGCTGGCAAAAAATTACGGGTCTTTGGGAAAGTTAATGGAAACCTTCTCTCCAGATTATCCTGAGCCAGGGAAGGCTTATGTTGATTTGCTTGCTATCGACGGGATAGGGGATGCGGTTGCCGATGCAGTGAAAGAGTTTTTCTCTGAAACTCGAAACCGTGAAATCCTTCAGGACTTGAGTGAGCAGCTTTCCGTTCAGGATTTCGAAGCGCCGTCCGATGAAAGCCCTGTCAGCGGCAAAACGGTTGTCTTTACGGGGTCATTGGAATTGATGACACGGGCAGAATCAAAAGCAAAAGCTGAAGGCCTCGGGGCGAAAGTCAGTGGATCTGTGTCTGCGAAGACGGATTATTTGGTTGCTGGCGCGAAGGCCGGGTCAAAGCTTAAAAAGGCAGAATCTCTCGGCGTGACTGTGATGACAGAACAAGAATGGTTAGACCTTATAGGAGGTTAATCCCATAAGGTCTCTTTGAATTTATAGCGCTTCGGTTGTACTAATAAGCCACTCTCTAACGTCCCCTTCCAGGAGGGGAGATATTTTGTCATGGACAGCTTTATGGTAGCTGTTTATCCACGAAATTTCAGAAGGAGAGAGTAGAGATAAATCCATTAGTGCGCGATCCAGCGGCGCATAAGTCAGGGTTTCGAATTTTAAAACCTCTCTCTCTGCACCTTCTCTTTTTTGCTGGTTTACGACAGTGACCAGATTTTCAATACGAATTCCATATTCTCCAGTCTTATAATAGCCCGGCTCGTTTGATAAAATCATTCCCGGCTTTAACGCGACAGCACTTGGCATTTTGGATATGCGTTGCGGCCCTTCATGAACGGACAGATAACTTCCAACGCCATGGCCGGTCCCATGATCATAATCCAAACCGTATTTCCAAAGGGGAGCACGAGCCAGGGTATCAAGCTGGCTCCCTGTTGTGCCTACGGGGAATACAGCTTCCGCAAGGGCAATATGACCTTTTAAGACTAAAGTGAAGCGTTCCTTCATCTCGAGCGTTGGGGTGCCTATGGCAACTGTACGTGTTATATCTGTTGTTCCGTCCAGATATTGGCCGCCGCTATCCACAAGGTAAAGATTTCCATTTTCTAGTGATTTGCTTGTTTTTTCAGTGGCGCGGTAATGAACGATTGCCCCATTTGCCCCAGCCCCGGATATGGTGGAAAAGCTTACATCCCTAAATCGATCGCCCATTTCCCGGAAAGAGCGCAACTTAGCCTCTGCACTCAACTCATTTACGGTGCCTTTTGGCGCCTCAACAGAAAGCCAGTGAAGGAATTTCGTAACTGCGGCGCCATCCCGTATATGAGCTGCCCGTGTTCCATTTATCTCCGTGGAATTTTTTGTCGCCTTGGGGAGCATACAAGGATCGTCGCCGCGTACAATATCAGCACCGGCATCTTTAAGCTGGCTTACGATCCACTGACTGGTCACGGATGGATCAATTCTGATTTTTTTACCTGCTAGTGCCTTTAAGCCGTTAGAAAATTCGCTTCGGCTATGAATACGAACGGCGTTGCCCAAATGGGAGATAAGGTCATTTGAGAATTTTTGCTGAGGCATATAAAGATCTACAGTGCTATCTCTGTGGGATATAGCAAAACCCAAAGCAAAGGGGGTACTGGGAAGATCCGCACCGCGTATGTTTAAAAGCCAAGCAATGACGTCAGGCAGCGTGTGAACAACGGCATCACTGCCACTTTCTTCTAGAATGCCAGCAATCTCGTCCCTCTTTTCAGCAGAGTTTTTGCCAGAAAATTCTTTAAGGTGAGGAACGATAAGCGCCAAAGGCTCTTCTGGTCGGTCCTCCCAAACTTGATCAATGGGATTGTTGTCTGACG
The DNA here is from genome assembly GCA_016764355.1 of Sneathiella sp. Classification (GTDB taxonomy): domain Bacteria; phylum Pseudomonadota; class Alphaproteobacteria; order Sneathiellales; family Sneathiellaceae; genus Sneathiella. The sequence continues at coordinate 94 of JAESSA010000082.1, read as the reverse complement.
CTTTCAGATACAATTCCAGCTTTCCGCAAAGTGCTGACAGGGCATTAACCGAGTTTTCTGTATGAAGCCAAGGGTCATAACCCAGGCATTCCTC
>JAESSA010000081.1 GCA_016764355.1 Sneathiella sp. | reverse complement strand
GTAGGGAAGAAGGGCGTCAAAAAGATCACCAATCCCCTCCCCATGCTCGGCAGAGAGTGCCATTGGATCGCCAAGGCCTAAAGAATAGGCCTCCTGCATTTCAACATAGGCGGCTTTGCCTTCGCACTTGTTGGCGATCAGGATAACCGGGATATCGGCTTTTCGAAGCCAGCCTGCAAAATGCTTATCCATAGGCGTGACACCCAAGCGGGCATCAAACAGCATCAGCGCCACATCGGCTTCTTCCAATGCCATCTCGGTTTGCCGACGCATGCGCCCTTCAAGACTATCGTCGAAAGCCTCTTCCAGACCCGCAGTGTCGATCACCCGGAATTTCAATGATCCAATGCGACCATCGCCTTCGCGTCGGTCGCGGGTCACACCGGGGGTATCGTCGACAAGCGCCAAACGCTTACCAACAAGACGATTAAATAAAGTAGACTTCCCAACATTTGGGCGTCCAATGATTGCTACAGTAAAGGACATGACTAATTTAGCGAAATGCCACTAACTGGGCATCATCCGTTAGGACAAACAGCATTTCTCCAGCTACGACAGGGGCGATAGAGGCTGTGTCCGAGAGTTCAACTTTCCCCAAAATCTTGCCGTCGTAGGGGGAAACTGACACCGCAATACCGTAATTGGAGACCAAAATCAAACGATCACTTGCTAAAACGGGTCCAGACCACACAATTAATCCAACTTTATCTTCAGGATCTTCAAATTTTCCCAAAGAACGAACCCATCTGATCAAGCCATTCTTCCGCGAAAGGCAGACAAGTTCACCGTCTGTCGTTATCACATAAAGAAAATCACCGGCGACCCACGGCGTTTGCAAAGTGGAGATTTGCTGGCTCCATTTCCGGTTTCCTGTGCGCAAATCAATGCCGACCATATGACCGGAATAACTGGCGACGAAAACCATTCCCCGATCGATAACTGGAAAGGCGTTAATGTCTGCAAGGGACGTAAGGGAGCTAAAACCCCGTTTACGTTTCAGCTCATCACTCCAGGCTTGCTGTCCATTATCAGCACGTAACGCGAATAACTCACCGGAGGAGAAAGGAACAACAACTGTACCATTATCAACAGCAGGGCTTGCCGCTCCCAGAAGGCCTGTTGTCTCCACGCCCCCCTCATAATCCCATTTAGTCTCACCCGTCCGCACGTCTAAGGCATAAATGCGACTATCGAAAGTTACGACATAAACGTGTTTTTCTGCGATGGTCGGTGCTGCCCGAATAGGAACACCCAACTCGGCTTTCCAGTACATACCGCCAGTCGCAGGATCAAGAGAAAAGACTTCACCATAAGACGTGGTTGCAAACAACCGACCATATTCAGAAGAAATCCCTCCCCCGACGGTGCCCTTTTCTTCCCCCTTAAGGGTTAAATTTACGGCCCAAAGCTCTTGCCCAGTTTCTTGATCGAAAGCACGTACACGACTGGAACTATCCATCGAGAATACGCGACCATCAACAATCACGGGGGCCGAGGTTAGCCTGTCTTCATCATCTGAACCGGCACCGACATCAACGCGCCAAACCTCTTTCAGGTCATCACCAAGGGTTAAATGGTGCATCACAGGATTTGATGTTCCCCCCGCTTGCGGCCAATTTTGATTGACGTAAGGGGCAGGTAACCTAACGGTTATATCCGCAAGGCCTTCATCGGGCTCAAGTGATTGTTCGAGGGCCAAAATGGAAATGCGCTCGCCAGGAAGTGGCGGGGCTTCGGCATCACCGAACCAATCCGTCACGCCGGAACAAGCAGACAGTGTCACCAGCATACCACAAAGGACAACCGTTTTTCTCATTGAGATCATAGATTTTTTCAACACGCGCCCCATTTCAATCCCCACACAGTATCCGACTAAATTCTTCTTATTTAGCCTCTAAGGCAGCCAATAGCTGCTGCGCCCGCGCCTTCACGCCTTGCGGTGCACTTGCGTCCTGCTTTAATTCATCAAGCAAGGTACGGGCGTCGGCAATTTTACCGTCTTTCAGATCACTCAAAGCAAGAAGCTCTTTTGCAGACGCCGCCCACATACCACCGGCCGCGGCTAAACCGCTCACCCGCTTGCGGACATCTTCTGTCGATCCGTTATTGATCAGATAGTAGCCTGCCAATATTCCGGCGATGGAAGAGAATTCTTCACCGACATTTTCGTTAGCAGCAAGGGCATCATATACATCAAGCGCCTCAGCACCATTACCCGCGGATATAAGAGCTGCGGCTTGACGAAGGCGAGACAAAGCCTCGTATCCGACATCCCCTCCCTCTGCCAAAGTAGCAAAAGCTGTTGACGCCTCATCAAATTTTTTCGCCGCAGCAAATCCGACAGCCTCTTCAAACTGTTTGCCTTGTGCTTGGGCTTGGGAAAGTTGGTAGTTTTTCCAGCCAACAGTGCCCGCAGTTGCCGCCACGAGAAGGACTGCTCCCACAATAACAAATTTCCCATACTTGTTCCAAAGGACAAGCGACTTATCTTTACGGACTTCGTCGTCCACTTCACCGAAAATATCTGACACAAAGAACTCCAGTTTCTTTAAAATCTGACCGTAAATTAAACCGCCTGCGTGGGGATAGCAATTGCTGTTCCTATGGAATCAGAAAAAAGATGAATTATCTATCGCCCATCCTTACCTTTTAACTCAGATAAGTAGGATTATGTATCATTCAAGATGAAAGAGAGTTTCAAAATGAGCCAGTTCGACGCTTTAAGACTGATTGTATTGCTAATGGTTGCAGGTCTTGTCTTTCCCGGCTTTCTATATGCATTGAAAAGACTAAATGCGAGCAAAAGACTACGCAATCTTGCTCTTTGGCTTGGAATAGCCCTCATAATTGCATTTTTATATCAATTTTCAGGAGTGGGTTCGTAAACAAGTTTTGCCCCGAAAACCTCGTTCAACCTCTTAGGGGAATAATTGAATCGCAATTTCAGGCGCGATAAATTTCGTCCTGAGTCTCTTTCCCAGGGCGTGCACAAGATTTTCCGGGTCATATACTTTCGTACTGAAAGCCTCTCAACAACCTCATCAATCCTCGCGGTGCCAACTCACATATTCCAGATGGGATTCCTCTGATTCTCGCAAGGCGCCGATTACAGCGTCCTTAAAAATTCATCCATTTATCTGGTCGGCGCAAACTCCGTTATCCACAAAAATCTACGTCCTTGGCATCGTTATCAGTGGACTATTCGCCACACTTTCCCTCGTAGCAACTCACCTGTCCTCTCACAGGGAGGCCTTGAGCAGGCTAAACAATCGACAAAAAAGACTATGGCATAATCCGCGAATAAATTCAAGTCCACTAATGTAAAAAAGAGAAAAATTTAACTGAAATTAATTGGCTAAAGTTTACATATTTTTCATTGATTAGCGCTAGGGTCAATATCAGTAATTTTTAATGTAGAGAGTAATATTATGGCCAGCTTGGAACACGATAAGCAGAAACAAGCCATTGTCAAAAATTTGATTGATACTTGCGGCATACACCGCGCGCTTCACGCAGCGAAGCAGTTTGGTTGGCACGATATTGCCTCACAGATTTCCGAAAGGCTGCCTCAGGATACAACTGCGCCTCATCACTGATTGTCAATTTTGTCCTGGAAGAAAATTGGCAACTGACTGGTCGCGTAAAAGGCCGCAGCAGAAAAGCATATTATGCCAAGCTGATGCGGCCTGTTTATTATTCCCACTCAATGGTTCCCGGTGGCTTTGATGTCGTATCATAAACGACCCGGTTGATACCTTGAACTTCATTTATGATGCGTGTTGAAACACGTCCAAGAAATTCATGTTCATAAGGATAGTAATCAGCGGTCATACCATCCGTTGAGGTCACCGCACGAAGGGCACATACATATTCATATGTACGATTATCGCCCATAACACCCACAGTCCGCACGGGAAGTAAGACGGCAAAAGCCTGCCAAATTTCGTTATAAAGGCCTGCTTTACGAATTTCATCCAGATAAATAACATCTGCTTTTCGTAAAATATCAAGCCGGTCCCGGGTTATTTCACCAGGTAGGCGAATAGCAAGTCCCGGTCCTGGGAATGGATGGCGATCGACAAGCTCTGATGCCATACCCAATTCACGACCAAGTTCGCGAACTTCATCTTTAAACAATTCCCGGAAAGGTTCCAGCAATTTAAGTTTCATGTGATCGGGCAGCCCGCCCACATTATGATGGGACTTAATAGTAACACTTGGGCCACCAGCGAAGGAGACAGATTCAATCACGTCAGGATACAAGGTTCCTTGCGCTAAAAATTCTGCACCACCAATTTTACCAGCTTCTTCATCGAATACTTCAATGAAAACGCGACCAATTGCTTTTCGTTTCTTTTCAGGATCTTCAACGCCCTCTAATTCTTTGAGGAATAAGTCGGATGCATCCCGATGAATAAGAGGAATATTGTACTGATCGCGGAAAACACGGACGACCTGCTCAGATTCTCCTGTGCGCATCAAGCCGTTATCCACATACACACAAGTGAGCTGATCCCCAATTGCTTCATGAATAAGAACGGCGGCAACGGAACTGTCTACGCCGCCAGAGAGGCCGCATATGACCTTCGCGTCGCCCACTTGATTACGGATGGAATTGATGGCCTGCTCTTTAAAAGCGGACATCGTCCAATCGCCTTTCAATCCACAAATTTTGTGAACAAAATTCGACAGAAGGTCCGCACCCCGTGGCGTATGAACCACTTCAGGATGGAACTGAACTGCGTAGAATTTTTTGGCTTCATTGGCGATGGCTGCGAACGGTGCCCCTTGAGAGGTCGCGACCGTTGTAAAGCCCTCCGGAATTTCAGTCACGGTATCTCCGTGGCTCATCCAAACCTGATCACTTGTCCCAACGTCCCAAAAGCCGTCGAACAATCGACATTCTTTAACGATATCAAGGTTGGCGCGGCCAAATTCCTTATGTTCAGGTTCCTCAACCCGTCCGCCAAGCTGGGCGCACATGGTTTGCTGACCGTAACAAATTCCAAGGACAGGAATTCCCATTTGGAACACACGCTCTGGTGCACGAGGTGTCTCGTCCCCAATAACAGATGCAGGACCGCCAGAGAGAATGATGCCGCTAGGCTCAAACGTCTTCAGCTTTTCTTCAGCCGTATTAAAAGGAACGATTTCACTATAAACCCCCGCTTCGCGGACCCGGCGCGCGATAAGCTGGGTGACCTGACTTCCAAAGTCGATGATCAAGATGCTATTTTTCATAGCCGGTTCTTAAACACAGTTACCTCACTTGTCCAGAGGCATTAGTCTGTTTTTGGACCATTTTTTTTCCTATACAAGTAGCAAAAGGAAAGTTAAAGTTCCACTAATATTAGAAAGCTTTACTTAATTAGTACAATTCTATAAGAAAAGTGTCCTTTCGTACTAAGCGCGGAAAACTATAAGCATTAAGTCGTAAACTGGGTGAGTTCTTAGCATTGTCGTATTTTAATTCAGAGCTACTGGAAGTGCTTGTTATTGTACCTTTTCCAGTCGTTTTCTTCTATTATCTATGGGGATTAATTCCGCGCGAACGCGGCTTAACCATGCTCGCCATTGGGCTTATAATTGTATCTCTTGGTGTCATTTCGAACTACCTAACACATACCCCACTACAAGGAGCAGTAGTGGCCATTGTCGGCATTGATAGCTTGCCCTACATTAGAGCAATTTTCTACATCCCAGGAGGCATCTTAGCCGTAGCAGGTGCATATAATTGGTTCCCCCGGATTATTGACTTCCAAAGCCAGATTAAACTTCGCCAGAAAGCTGAGCATCTCGTCTCTGACAAGAATGAGCTTATTACTTTGGTTATGGAGTCCTCAAGGCAAGGTATATTACTGCTTGATAAGAACCTGAATGTACAACTAACCAACAAACGCTACCTTGAATTATTGGACTTGCCCGATAGATTGGGACAAAAGGGAACATCTTATAAAGACATTATATATTTCCTTGCTATGCGTGGTGAATATGGAAAAGGTGATGCCCAAACCATGTACGAACAGTGGTCTGAAATTATCCTCACACAAAAACATATGCATTTTCAAAGAGCGAGACCTAACGGCACTATATTGGACATCGAAGCACGTTGGATTCCCGAACGTGGTTTCCTGTCGACGTTCACAGACGTAACCCAACAAGCCCGTGCTGAAGTGGAGCTTCAAAGAAACGAGGAAAAATTCCGAGATTTCACAGAATCTGCGTCCGACTGGATGTGGGAAATGGATAAAGATTATAACCTGAGCTATGTATCGGACCTTGGACTACAAATGACCGGTCGTTCAAGTGAAGATATTCTGGGATCTCAATTTTCTGATTTTATATACCCTGCTGGTGAAAACTGGACACGCGAGAATACTGAGTCTTTTCTGAAATCCAGGCATTCCTTTATTGATATTCTTCATAAATTGCGGCTCCCAAAGGGAGAAGATAGATTTCTATCCATTTCTGGAAAACCAATATTCAATAACAGCGGTGAGTTTCAAGGATATCGCGGAGTTGGCCGCGACGTTACTATACGTGAGCAAACGGAAGACCAATTGCGCCAGTCTCAAAAAATGGAAGCTATCGGTCGTTTAACTGGGGGCATTGCTCACGATTTCAATAACCTTCTTGCCATCATCCTTGGAAATGTTGAATTTCTTCAAGAACGAGCCGAAGAGAGCGGGCATGAAGAATGCCAACAATTGAAAGTGATCGACAAAGCGGCAATGCGTGGCGCAGAACTCACCCAACAACTACTGGCCTTTTCTCGCAAACAAACACTGCACCCCACTTCCCTTGATTTAGTTGAAGGGCTTAACGGCATCATTACTATTATTGACCGCAGTTTGGGAGAAGACATTCAGATCAAAGTGAAACATGGCGACAATCTGTGGAAAGCACTGGGAGATTTGGGCCAGCTTGAAAATGCTATCTTGAATTTGGCAAATAACGCTCGTGACGCGATGCCGAGTGGTGGCGCACTGACTATTACTATTACGAACCATATTGAGCGTTCTTCGAGCTTAAAAAACATCAACGACTTACCACCCGGAGAATATGTAATGCTCTCAGTCAGTGATACGGGAACAGGTATGGATGAGGCGACATCTAAGCAAGCATTCGAGCCCTTCTTCACCACCAAAGAGGTTGGAAAAGGAACCGGATTAGGATTAAGCATGGTCTTTGGTTTTGCCAAGCAATCGGGCGGGCATGTAAGTGTTGAAAGTCATCCCAACACAGGGACAACAGTAAGCTTGTACCTTCCGCGCGCTAGAGAAAAACAGCCAATAGAGGCTTGAGGCCCCTACCCGTTTTTTTGTTTATACTCGGCAACAGCTCTTTTCAACAGGGAATATTCAGCGCATCCAAACGTGCAGATATCATCCAGTTTGGCTAAATGCTTCTCTGCACTGGCAAGATCGCCCTGCTTCAAATAGGCTTCGCCAATATATTCATTGGCCCCTTTATGGTTTGGCTTCAAGCGCAGCGCACTATGATAATAATCAAAGGCCTTTTCATAATGACCCAACTGCCGATTTGCATAGCCTAAATAATTAAAGGCATCGGCATTTTTAGAATCTAATGCAATGACTTTATTAAAAGACGAAATCGCCCCCGCCCAGTCATTTTGATCAATTGCTTTTTTACCGGCTTCAAAATCCACATTCAAAACTGGCTTCGTTGCCTCAGAAGAAGATGAATCACTCCCCATACCAAAGACAATCTGTGTCATCAGCATTTGGGTGGCAGCAATAGTGTACATCAACAAGAAAAAGCGGCGAAATTTCATGAGTCTACACCTTGATCATCTTATATGATTAGAGAATACATGTTTGAAGCCTTACTATAGAACCATAATAAGGTTTCAAACCACACCATAATGATGAAAGCGATATTTGGTCACATTTTTAGCGAACAAATCTCTGTGATATGTCCTGCCTTTATGCAGACCTACATAGAACCGCAGTGAAGAAACCGTCTGTCCCAAGCTCATGAGGCGATAATTTCAACATATCCTCTGATCGGGTACCCTGAAGCCCTGCATCACTCCAGATATCAGACACCGGAATAAGTGAGAATTCAGGATTTCCCTTCAGGAAGGCCGATATCTGATCGGAATTTTCAGCATCAAAAATTGAACATGTCGCATAAACCATGCGACCGCCAGGAGCCACAAGCTTTGCTGCTTTTTTCAATATGCTTTTTTGTACGGTGACAAGATTTTCCAGATTTTCTTCAGAGAAGGTCCATTTTTGATCTGGCTGACGGCGCCAAGTGCCCGAACCGCTGCACGGAACATCAACAAAGACCCGATCCATTTGGCCCTTTAATCTATCCACCGCCTCATCAAGAGAATTTTCCTCAGAAATAACGTTGGCCTGAATGATGACCGCACCGGCTCTTCTTTTTCGAGCAGATAAATCCTTCATGCGACGCAGGCTTACATCAAAGGCGTAAATCTCTCCGCTATTGTCCATTTCCGCGGCAATCGCCAAAGACTTACCCCCTGAACCCGCACAATAATCAACCACCTGCATTCCAGCAGTAGCACAGGTTAAAAGCGATGAGATTTGCGCAGCTTCATCTTGAATTTCAACCAAGCCCAATTGCATGACCTGATGAGAGGCAATATTCACCTGCCCTTTAAGAATAATGCCATGGGGAGATAGGGCGGTGGGTTCCGCCTCGATATCATCGTCCCTCAATATACGCAGAACTTCTTCCCGCTCCCCTTTCAAGCTATTAACACGAAGGGTTAAAGGCGCCCGCCCTTGATAGGACTTCATAACAGCCGGGGCTGCATCTCCAAATTGTGCGGATAAAATGGCCGCTATCCATTCAGGGAAATTCTCTTTAGCATGATCTGGCATGGCGGACAGATCCAGTGCATCCAACTTGCCCAGCGCTTCAATTTCCGCTTCTTCCAAAGTAGGAACGGCATGAGGACCTTCAAAATAGCCTTCTTGGAGTTGTTGAGTTGAAACTTTTTCCACAAAGGTCATGGCACAAAGCGCTCGCGACCGATTTGACGGCTCTAGCGCCAACTGCTCCACAATCCAGTCAATTTCTCCCATGCGACGAAAAATCACGTATAGAAATTCCGTGATCCAACGCCGATCTTTTGACCCAGCATAGCGACGGGCGCGAAAATACGCCCGCACTTCATGCTCCGCCGGCCCGGCTTCGTTCATAATTTTTTCAAGAAGCTCGATAACTGAGCTTAACCGGGCTGAGGGAGTCATTTCATATAGTCCTTATACTTAACCTTGGCGATAATTAGGGGCTTCACGGGTAATTGCCACGTCATGAACGTGACTTTCTTTCAGACCCGCATTGGTAATCCGCACAAAAGTCGCTTTTTTCTGCAATTCAGGAATTGTCGGACTGCCTGTATACCCCATTGCAGCCTTAAGACCACCCACCAATTGATGAACAACTGCATTAGCAGGGCCGCGGTGCGGCACACGACCTTCAATTCCTTCTGGAACCAGCTTCAAATTATCCTTAACTTCTTCCTGGAAGTACCGATCCGCAGAGCCACGAGCCATCGCACCTAAAGATCCCATACCACGGTATGATTTATATTGACGACCTTGGAACATTATAGTATCACCTGGAGACTCTTCTGTTCCTGCAAGAAGTGAACCAGCCATAATACATGATGCACCAACAGCTAAAGCTTTTGAGATGTCTCCAGAGTATTTGATACCACCATCAGCGATAACAGGAATGCCATGTGG
>JAESSA010000080.1 GCA_016764355.1 Sneathiella sp. | reverse complement strand
AAGCCTGTAGAGCGCGCTAATTGGGATTAAAAGCGCTGAAATAATAGATTTTTCATTCTCGTTCCAAAACTTTGGAGCCTTCACTTAATCTGTCTCCACCAGAGTATCTTCTATACGTTTAACCAAATGCCCTAAAAGCGCTTCGCCCTTCGTCACGACCTCAGTAGCATTCTCCGCCAACGTTGAGCGGTATCGTAACTCCGACATTAATTTATATGTAACAGCAGCCAGCTCAGATCCATTATTTACTTGAATGATGCCGTTATTATTTTGAAGGTCCGCAACGATTTCAGTAAAATTACTCATGTCAGGCCCATGCATAATGGCACAATCCAGTCTAGCAGCCTCTAATAAATTTTGCCCGCCCTTTTGAACTAAAGACCCTCCCATGAAAACTACGTCAACCAATCTGTAAAAAAGACCCAACTCACCAATGGTATCAGCAAGATAGATATCAGTATCAGGTTCAATGGGATGACGAAGGGACCGTTGCGCAACTTTGAAGCCTGCTTCTTGCAATTTGCTGGCGATCTCCTCCCCCCGGCTCGGGTGGCGAGGGGCAATAATAGTCAGAAGATTTTTCACCTTGGACTTCATCGCAAGATGAACGGAGGCAACAATGGCTTCTTCCCCTTTATGAGTACTCGATGCGAGCCAAACTTTTCTGTCTTTGATGGCTGCTCTCATATCACGAAACCGCTCATTCTGGAAAGGGAGTGGCGGTGAGCAAAACTTCAAGTTTCCAAGGGCTTCTACGTCTTCCCCACCTAAATATTTCATGCGTTCAGCGGCAAGTTCAGACTGCGCGTGTATATAGTCGAACTTTTTAAGTAAATTTTTTGCGAGTCCACCAGTTTTGCGCCACAAGTTAAACGATGCGTCAGTAATCCTCGCATTTATCATCAACATGGGGATTTTCCGCCGAGATGTCTGGTGAATTAGGTTCGGCCAAATTTCTGATTCCATCCAGATAGCCAATTGTGGTTGCCAATATTCCAAAAACCGCGTGACTGCTTCCTTCGTATCAATAGGGACGAATTGATGGAAAGCGCCAGCTGGTAATCGGTCCTGCATGAGATCCGCAGACGTTTTGGTACCAGTTGTCATTAAAATGGACCGTTTACTATTACGCGCCAGAAGAACTTTGATCAGGGGCAAAGCAGATATTGCCTCTCCCACGGATGCGGCATGGAACCATATAAGCTCTCCTGAGGGGCGCAAACGGGAGGGTTCTCCAAATCGCTCATCGAAACGACTGGCGTCTTCTTTCCCCGCCTCTAAACGCTTGTTCAAATGGCGTTTAATAAAGGGAGACGCTACCCACAAAAGCCCATTATACATTGATAAATACATAAATTTACGACACCATTTATTATTGTCTGGATACTGTCGATACATCGTCTGGCAGAACTAACTCCTGCCCGCAAAGAGTATCAGCATCTTGTGTAATCTTAGTTAAACTATCTTCTATTTTTGATCGGGCTAATGCATATTGCCCTGCATCATCTCTTCGCGGAACTTCAATTGGGTCGCCCCAAATCACCACGCCGCGGCTAAAGGGCTTAGGCACGAAAAATCGATCCCAACTACCAAGGATTTTTCCTCGTGTTGTCGAGTAACTAACGGGAAAAACAGGGACACCGGCCATAGCAGCGATGCGAACAACACCATCCTGTACCCGCATTCTTGGGCCCCGCGGCCCATCAGGCGTGATGACCGCAACTTCTTTTCTCTTAATTGCTTTTAGCATTTCTTTTATTGCAGGCATCGCTCCTTTAGAGCTGGATCCACGGATACTTTCCTGGCCCCAATGCTTGATGGTTCGGGCAATTATCTCCCCGTCCCCATGATGAGAAATAAGAACATTTACTTTTGTTTTTTTCTGAACTGAAATCGGCATCATTAAAAGCCGACCATGCCAAAATGCGAGAATGAAAGGTTTCCCCTGATCCATATATTCATTTGGCACTTCATTATTCAGAACTTGCCAACGGGATGTGCGATATACAAGCCAGATATAACCGGCAGCAAGCCCACTAATCACAGCTTTCATCTCGTCACTTTTCAGAATTTTCTTGAACGCCTTCACTATTCTATTCTCTCTCTATATCTACTTACGCATGCATATATCCTGATGGCCGCCATTTTTCCACTAGATTTGATACGAAGCGTGTACTTCGCTTCACTCTCATATTGCAGCAAAGCCTATAAAGCTCTACCCTTCTGGCATAGTTTTTGAAATTAGTTACTATTCATTATTAATGGCTCAAATGGATTCCCCCAATGAAATCGACCAATCACACTGAAATTTACCCTTCAGCTTGCCCCCATGACTGTCCTTCGACTTGCGCGTTGGAAATTGAAAAACTACCGGGCAATAAAATTGGTCGCGTAAGAGGGGCAGCTGATAATTCCTATACAGCCGGTGTGATTTGCGCAAAAGTTGCCCGATATGCTGAACGGACCCACCACCCCGATCGTTTGATGCACCCCCTAAAACGTGTGGGGCCAAAAGGATCAGGGGAGTGGGAACAAATTAGTTGGGATGACGCCTTGGATCAGGTGGCAGATGAATTCCTTAAACGTGAGGCCCAATACGGCCCAGAAACCATCTGGCCTTATAACTATGCAGGGACAATGGGACTTGTACAACGGGACGGGATTGACCGTTTGCGTCATGTAAAAAAGTATTCCCGCCAGAATTCTACCATATGCATTAACCTGGCTTGGGCCGGCTGGAAAGCAGGCACCGGGGCCTATCGGGGCGCAGACCCTACAGAGATGGCGAAATCTGATGTGGTGGTGATTTGGGGAACAAATGCGGTTCACACTCAAATCAATGTCATGACCCACGCGACCCGTGCGCGGAAGGAACGCGGCGCTAAAATTATCGTCATTGATCCCTACAAAAATGCAACTGCACTCACAGCTGATATGCATTTGATGGTTCGCCCCGGAACTGACGGTGCCCTTGCCTGCGCTGTCATGCACGTCCTTTTTAAAGAAGACATGGCGGACCGAGCTTATCTTGAAAAATATACGAAAGACTATCGGGCCCTAGAAGAACATCTAGATACAAAAACACCTGAATGGGCTTCAGAAATTACCGGCCTAACTGTTTCGGAGATTATTGAATTTGCACGCATAGTCGGGAAAACAAAGAAAACCTTTTTCCGCTTAGGGTATGGATTTTCAAGAAGCCGGAATGGTGCCGTCAATATGCACGCAGCCCTATCTATTGCGGCTGTAAGTGGCGCTTGGCAATATGAAGGCGGCGGTGCATTTCACACCAACGGTCAGCTTTACCACTGGAACAAAGAACTTATAGAGGGCTTGGATGCGGTTGATACCACTGTTAGAATACTGGATCAGTCCCGTATTGGCCCTGTCCTGACGGGTGATAAAAAAGACCTAGGCGATGGTCCGCCTGTAACGGCAATGATTATTCAAAGTACAAACCCCATGGATGTCGCCCCTGATCTTGCCAAAGTCCATGAAGGATTTGCTAGAGACGATCTATTTGTTTGTGTCCATGAACAGTTCATGACCGAAACGGCAAAGATGGCCGATATTATCCTGCCAGCCACAACCTTTGTTGAACATGATGATATTTACCAAGGTGGCGGTCAAAATCATATAATGATGGGCGCAAGGGTGATTGAACCCCTTGGAGAGTGCAAATCGAACCATGAAGTCATCTCCGCCCTCGCAAAAAGGCTGGGGGCCAAACATCGGGGTTTTGACATGACATCTATGGAGATTATTGACGAGACACTCTTGAAGTCTGGTTGGCCCGATGCAAAATCTCTCCAATCAACAAAATGGATTAATGCGCAAGTCCCGTTTGAACAGGCGCATTTCCTTGAAGGCTACGGCCATGCAGATGGTAAATTCCATTTCTCACCGGACTGGTCGTTAATCGGACCAGATTTTTCAGGAATGCCTGCCCTTCCCGATCATTGGGACGTGATAAAGAAAGCCGACGCAGAACATCCTTATCGTCTTGTTACAGCACCAGCCCGCAACTTCTTGAACTCTACCTTTACGGCGACCCCCACATCGCTCAAGCGTGAAAAGCGGCCAACGGTTATGCTTCACAGTGAAAATGCAAAAACAATTGGCGCAGAGCAAGGCGATATTGTTCGCATGGGGAATGCTCAAGGATCCTTGCTCATTCATGTTGAATTATTTGATGGGCTACAGTCGGGCACTGTCATTGTTGAAGGCATTTGGCCCAACAATGCTTTCATTGAAAAGGTGGGAATTAACCTACTTGTCGGGTCCGACGCAGCCAAGCCAAATGGAGGGGCGGCTTTTCATGATAGTGCCGTCTGGATAAAGCAAGCTTAAGAAATCAGGATTTATTGAATTTCGCCCAGTATGCGCTTTATCCAATTTTAAGATCGCGTAGTATATGTGAAATCTAATTGGGGAAAATAGATATGAAAAAATCACTAAAGGCTTTGAAATTAGCTGCCATTATGGGCTTTGTTGCGGCATCATTTTTATCAGCGCCGGTAACATACGCCGCAGAGAAAACACTTGCCGTTACTGCCATTGTTGAACATCCAGCGCTTGATGCTGTTTACAAAGGGCTATTGGATGGATTAGCGAAACTTGGTTATAAAGTAGGTGAAAATCTGTCTGTTCAGTACCAAACGGCCCAAGGGGACATACCAACGACCGTGCAGATTGCCAATAAATTTATTGGGGCGCAGCCTGATGTGATTGTTGGTATTTCAACGCCTTCAGCGCAAGCAATCATCGCAAAAGCACCAAAAGATCAAGCCGTTGTTTTTACGGCGGTGACGGATCCGGTGGGCGCGAAGCTTGTCAGTAACTTGCTAAAACCCGGTGCAAACGTTACGGGTACTTCCGATATGTCGCCCATAAAAAAGCATCTTGAACTAATCAAAAGCGTTGTACCAAATGCCAAGAAGGTCGGTGTCCTTTACAATCCGGGGGAGGCAAATTCCGTTACCCTTCTTGAAGCCCTTGAGCGGGAAGCCCCTGCCCTTGGTTTAACCATTGTAAAAGCCGGAGCGAATAACAGCGGTGCGGTCTTATCCTCTGCCAGAAGCTTGGTTGGTAAAGCCGATGTTATTTACGTCCCAACAGACAATACAATCGTCTCTGCCTTTGAAGCGGTTGTAAAAGTCGGCATTGATGGTCAAATTCCTGTATTTGCAGGAGATACAGACAGCGTAAAACGAGGTGCCGCTGCTGCGCTCGGATTTAATTACTATGACGTTGGACGGCAGACTGCTCAGTTAGTTGCAAAAATCTTCGAAGGGGCAAAACCAGGCGATCTGGCCGTTGAGTTGCCCACAATTGTGGAACTGTTTGTAAACCCAGCCGCTGCAAAGAAAATGGGGCTCACTATTCCAGAATCAGTTATCTCTTCTGCAAAGCATGTCATTAAATAGCCAAGTCAAAATAGGGGCCGCATTTTGAGCCTTATCGCGTTTTTAGGAGCGATTGAGCTGGGGTTTATTTACGGCTTAGTCGCTCTGGGCATTTTTATATCTTTCCGGATTCTAGATTTTCCGGATTTAACAGTCGATGGCTCCTTTCCCCTTGGCGCAGCTGTCTCCGCAGCTTTAATCGTTGCAGGATGGAACCCTTACCTAGCAACCATGATTGCCATAACAGCGGGCAGTATGGCGGGTCTCATTACAGCATGGCTCAATGTGAAGATGAAGATTTTGAATCTTCTTGCCAGCATCCTGACAATGATCGCCCTTTACTCCATTAATTTACGTATTATGGGACGACCAAACGTTGCGCTGATCACTGAAGAGACCATTTTGACACCCTTTAACAATCTGGCTGAGACCCTTGGCATTAGCAGTTATATGCTGATGCCAATCGTATTTCTGGTCTTTGCAGTTTTGATTAAATTTGCCCTTGATTGGTTTTTGGCCTCCCAAATTGGGCTTGCCATGCGGGCAACCGGTGCCAATTCAAAGATGGCCCGCGCAAATGGTATATTTGACGGACGCATGATTTTACTGGGCATGGCGATGGCAAATGGACTTGTTGCTTTTGCCGGCGCAGTATTTGCCCAAAGCCAAGGATCTGCAGATGTGACCATGGGCGTTGGCGTGATTGTCATTGGACTAGCATCCGTTATCGGCGGAGAGGCTCTGCTTACCCCCCGCACAATAACCCGCGCGACATTGGCCTGTATCTTGGGGTCAATTGTTTATTGGCTGGCAGTAAGTCTAGCGCTAAATGCCGATTTCATTGGTTTGGAAGCGCAAGACCTAAAACTGGTAACAGCTATACTTGTTGCATCCGCCCTTATTCTGCCGGGCAGTCGTTTTGCCAAGTTTATCCGTAGAGGGGGCAAATCATGATCATCTGCGAAAATTTACGCGTTACCTTCAACAAAGGAACCGTTATGGAAACCAAGGCACTTTGTGGCCTTGACCTTACCGTTCCTCAAGGACAGTTTATCTCCATAATTGGCTCTAACGGATCAGGAAAATCGACAACGCAAAATGCCATTGCCGGTGAGCTTCCCTTAGACGAAGGTCGGATTATTGTAAATGATATAGACATCAGCGATTGGCCTGCACCGAAAAGAGCTGGTTTGGTTGCCCGCGTTTTTCAAGATCCACTTGCAGGTTCCTGCGAGAACTTGACCATTGAAGAGAATATGTCCCTCGCCTACATGCGCGGTCGACGACGCGGCCTTGGACGGTCCGTTCCAAAAGCAGCCCGCGACCAATTTCGGGAAAAACTATCCCGACTGGGGCTCGGGTTGGAAAACCGGTTAGGGGATTTAATGGGTTTGCTCTCTGGCGGACAAAGACAAGCGGTCAGTTTGCTAATGGCCTCGTTGCAACCCTCTAGCGTCCTAATGTTGGATGAACATACCTCAGCGCTTGATCCGCGGATTGCAGCCTTTGTCATGGAACTTACCAGTGACATCGTTACAGAGAATAATTTAACTGCGATTATGGTCACCCATTCCATGCGGCAAGCATTGGATTATGGGGAAAGAACAGTGATGCTACATGGGGGACGTGTTGTTCTGGATGTATCCGGCACCGAGCGCGAGGGCCTTAAAGTGCCGGATCTAATAGCGATGTTCGAAAAAGCCCATGGAGAAGAGCTATCAGACGACAGCCTCCTCTTGAGCTAAACACTTTGTTAGATCAAACCTAAGCTTTTTAGCTCCGCGGCCATTTCTGGGGACATTTCCCCTTCGCTATCTTCATCTTCATTGGACTCTTCAACAATATCCCGAAGATCTTTAGGCGCATCTTCCACCTCAAGGTAACGCCAGCCTTGATGGGGGTTACGCACAGCTAGCTCGGTTTCCACCAGTTCTGGATCAAGGATCAGGCCACACTTCTCTCCATCCGTATCATACAGTCGTTCAAACTCTGTAATGCGTTGGCGAACGGCAATATGGCCTTGAATGATCCAGTAAACAGAACCACCATCTAAAAGTTCAGCGTCACGTTGAGGCCACTGTTTAGTGACATGGCAAAGAGGCCCCGCAATCATACGACGCTGTTGCAGGGAACGAAGTTGGTCAATGGACGTTACGCCCACAGAAATTATTATCAAATGTACAGTCATAGTGCCTTAGATAATGCTATTCTCATCAACTGTCACTAGTTGAGCTTACTTTTTATTGCTTTTGCAACATTTGAAACCGGCGGACGGCCCAGAAAATCCGAAATAAACCACGCGGTTTTAACAAGTTTCTTTAAATCTATACCGCACTCAATACCCATACCATCAAGCATATAGACGATATCTTCACTGGCGACATTTCCTGTCGCCCCCGGCGCATAGGGACATCCGCCCAAGCCAGCAACCGAGCTATCAAGTCTAGTAATACCGATCTCTAGTGCGGCATGCAAATTAGCCAGTGCCTGTCCATAAGTGTCATGAAAATGAACCCCAATAACATCAAGGGGGATCACATCAGCAACAGCCTCCAGAACTTTAGTGACTTTAATGGGGGTTCCCACACCAATCGTATCAGCGATTGAGATTTCATATGCCCCCATGTCATAGAGTTTCTTTGATACCTCAGCCACCTTTCCAGCCAATATCTCTTCACCAAAGGGACTTCCAAAGGCACAAGACACACTAGCCCGCACAGGAATACCGTCCTTTTTTGCTGCATCGACAACAGGCTGAAACCGCTCAAGACTTTCGTCGATAGAGCAATTAATGTTCTTTTGACTGAAAATTTCGGATGCGCCGCTGAAAATCTCGATCTCATTGGCACGGCTGGCGACAGCTCCCTCATAGCCCCTCATATTTGGTGTTAGAACAGAATAAATTATACCGTCTTGACGTTTAACAGAAGCCATCACATCTGCTGTATCCGCCATTTGGGGCACCCATTTGGGAGAGACGAAACTGCCCGTTTCGATGGCAGTAACCCCGGCATCCACCAGGCGTTCGATCAGCTCCACTTTAATATGGGTCGGCACAATCTCCTTCTCATTTTGAAGGCCATCGCGAACACCAACTTCAAAAAGCCGTACAGCAGACGGATAACTCATTTGGACTATTCCTCTTCTTCAAAGCGAATCAGTAGAATACCTTCTTCCACTTGATCACCAGTCTCAAAAAACACATCAGCGACAACACCATCGACCGATGCCATCAATGTATGTTCCATTTTCATGGCCTCCATAACCATCAAGGTATCCCCTTTGGCTACAGTGTCCCCAGAGGCCACGGATACTTGAATGATTTTACCTGGCATGGGCGACATAATTGTCCCAACGCCGCCATCATCACCGCTGCCATCAAAGTCATTTGCAACACGGATCACATCTACTTGCTTACCACCAGAGATGACAACCATGCGCAGACCGTCCAATACAACACTTGCCGAGATAATATGACCATTTATGCAAGCACGAAGACTGCCATCGTCCATTTGCGTTCCGGAAACGTCAAGGTCCCCTGAAGGAAGAGACATGATATAACCGTCATTTACGCTGGTGACGGCCACTTGAATGTCATCGTCGCTTCCAGCAAACGTGTAATCCACATGGGCAACATCATTCATACGCCATGCACTGATATCATTCCACGGTGAGTGCGGGTCCGACGATTCAGCTGCCGTTTTAAGGTTACACTTAGCACCATCAAGGAGGAGTTGAAGGACAGCCAAGGCAATATGTTCGTCTGTTACCGGAGGTTTTTCAGGTATCAAATCCGCTTTAAAGCGTTCAATGAATCCCGTATCCAAATCGGCATCCGCAAATGCTTTATGACTAGCGACATTCTTCAAAAACTCAAGATTTGTCGCAAGACCAGCTACTTCATAAGACCCAAGGGCCGACTGCATTTTACGCAGTGCCTCATCCCGGTTCTCTCCCCAGACAATTAATTTGGCAATCATAGGATCATAGAAGGGGGTGACAGTGTCGCCTTCACGCACGCCTGTATCCACACGAACGCCGTCTTCTTGGGCAGGTGCCCTCAATCGTAAAAGCGGTCCTGTTGCAGGCAAGAAATCGTTGTCAGGATCTTCGGCATAAAGCCGTGCTTCCAGCGCATGGCCTGTAATGGTTAAGTCTTCCTGAGCCGCAGGAAGTTTACCACCCGCGGCCACAATCAATTGCCAATGAACTAAATCTTGCCCGGTGATCATTTCAGTGACCGGATGCTCAACCTGCAAACGAGTATTCATTTCCATGAAATAAAACTCGTCATCCTTCAAGCCATCAGTGACGTCAGCGATGAATTCAATTGTGCCAGCGCCTTCATATTTAATTGCTTTTGCGGCAGCTACCGCCGCCGCTCCCATTGCAGCTCGCATACTTTCCGGCATGGCGGGGGCTGGGGCTTCTTCAATGACCTTTTGATGACGACGTTGCAAGGAACAATCCCGTTCGAACAAATGAACCGCATTGCCATGACTGTC
>JAESSA010000079.1 GCA_016764355.1 Sneathiella sp. | reverse complement strand
TGAATTTCCGTATTCTTTACGTAACTGGCAGGATATCCGTTTGCGGCCATTACTACCACTAGGGCTGGTTCTTTTTTCCAGACAAGGGAGATGTCACTGAGAGTGCCATTAGCAGTAGCACGAAGGGCCGGCAGTAAATCTGAATCAAGGCGTGCGCACAAAACCTGACATTCAGGGTCACCGAAACGTACATTATATTCAATAAGCTTAGGGCCCTCCTTCGTGATCATTAACCCTGCATACAGGACACCTGTATAAGTGGCGCCTTTGTCTTTCATGGCGGCAACTGTCGGTTTGATAATCGTATCTACTACCCTTTGCACCATGGCATCGGTCATAACAGGGGCAGGGGAATAAGCACCCATGCCACCTGTATTGGGGCCTGTGTCACCATCACCAACCCTTTTATGGTCTTGGGCCGTAGCGAGAGGTAGGATGTCGTTACCATCCGTCAGGACAAAGAAGCTTGCTTCTTCCCCTTCCATAAATTCTTCAATAACGATTTCAGCGCCAGCGCCGCCAAACATTCCGCCAAATATATCGTCAATCGCTTTATCTGCTTCTTCTAAGGAAGTTGCGATTATGACTCCTTTACCAGCGGCAATACCATCAGCCTTAATGACGATGGGTATATTTTGATCTCGCAAATAGGATTTTGCGGGGGTTGCACTTGAAAATCTTTCATAGGATGCCGTTGGAATATTGTAGTCGCGACAAAGGTCTTTCATAAACCCTTTTGACCCTTCGAGTGCCGCAGCCGCAGCGCGAGGGCCAAAGCTTTCAATGCCTGCATCGGCCAGATCATCAACAAGACCCGCAACAAGCGGAGCTTCGGGGCCAACGACAACGAAGCCAATTGAATTCTTTTGACAAAATTCAATAACATCCTTCGAATTCTCACCGTTCAAAGGAACACAGGTCGCAACTTTTTCAATGCCACCATTGCCCGGCGCACAGTAAAGTGTGTCAATTTCTTGGGACTTGCTTAATACCCAACAAAGGGCATGTTCACGGCCGCCTGCGCCAATTACCAATACATTCATTTTGCTGTGCATTATTTTCCTGTTTCGTTGTCCCTATGGGAAAGTGTAGAGTTTGTAGCATAGAGAATGACCGATATAAATAATCTATAGGCAAGAAGTGTCAAATTCCCAAAAAAACGAAATGTCCAATATTCATGAATACACTGTCTCTGAGTTAAGCGGGGCGCTGAAGCGTACTGTGGAAGATCAGTTTTCCCATGTGCGTATTCGGGCAGAAATCTCAGGGTTAAAGCGAGCTGCTTCAGGCCATGTATATCTTGCGCTTAAAGATGAAAAAGCCGTTTTGGACGGGATTATGTGGAAGGGAACGGCCCAAAAGCTTTCCTTCCGGCCAGAAGATGGCCTTGAAGTTATTTGCACAGGAAAATTGACAACCTATCCGGGACGATCAAAGTATCAGATTGTCATTGAAGCGATGGAACCTGCTGGCGTTGGCGCCCTTATGGCGTTGCTGGAGGAGAGAAAAAGAAAATTGGCGGCGGAAGGATTATTCGCGCCGGAGAGAAAACAACCACTTCCATACCTTCCTAAAGTAATCGGGGTGGTTACCTCTCCTACTGGCGCAGTGATTCGAGATATTCTTCATCGCTTGAGAGACCGTTTTCCAACTCATGTTCTGCTTTGGCCGGTCCTTGTTCAAGGAGAGAATGCAGCCGCGCAAATTGCCAGCGCTATAAACGGATTTAATGAGCTGCCCGAAGGCGGAGATATACCCGTTCCTGATCTCCTAATTGTTGCGCGGGGTGGTGGGAGCCTTGAAGATTTATGGGCCTTTAACGAGGAAGAAGTGGTCCGTGCTGCCGCAGCTAGTCGTATTCCCCTGATCTCGGCTGTCGGGCATGAAACAGATACAACTCTTATCGATTATGTCTCCGATAAACGGGCGCCAACGCCTACGGCCGCGGCCGAAATAGCCGTTCCTGTCAGGTCTGAGCTGCTTGCATATGCTGATGATCTGGAGCGCAGAATGCGTCAAGGACTTCGGCGAACGGTGGGCGAGAAGAAGGAACGGCTGCTGGGCTTATCAAGAGGGCTTAGAGATCCTCAATCCATGATCGCGGAGAAAATCCAGCATCTGGATCATCTGGAAAGTCGTTTGAGGCAATCTGTTACCAACGGACAGCAGCTTAAAACGCAAAATTTTATGAGTATACAAGCCCGATTGCGACCGGAGATATTGACCCGAACGATTTCGCTGCATCGGGAGAAAATCCAAAATTTTGAGGGCAGGATGAACAGGGCCGTCACTGTTTATGGGCAGCGTGCAACAGATCAATTAAGTGCTGCAGCTCGCATGCTGGACAGCCTTTCTTTTAAACGTGTCTTGTCCCGTGGATATAGCATTGTTCAGGATGACAGTGGGCAGGTGATATCTTCAGTGAAGAAGGTAAAAGCGGGACAATCCTTCTCAGTGCAATTTAAAGACGGGGAGGCACCAGCAATCTTTGGGGCGAGCGGAGCGCCGGCCTCAAAACGAAAAAAGAAACCCGCATCCTCCAGTGAACCAGAGCAAGGCTCATTATTGTGATAAGATTTGTTGTTTTTTTCCTTTGCCTTTTTCCTGCATGGCTTCAAGCTGCTGAGATTCAATTGTCTGGAAATATGATCCAGGGCGGATTGATGATGGGGACTACGGACCCCTCTGCTGATGTTCGATTTGATGGGAAAAAAGTACGTGTCTCTGACGCCGGGCGTTTTGTCATCGGATTTGGGCGTGATTTTAAGAAATCAGCAAACCTAACCGTTTCTTTCGATGACGGAAGCAAGCTTGTTCGGGTCTTGGATATTGAAAAACGAGAATATCCCACAGAGAAAATAAATGGATTACCGGTTGCAAAAGTGACGCCCAGTGAAAGATTTTTAAAGCGTATCAGACGGGAAAACGGAGAAATTGCGCGGCTTCGTTCCCTGGATACACCCGATGAATGGTTTCTGTCTGGTTGGAAATGGCCCGCAAAAGGCAGAATTAGTGGTGTTTATGGAAGCCAGCGGGTTCTCAATAATATTCCCAAGAGACCACATTTCGGGTTGGATGTGGCAGCCGTTGTCGGAACGCCTGTATACGCATCAACAGACGGTCTGGTTCGCATGGCTGAAAAAGACCTTTATTACACAGGCGGAACGATTATGATCGACCATGGTCACGGCCTGGTCTCTGTCTATTCCCACTTATCCAGCTTGACTGTTTCGACCGGCGTTTTCGTCCCCCAAGGAACAAAGATAGGAGAGGTCGGGGCGACCGGCAGAGCAAGCGGTCCTCATCTTGACTGGCGATTGAACTGGTTTAAGGAACGATTGGACCCTCAATTGCTTTTGGGGAAAATGCCAAAACAGTAATTAATCTGTTTTTAGTTTCTTACCTGCTTTATTGAGTGCATCGCCTGTTTTTTGCAAATTCTTGCTTGTATCGTTTTTTACACCTTCCCATGTGCTTCCGCATGCACTTACCGAGAGAGCGATAATAGATACAGCAAGGATGCGTAAAATCTGAGAGCTGATTTTCATGGGATGTCTTTCAAGCTACTAGGCGTATTAAACCATGATTAATGAGATAAAGTGGTGAAATTATGGCTAACTTTTGGGCGTGAAATCCTTCAGCAAATCCATAAGCGCTGGGTGTAAAGCCGTGCCCGACGAGATCACCGTGCCGTGGATAGGTATTTTTTGATTATAGACTAGGGGCTCACCTTTAGTAGTGGTGGAAATGCCGCCGGCTTCTGACAAGATCAAGTCAGCGGCAGCAATGTCCCAGTCACTTTTAGGAGAAAGAGACAGGCTAGCATCAAAATCACATGATGCGACCTTTGCAATCCTATAGGCAATTGAATTTAAGTGACTGAAATCAGCATCAGGAGCATCTGATAACCACTTATGCCATTCAAAGGCCTTTTTACTGGCTAAAAGTTTCGTATCTTTCAAATTGTCATTCAGGCTGCATGTCAATTTTTGGCCATTTAGGAACGATCCATTCCCAACTACAGATTCATAGAATTCTTCTGTTACGGGGTTGAAAACAACCGCGCAAACTGGCTTCCCATCTTCAACAAGAGCGGCCGAAACCGTAAATTCGGGTTTTCCCGCAATGAAAGATCGTGTGCCATCAATAGGGTCGATAATCCAGACTCTGGATTTGTCCAAGCGTGCTGGGTTATCCGCAGTCTCTTCCGACAACCACCCATAATCTGGGTGCGTTGTCAAAAGATGCTCTTTCAAATAACTATCGATGGCAAGATCAGCTTCGCTTACAGGATCGCCGGGATTTTTCTCCCAGCTTTTCAAATCACTTTTGAAATATTTTAGTGCAATTGTACCCGCATGCTTAACAGAACTGATCAGTTCGCTATATTCTTCAGAGTAAGGATGTGTCACGTGCCAGCTACCATCATTCCTTCAATGCGCAAAGACGGGGCATTCGTGCCAAATTTGAACTCCAGATCGTCTGCTGGTGTCAGTTGCGTAAACATGTCTTTAAGATTGCTTGCAATGGTAAGTTCGGACACAGGGAAAGCAATTTCACCATTTTCAATCCAAAAGCCCGACGCCCCGCGGCTGTAATCGCCCGTTACGCCATTCACACCCATGCCAATCAAGCTTGTAACAAACAAGCCTGATTTGATATCTTTAATCATATCCGACAAGCTGATTACTCCGGCTTCCATATAAAGATTTGTAGTGGCCGAGCCCGGAGGAGATGTGGTCCCGCGGGAGGCACGGCCATTGGATGTGAGACCCAGTTGTTCTGCTGTGGATGAGTTGAGGATCCAAGTGGTAAGCGATCCACTTTCAATGAAGTTGAGCCGTTGGTTGGCAACACCTTCTCCGTCAAATGGTTTTGATCCTGCCCCCCGAATTTTGTGTGGGTCATCAACGATATTGACTCCATCTGCAAAGATGGCTTTCCCCATATGATCTTTTAGGAAACTGGTACCACGGGCAACGGATGCACCGGAGATGGCACCGGCAAAATGACCCAGAAGGCTGTTGGAAACCCGATTGCTAAAAACAACTGGAACATTAGCGCTTGGCATTTTCCGTGGGTTCAGGTTTTTAACTGTGCGCTCTCCCGCGATGGCACCGATATCGGCGGGTGTACGCAAGTCGTTAAAGTGGCGGCGGCTATCAAAGTCATAGTCTCGCTCCATTCCTGTGCCTTCACCCGCAATCACAGAAATACCAACAGAATGGCTGGAGGATGAGTAAGAACCGCGAAAACCGTCAGAGGTTGCAAGAGCAATGGACGTATGTCCGAAAGATGCACTGGCGCCTTCTGAATTTGTAATACCTTCAACTTGAAGTGCTGCTTCTTCTGCTTCCTGTGCACGATCAGCTAGCTCTTCTGCACTGATTTCTGTGGCGTCATAGAGATCAAGGTCAGGGATGCTTTTGGCAAGAAGGGAGGCATCAGCAAGGCCGCAATATTGATCTTCAGGCATGTTCTTTGCCATATCGATCGCGCGATCCACAAGCTGGTCCAGAACCCCTTTATCCGTATCGTTGGAGGAGACAAAGGCTTGTTGTTTTCCGATTAGAACGCGAAGGCCTAGATCATGAGCTTCTGATCTTTCGATCTCTTCAATGTCCCCTAATCGATAAGAGACGTTTGTGGACGTGCCCTGAACTCGAACTGCATCCGCAGCATCAGCGCCCTTACTCAGGGCCTTTTTGATCAAGTCATCCAGAATATTCAGTGAATTTTGCTCGTTTGCTTTGTAATCAGCCATGGGGTCCCGACAGATATGTTCAGTTGCGATTAAGTTTAATCTAAGGAGTGGTGGGGCAGAATGAAATCAGAAAAAATTGAAAAGGCCATTTAATCCGTCCAATACCAATTTTGAACCGGTTACAAACAGCAATAAATAGGCGATTTTGTAGAATAGTTTCTCTGGTAAATATTTGAGTGCTTTGACCCCCAGCCATATACCAATAGGGGCGAGAGGGAATAGAACCACTGACGTTGCGAGATTTTCAGTCGAAAATTGCCCAAGATAGGCATAAGGGATCAGTTTTACATAATTCACCACCAGGAAAAACCAGACGCTGGTGCCAACAAACAGCTTTTTGTCGATTTTTTGTGGGAGCATATAGAATTGGATAGGCGGGCCGCCAGCATGAGCAACAAAACTTGTAAAACCGGAAATAGTCCCCCAAAAACTCCCTTTTAGAAGGCTTGGCCCCGACTTATTGGTTTCTGGGGTCGGAACCAACCAGTAATTTAAAGTAAAAATAACCGCAATAGCACCCAGAAAAAGCCGAACCATATCTTCGTTTAAATATTGAAAAAGAAGCGTACCCACACCAATGCCCACAAGAGCTCCAGGTAGGAGATAACTTAAATTCTTCCAATCAGCATTCCGCCGGTAAGCTATGAGCCCAAAAATATCCATTAAGCAAAGGATTGGTAAAATAATTGCGGCGGCTTGAACGGGTGGTATCAGGATGGACATTAAGGGCACGCCAAGCATGCCGAGCGATCCGGCCATCCCCCCTTTGGAAATACCAATAAGCAAAATGGCAGGAACGGCGATCAGATAGAATAAAGGATCGGCAATCATTGATTTACTGTCCGATCATTTCCAAATGGGTTTACCAGAACCAGGCAAGCCTAATTGATCCCAAATGTCATTAACCTTGGATACAACTTCGCTATCCATTGCAATTTTCTCACCCCATTCTCGCTTTGTCTCTGGAGGCATTTTATTGGTGGCGTCTAGCGCGAGCTTACCGCCTAGCCCGGATTCAGGAGAGGCAAAGTCGAGATAATCAATAGGGGTGCCTTCAATGGTCGTAATATCGCGAACCGGATCCATCCGCGTTGATACGGCCCACATAACATCCTTCCAGTCTCGTGCATTAATATCGTCATCCACGATAATGAGGAATTTCGTGTACATAAATTGACGGAGGAAAGACCACGCGCCCATCATGATCCGTTTCGCATGCCCGGGATAGGCCTTCTTAATGGAAATCACAGCAATACGATAACTACACCCTTCAGGAGGAAGCCAAAAATCAACGATTTCCGGGAATTGTTGTTGGATGAGTGGAATGAACAACTCGTTCAGCGCTTCTCCCAACACACTTGGCTCATCAGGTGGGCGTCCTGTGAATGTGGATAAGTAGATAGGTTTCTTTCGTCTGGTGATTGCCGTGATGGTGAAAACTGGAAATTTTTCAACAGAATTATAATAACCTGTATGGTCACCATAGGGGCCTTCGTTTTCATACTCATCAAGGGATACATATCCCTCAAGAACGATCTCTGCGGTTGCGGGAACTTTTAGCGGAATAGTTTTACATTCAACCAATTCTACTTTTTTACCACGAAGTAATCCGGCAAACTGATATTCAGAAAGATTGTCCGGGATGGGCGTTACCGCTGCCAAAATTGTTCCGGGATCTGCGCCGATAACCACGGCAACGGGCAACGGTTCCGCTTTTTCTTTGCCCCAACGCTGGAAATGCTGCGCGCCGCCTCGGTGCTTCAGCCAACGCATAATGGTTTTATTGCGCCCAAGCTTCTGCATTCGGTAAATGCCGAGGTTGTAATCGTCGCTTTTCTCGTCACTAGGGCCTTTTGTAACCACGAGAGGCCAAGTGATGAGCGGTGCAGGTTCCCCCGGCCAACAAATCTGAATAGGCAGGTCATCTAGATTGACATCATCCCCAGTTAGAACAACTTCCTGACAAGGGGCTGAGCGGACGGTTTTAGGGCGCATGGCCATGACAGTCTTTAAGACCGGCAACATGCCCATCGCCTCTTTTATACCTTCAGGCGGTTCAGGTTGGCGCAAGAAGGCGAGTGTTTCGCCAACACCGCGCAATTCGTGTGGTTTTCGATTCATGCCCATAGCAACGCGATCGACTGTGCCAAATAAATTGACCAGTACCGGCATGGAAGCAGGTTCGCCGTTTTCTGTGATGGGGTTTTCGAACAAAACGGCAGGGCCGTCTTCTGCTAAAAGCCGGGTTTGGATTTCTGTCATCTCAAGATTAGTGGAGACAGGTTCGCTCACGCGGACAAGTTTTCCTTCTTTCTCTAGAAGACCCATAAAATCTCTGAGGGATGAATACGACATAAACTGCTTCCTCAAGCCAACATATTAAATTTACCAGCGACGATGGCAAATAAGACGATTGCGCCAAATGTTTTGTTGGATTTAAATAACATCAGGCATCGATCGCCGTCATCTATATCCAGATATTTCAACTGCCATAAAAGATGTGTTCCGGCACCCGCCATCCCGATGTAGAAGAGAACATAAGCATCAGAAAACCAACCGGCAAGTGTTATGCCCAAAAGGGTGAAAAGATAGAAACCAAAGAGCCAATCTCCGGTTTTAGAGCCAAATTTTAATGCGGTTGATTTGACACCAATTAACACATCGTCTTCTTTATCTTGATGTGCATAAATTGTGTCGTAACCGAGAGTCCAACTGATGCCTGCGACGTATAAAAGAACAGCGCTTAATGAGAACTCTCCCGTGACCGCGACCCATCCCAGTAGAGCCCCGTAATTAAAGGCAAGGCCGAGGAATAATTGGGGCCAATAAGTAAAACGTTTGGCGAAGGGGTAAATTGCCACAAGAATAAGGCTGGCGGCGCCGACGATGATCGCGGTGATATTTAATTGCAGTAAAACAGCTAGCCCCACGAGACACTGAAAGCCTAGCCAAAGGAATGCTTGGAATACGCTTACTTGACCACTTGGAATGGGGCGCTTTTTTGTGCGCTCTACCATTCCGTCGAAATGTCGATCAGCAATATCATTAAGCGTGCAGCCCGCGCCGCGCATGACTAAGGCACCGATGGCAAATAAAATGAACAGGCCAGCGTCAGGATACGTTCCAACTGGATTTGCAAGGGAAATTGCCCACCAGCATGGGAAAAGTAAAAGCCACGTACCTATGGGGCGGTCAAAACGCGATAACTTAAAATAGGGTTGCACAAATTCTGGAGCATAAGCATCAACCCAATTCTGCTGGCTTGCATCGGCAATTATCTTGTCTTGTTTGTTTTCTGGGGTTTTGCCCATTCCGCACCTATAAAAAGATCATTAAGATAAGGGATTACCTGAATGACAAGATGACTTCAATGATCGTTTGACGTTATATGTCCAGAAAGAGGACTTTTAGAGGGTTTATGAAGAACATGGCACAGAAACAGCATTCAGTCAGACTGTTTATTGATGCAGACCTTACCAAAGATGGCGGCGTGGTGTTGGATAAACCACAAGTCCATTATGTGGGGACTGTTATGCGCCAAGGGGTTGGTGATAGTCTATTATTGTTTAACGGACGTGATGGTGAGTGGATTGGTCAGATACAGGAAATAAAAAAGAACTTGGCCCTTGTTCATTTGACGGAACAAACACGAACTCAAACAGCAGGTCCCGATATCCAGCTATTGTTTGCCCCGATTAAGAAAACCCAAAATGCAATAATTATTCAAAAGGCAACAGAGTTGGGTGTGAGCCAGATAACGCCAGTTCAAACTCTGCGCACGAATTCAGATAAAATTCGCAAAGACAGAATGCAACTTCAAGTGATTGAAGCTGCTGAGCAATCGGAACGGCTTTCTATCCCTGAAATTTCGAACCCTGTAAAACTAAACACCGCTCTGGGTCAACTGGATAAAGATAGAATTCTGATTTTCTGTCATGAAAGATTAGCTGAGGGAAAAGCACTCTCTGTCTTGCAAAATTTGACAGGCCATAAAAAATTTGCCGTTCTAATCGGACCTGAAGGTGGGTTTTCGGATGAGGAGAGAATTAAAATACTTTCCTGTGATCAGGCTCACGCTATAAGTTTAGGGCCGCGAGTTTTACGGGCGGAAACAGCTGTAATATCAGCTTTAAGCCTATTGCAGGCCGCCTGTGGTGATTGGGCATAATCAATTATCGGGCATTTTACCTGAAAAAT
>JAESSA010000078.1 GCA_016764355.1 Sneathiella sp. | reverse complement strand
AACCCGCCAGTGTCAGGAAATCCTGCGAGATGATCTAAAAGTTGTTGTTATGTCGGCAACACTGAATACAGAAGCGGTTGCGACCCTTCTGGACGACGCCCCGGTCATCAAAAGTGAAGGGCGACAATTTCCAGTTGAGACACGGTTTGCCCCGCGACCCGTAAAAGGGCGGATTGAAGGACCCCTCGCTAATTGGATTAATGAGATCGCGGAAAATGAAGCCGGAGATATCTTGGTGTTCCTACCAGGTGCCGGGGAGATAAATCGAACAATAACGGCCTTATCTTCCTATGCTAAAGCCAAGAAGATTGCACTTCTGCCACTCTTTGGAAATCTCTCTCAAAAAGATCAGGATCGGGCGCTTTTTCCAGACCCAGAGGGAATGCGGAAAATCGTTTTTGCCACCGATATTGCAGAAACCAGTTTGACTATTGAAGGGATTAGCATTGTTGTAGATGCGGGGCTTTTTCGGGCGCCGCGATTTGATCCCAATAGTGGGATGAGCCGATTGGAAACAAAGCGGGTATCCCGTGCGTCAGCGGATCAGCGCCGTGGCCGTGCTGGCCGGTTAGGTCCAGGCTTATGTTATCGATTATGGACTTCGGCGGAAGATCGCGGACTGATCCCTCATTCTGATCCTGAAATTGCCTCCGCTGATTTAAGTTCAATGGCGCTGGAACTTGCCAAATGGGGCGTCAAGGATGCCTCCGATCTTGCTTGGATGACGCCACCGCCTACAGGGTTGATGGGACAGGCAACTGACCTCCTCAATAATTTAGGGGCCATTGACGGGGACAGAAATATCACGCCTCTTGGGCTGAAAATGGTGCGATTTCCCCTGCATCCAAGGCTTGCCCGAATGATCATCATGGCCGATGAAATTGGCGAAAGTGGTTTAGCTTGTGATTTGGCGGCATTTTTGTCTGATCGCGATTTCATGAAATCTGATCGGGATGCGCCAAATTCGGACATTCGAAGCCGATTAGAGATACTAAATAAAGTTAGAAATGGCGGAGGGGCTAGGCCAGAGCTTAAAAGATTGATCCGAAGTGCCGATGATCTTCGCAGGCGTTTCAAGGCCGGTAAAAAGGCTATGTCCATTGGGAATGTTGGAACTATTCTCGCCTTTGCCTATCCAGATCGTATTGGTGAACTTAGGTCGGGAAGCAAAACCAATTATAGATTGTCTGGTGGTCGGGGTGCCATTTTGATGAATAATGACAAATTGCAAAGCGAGCCCTATTTGGTAGTTGCAGATTTGGACGGAAAAGGGAGGGACGCCCGTGTTTATCTTGCCGCGGCGATTTCCTATCAACAGCTGGTCGAGCAATTTAAATCAGATATCACGATATCTGAGCGGGTATATTGGGATGCAAATAAAGAGAGGGTCATCGCACTGGAGGAGACCAAAATAGGTGCCTTGGTGTTAGACAGCAAACGCCTTAAAAACCCTTCACCTGACAGTGTGTCCCGCGCTTTGCTTGGGGTAGTTCGTAGCAAAAATACCCGTAATTTGCCGTGGAATGCTGCCAGCACAGCATTTCAAAAAAGGGTCGGGTTTGCAAGACACCATGACAGACAAAATGATGATTGGCCGGACATATCAGAAGAATGGTTACAGGATAATTTGGAAGAATGGTTGATGCCCTTCATGGCTGGAAAAAACAGCCTGTCAGATTTGCAAAGTCTAAAACTGGAAGAAATTTTAACCTCCCGGCTTAGTTGGGAACAACAACAACGACTAAAGGAATTTGCACCTGCGCGATTCATGGCACCCACAGGGTCTGCAATCCGCATTGACTATTCCAATCCGGAAAGTCCCGTTCTTGCCGTGCGGTTGCAGGAGATGTTCGGGCAAGCGGATGTACCTCCTGTCGCGAACGGAAAAGTTCCCCTTTCAATTCATTTGCTAAGCCCAGCAAGACGACCCGCACAAATTACCCAAGATCTCGCTGGTTTTTGGAGAAACTCATACAGTACGGTCAAAAAGGACCTTAAAGGTCAATATCCAAGGCATTTCTGGCCTGACGATCCCATGCAGGCGGAACCAACAGCAAGACCTAAGCCCCGGAAAAGGTAAATCAGACGAGGACAGCCGCCAGAGTGATGAGAATAAATACTTCTGCTATTTGTTGAACACTGCCAAGGACATCGCCTGTTTGTCCGCCAATTTGCCTATAGGCGATCATGCTGATGATAAACGCGCCTGCAATGCCAGCGAGCAACGTAATTGAGCCTATATAGGGGTTAAGCAGCAAGATAGGAATGGCAGCGGAGAAAATAAGCGCCCAAATACAGGATATGAGGGAGGGTTTACCCGCACTGGCCCCAAGGCCGTCTTCCCGAGCGGAGGGAAGCAGGTACATGGCCCATACCATCATGCCGCGACTGATTACTGCAGCACATAAAATGACACTGAAGACAGCAAACGGATTGGCAAAGGATGCTAAGGCCGATGCTTTTATTCCGACAAGAAGAATAAGGGCGATAACGGCGTAGGTACCAACGCGACTGTCCCTCATAATCTCCATTTTTTTGGACTTGGTCGCACCACCGCCAAAACCATCAGCAACATCGCCCAAAGCATCTTCATGCAAGGCCCCGGTTAATAAAATTTGAGCGGCTAAACTTAAAAAGGCAGCAAGAAAAGGGGAGAGGCCCAGAATAGATGCTGCTAGAAAAATACCCCCAGCAACGCCCCCCGTTACAAGGCCAACAAGAGGGAAACATCTGCTTGCAGATTTAAGATTTGTCATTGAGAAGTGAAAGTTCAGTTTTACCGGTAGGCGCGTTAAAAACACGAGAGCGATAAGCAAATCTTTAACCCAGTTGGGTTTGTATTCATTCTCTACCGTTGTGTTTTGATCAGGCATCATGAGATCATTTCAATTTTTGAGGAATACCAGCAGTTAAGAAATAAACAGAATCTGCTTGAGCCGCAATTAATTGATGAAGTCGCCCTGCGTGATCTCGAAAAGCCCGCGCCATAGCATTATCGGGCACAATTCCTTGCCCTACTTCATTTGATACAAATAACACAGGGCCTTTTAACGTGGTGAGAGAGGCGAGGAGCTTTTGCATTTCTTCTTCAATATTATTTTCAGCCATCATCAAATTGGTGATCCAAAGGGTCAAGCAATCAACCAAAATGACGCGATCGGATGCTGCGTTCTCTACCAAGGGCGTCACAATGTCCAGCGGCGCTTCAAGGGTGGTCCACCCGGCACCACGGCCTTTTTGGTGTTTCTCTATGCGGTCAGTCATCTCCTGATCATAAGCGCGTCCGGTCGCCAAATAAAGGCGATCCAGATCGCTTTTAACGGCTAAGTCTTCGGCAAATGCGCTCTTTCCTGATCGTGCGCCCCCTAGGAGTAGGGTGGTGATTGGTAAAATCAGCTTACTCATTATCCGCCCTATCAATGAGATGAATGAAAGAACCTGCCACATTGGATTTTACAAGACCAGCTGCAGGGAGAGGCTCACCTAACGCATTTTTCATGGAAAATAGAGGATGGGTGTTTTCGGTAGAGGTGAGGGAGGCATAGTGAAATTCGTGGGCTTTAAAGGTACGCCCTTTAGGACCCAAAAAGCTATCCGCCATTAACTCAACATTTCTATATCCAAGATGGAGTTTGGGTTTCTCAAAGGATGTCGCTACGGGGAGCAGGTTTAACATAGGATAGGATGTGCCTGTTGCATCAGTAATGCTTTTACCCAGCGTCATGAAGCCACCGCATTCCCCATAGATTGAAATGCCCTGTTTTGATGCGAGTGTTATCTTGGCTTTGAAATTAGTGGCTGCTGATAACCGCTCTGCATGCAATTCCGGATAGCCGCCGGGAAGATATATAAAATCAGCCTCTTCCGCTGGTGCTTCATCCTTTAAGGGGGAGAAGAAAGAAATCACCGCCCCAGAATTTTTCCAATCTTCAATAAAATGCGGATAACAGAACGCAAAGGCATCATCCCGTGCAATGGCAATGTGCGTGCCCGGAAGGGGCGTAGATTTTTGAGTTTCCGAATTAAACCGGCTCGGGCGGGCGATGGCTTGAATTTTATCAAGATCAGCATTGGCTTCGATGATATCAGCAGCCCCGTCCAGGAAGGCTTCAATATCTTGTCGCTCTCGCGCTTGAACCAAACCCAAATGCCTGTGCATAAGGATTAGGCTTTCTGATCTGGGGATATAGGCCAAGACCGGAATGCCGAGAGCCGTCGCCGCTTTTCCAAGCATTTTTTTATGGTTGTTGCTGCCAACAGAGTTAAAAATAACACCGGCGATTTTGGTATTTTCGCGAAAATTGTTGAAACCGTGAATGAGGGCACCAACGCTTGCCGCCTGACCTTTCGCATCAACAACTAAAATAATTGGAATGTTCAACTGATGAGCAAGGTCGGCAGTGGAGCCCTGCCCATTTTGCGCCCCGTCGAACAATCCCATAACGCCTTCACCGATGAGCAAATCACTCCCACTCGCCGCGGTGGATGCGGCGCGTTGTAGGGTCGCCGGTTGCATTGCCCAAGGATCAAGATTGAAGCAAGGTCTGCCCGATGCGAGGCCATGAAAGACAGGGTCGATATAATCGGGGCCCACTTTAAAAGAACTTATCTTTATTTGCCGTCGTTTAAACGCTCGAAGAAGCGCCAAGGTAATTGTCGTCTTCCCTGAGCCAGAGGCGGGCGCCGCAATCAGCAGGGAAGGGACTGCAAAACCAGACACTAGTTAGAACCATTTGAAGGTTTGCCTTGCGAGGTGAACCAATCCAGCTGCTCATGAAGATCAACAACATCGCCGATGACGATAAGGGCTGGGGGTTTTATACCACTGGCTTCAACATCGTCGCCTGCATTTTTTAAGGTTGATATTAAAACCTGCTGGTTAGATAAGGTTGCATTGGCGATAACCGCAACGGGCTCGTCTGCACGTCTACCAAATCCAATGAGTTTTTTTGTGATCGTGCGTATGTGCTTCATGCCCATATATATCACAATAACGGGGGAACCTTTGGCAATATGTTCCCAATTGACGCTTGGAACGTCGCCGTTTGCGTCATGTCCCGTCAAAAACGTTGCTGCAGAATTTTTTGTCCTGTGGGTGAGAGGAATACCAGCATAGGCGAGCCCTCCAACTCCAGAGGAGATGCCCGGAATTACTCTGAACGGGATGTTGTTGGCTTTAAGGGTGAGGGCTTCTTCGCCGCCCCTGCCAAAGATATAAGGATCGCCGCCTTTTAAGCGAAGGACCTTTTTGCCTTCTTTTGCCAAAGTTACCAAACGATCCGAAATATCATTTTGCTTGGCGGATGGCTTGCCGCCCCGTTTGCCTGCATATTCAAGAACGCAAGTGGGGCTTGTTAGCTCGAGAATTTCTTTACTGACAAGAGCATCATACACCAGCACGTCAGCCTGACGGAGGCCCTCAATAGCATAAAGGGTCAGGAGACCTAAATCCCCGGGGCCAGCCCCAAGCAACCAGACACTGCCGGGCTCAAAGGGCGAAATTTTGTTCAGTATTCTATCCATTTAACTCTTTTACACGTCATTTTCTCATCCGCCTAGCCAACTGTTGAGGAGCAGCCTATAAATATTCTCATGACAGAAAAGAAGAGTGAAAATTTACGGTACGGCTGGACAACAGGGGCTTGCGCGACAGCCGCGACAAAATCCGCCCTTTCAGCCCTTTTAGGGGGTGAGTTCCTGGACCCTGTGACCATTACGTTACCAAAAGGACAAACGCCGGCCTTTGCCTTAGCAACCGAAGCGAAGACAACAGATACGGCAACTGCCAGTATCATCAAAGATGCCGGGGATGACCCTGATGTTACACATTTAGCACGGATTATCTCGACGGTTCGGATTGGCCCTAAAGGTAGCGGGATTACGTTTCGCGCAGGGCTCGGCGTTGGAACTGTCACACGCGTTGGCCTGCCCGTAGAGGTGGGAGAGCCTGCCATTAACCCTATGCCGAGAGAAATGATCCGGGGCGCTGTCGAAGAGATCTGTTCCCAAGCGAACATCGCCGCAGATATTGAAGTCACCATTGCAATTGAGAATGGGGAGGAGCTGGCAAAATACACCATGAACGGGCGGCTCGGAATTAAAGGCGGATTATCTGTTCTTGGGACAACGGGTATTGTGGTGCCTTATTCCTGTGCTGCGTGGATTGCCTCCCTTCATCGGGGGATCGATGTCGCGAAAGCTGCAGGTCAGGATCATGTGATTGCATCAACCGGGTCTACATCCGAAAAAGCTGCTCAAGCAATCTATTCTGTTCCTGAATATGCCCTTCTAGATATGGGAGATTTTGCCGGAGGCGTTCTTAAATATTTGAAAAAATATCCGGTTCCGAAACTGACTCTTGCGGGTGGTTTTGCTAAAATAACCAAACTAGCCCAAGGCCATATGGATTTGCATTCTGGTAGAAGTTCAGTAGATTTTACTTGGTTGGCGGATCGTTTGAGGGAGCTTAATGCCTCAAACGCGATGATCCAATCTTGCCTGAATGCCAATACAGCCATGGAAGTTTTAGGGAATGCGGGAAATGCCCAACTTCCCCTTGCAGATTTAGTTGCGAAATTGGCGGGTATGCATGCACGGAGCATCTGCGGGGATCAGGTTGATGTAGAAATCCTGATCTTTGATCGCAAAGGATTATTGGTTGGCCGCGATGGGTTCTAACATGAAAAACATCTTGTTAATTGGCGGCACAGGTGAGGCGGTTCAAGTTAATAAAGAACTGTCTGGCTGGACTGATGTTTTTTTAACAACCAGTTTGGCGGGGCGCACGTTGAAGCCCACGGCTTTAATGGGGGATGTTCTAATGCAAGGCTTCGCTGATTATGGGGGAATGGGGCAATTTCTGAAAAACCGAAATATCGATCTGGTCATTGATGCAAGCCACCCATTTGCGACCGGTATGAGCCAAAAAGCAGTTGAAATTTGTAAATCACAACACGTTCCCCTTATTCGATATGACCGAAAACAGTGGGAGAGTGAGGGGAACGATTGGCTGGAGGTTAATGATTTGACGGAGGCTGCTTCGAGGCTTTCATTGTTTGATCGTATATTCTTGACAGTTGGAAGGCAGGAGCTTCATAGCTTTTTGGATTTAAGCGATAAATTTTTCCTCGTCCGGTCAATTGAAGATATTGATTTTGATCCCGATGGTTCGGAAGTCCACCATATCCGTGCGCGGGGGCCTTTTTCGGTGAAAGACGAAATCGCATTGATGAAAGAAAACCACGTTGATGTGATGGTTAGCAAGAATAGCGGTGGGGATGCGACATTCGCTAAAATAAGCGCAGCACAATCCCTGTCAATTCCAGTGGTTATGGTAAAAAGACCACCTTTGCAGGCAGCAAAAGTGGTCCATGATTTACTAAGCCTGTATTCGCAAATTAAGCTTTCTTTTTAGGGCGCAATACATGCACATGATCTGCATGATAAAGGGCGCTGTCTCTATATCCCTTAGCCTCTAGCACTTCCCCAACAATGATGAGCGCTGTTCTGGTTATTTTCTCAGCGCGTACTTTTTCTCGAATATCCTCCAAGGTCCCGCGAATAACCAACTCGTCAGGCCAACTGGCCCGAAAAACAACAGCGACCGGACAGTCTTTCCCATAATGTGGGATAAGGTCTGCAGTTACTTTTCTCAAATTTCGAACGGATAGATGAATTGCGAGAGTTGCGCCTGATTTTCCCAATGTGTCCAAATCTTCATTATTTGGCATCGCCGTTGCCTTCATGGATGTACGGGTCAGGATAATGGTCTGGCTTACATCTGGAAGGGTGAATTCGGTTTTGAGGGTCGCTGCAGCAGCAGCGAAAGCCGGAACGCCGGGGGTAATGAGATAATCAATTCCCAGTTCGTCAAGGCGGCGCATCTGCTCCCCGATTGCCCCATAAAGACACGGATCACCAGAGTGAACGCGTGCCACATCCAACCCTTTTTCATGGGCAGTTACCATCTCAGCAATAATTTCATCCAAATGGAGCGGAGCCGTATCAACAATATGAGCGTCTGACGGGGCGTGGCTCAAAATTTCTACGGGAACGAGAGAACCTGCGTAAAGACATACGGGGCATGAGGCAATTTGATCCCGGCCGCGAAGAGTGATCAGGTCAGCCGCTCCCGGGCCCGCACCGATAAAGTAGACAGTCATGTTTTTTCTCCCATAGAAGAGAGGGCCATTTTTCCCGCATAACCACGCGGTGTGTAAGCCCATTTATGTAAATCTGAATTAGTTGTCGTTACTTTGCTTTCGCTGGATCCCACCATAACAAGTGTCAGCATGTCGACTTTTTCTGGATCAAGCTCACTTAACGTAATTATTTTAACGCTCTCTGTAGGTCGTCCCAAATTCCGGGCGACAATAACCGGTGTCGTATCAGGGCGATGCTGCAACAAGATCGCTTTTGCTGCATGCAATTGGGTGCGGCGTTTCATGGAAACGGGGTTGTAGAATGAGACAACAAAATCTCCTTCCGCCGCAGCCTTAATCCGCTTTTCAATCGCATCCCAGGGCGTCAGCAAATCTGACAGTGAAATGGTGCAAAAATCATGACCTAAGGGGGCACCCGCACGGGCTGCCGCTGCTTGCAGGGCTGAAATTCCGGGAGTGACTTGAAGGTCAAGCCGGTCCCATTCAGGGCGCTTTTCAAGCTCGATTAATTCGAACACCAATGTGGCCATGGCGTAAATACCAATGTCACCAGAGGATATAAGGGCAACATTCTTGCCCTTAGCGGCTAAATCAAGGGCGGCACGAACACGCACTTCTTCTTCCCCAAGACCAAAATCATGGCGGGTCTTGCCGCGAATATTATCGCCCAGAAGATCCAGATAGAGACTATAGGCGACAAGTTCAGTCGCTTCCCTGATTAGCTGGCTCGCTTCTGGTGTCCGCCAAGGATCTTGACCGGGACCAATGCCAATTATGGATAGTTTTCCCTGAATTTTACCAGTGTTCGCTAAATCTATGGGTTGCGCACTTAACGCAATGGCGCAAGTGGCTCGTTTTGATTTAACCTTTGGCACGATGAGGGACGCACTTTGCCCTGCAGCGGCTAATGCTGCCCCTTCACTAACTCCATGACAACCCACTTCAGAAAAGACGATGTCTGATGGGGTTTTAAGGCGCGGGGCTTCAGCTTCTAATTCTGACGCTGTATAAAAACGGGGCGTTTGACCAAAATGATCAGCGGCAACATGCACAGCCCGTTCGTCTGATTTAAGATCAATCGATGTCACGCAAGGCACGGAGAAAGGGCTTAAGTTATTTGCAGCCAGAGTTTCTTTAATAAGGTTCGTGAGTTCTTCAGGCTCAGTATGTCTTTCGCAGCCAACCCCAAGGCTTAGAGTTTGTGGGTGAAACACAAGTGTGTTGTTATTCCCTTCAGTATTCGCAGTGGTGACACTTATTTTAAGGGTCCCATCGTCTGTGAAGGGGAGGTCTGATCCCTCCAGCCAAGGGTGCGATCCCTCAAACTGGATTTGTTTGCCACTCAGTAGACCGCTTGCAAAAGCTTTTACGTCTTCAGGATTTCCAAGCACCAGACCACGGGGAGGATTGTCGAGAGCAATGTTGAAATGAATGTCGCTGGCCGTTGTGATGGCAGCTTGGCCATCCACATGGGGGGCAATTGTCCGGGCCATATCGTTGGCACCGTGATGACCGCCAAGAAGAGGCACAACCATTTGTCCATTATCTGAAATAGCGACAACCGGCGGTTCGACAAATTTGTTGTCGAGCACAGGCGCTAAACAACGAACCAAAATGGCAGCGGCACAAATACCAAGAATAGGCGTACCCGCTTTGAACAATTCTTGTAAATGAAGGGCTGTTTGTTGAAAGGTTATATCGGCTTGCGTGGTTCTTCCGCCTAATCCATGGACAAGCGAGCCTGGGAACAGGTTTGCGAGTTTCCGCGCTGTGTCCATTCCACTGTCATTGAGCAGAATGATGGCAATTGGGGGTGTCATTTCCA
>JAESSA010000077.1 GCA_016764355.1 Sneathiella sp. | reverse complement strand
CGAATCCACGATCTTTGGTTCTGGTGACGGTTGGGTCTATATTGGGCTCTACCCCACGAGAGGCGGGAGCCAAAATGCTTGTGACTGCCAATGATATAATTGGAACCATCGGGGGCGGCCAACTCGAATTCAAGGCAATCGATCAAGCGCGAGAAATACTACAAAACGGCCGTACTGCAGAAATTCTAAAACTTCCCCTTGGACCAGAACTGGCCCAATGCTGCGGGGGACATGTCGAGATTTTATTGACGCCTTTAAGTGATGACGATGAAAATTGGATAGCCTCAATTGAAGCGCCACAGGGCTCATCCGACAGGGTATTGCTCACTAATTGGAATAATGGGAAAGCATCGCGTACTGTCATAAGTGATACAAAAAACATTAAGGCGATTGACCCCTCGTTACTGGATGGGATTGAGGAGGTCATACAATCTCATAGCCCAATCGTTATCCGAAGCTCTCGAGCTTCAGACGACTTCACCCTCATTGAGCCCACAAATGAAGACCTTTTTCATTTAACCCTCTTTGGGGCCGGTCACGTGGGAAAAGCGGTTATAAATACCCTATCCCAACTTCCTTGCGCCATCCGATGGATAGATGAGCGGGAAGATATGTTCCCGGACGACCTGCCTGACAATGTAGACAAAGTGGTTGCCGCAAGCCCAGCCCATCATGTAGCTGATGCGCCTACCGACAGTTTTTATCTGGTAATGACCCATAGCCATCAACTTGATCTTGAGTTATGTGCTGAAATTCTGAAACGAGGGGACAGCATCTATCTGGGTCTCATCGGCTCAAAAACCAAGCGTCAGAAATTTTTTAAGAGGCTTACTTTACGCGGCTTTGATACGCGACAACTGGCTAATCTTACATGTCCAATTGGACTTGATAATTTGAAAGGAAAACACCCTGCACAAATAGCAATAAGCGTATCTGCTGAAATACTACAAATTACGCAAGCGCAACTACAAATGGCAACAGAGAGGGAAAAAGCAGAAATCTCTTTGCATAACTACA
Organism: Sneathiella sp.; assembly: GCA_016764355.1. GTDB lineage: Bacteria > Pseudomonadota > Alphaproteobacteria > Sneathiellales > Sneathiellaceae > Sneathiella. The sequence goes on along the minus strand of JAESSA010000077.1, from coordinate 9,465 downwards.
CTTAAAAAAAATTGAACAAGAAACCAGAGACCGAATGCTATAAGGTCAAAATCGGGAGATATGACCCAGTGTCAGGTGAAGCTGCGAGTATAAAACAGGGGGAGAAAAATCAATGAGTGACACTGGTTCGAGTACGAGCAGTCAACATCCGCGCCTGGAACTTAAGGGCATCACCAAAGCCTATCCCGGCGTGCTGGCCAACGATCATATTGACCTGAAGGTTTTGCCCGGTGAAATTCATGCACTTCTAGGGGAAAATGGCGCGGGAAAAAGTACCCTTGTTAAAATAATTTACGGCGCATTGAAAGCGGATGCAGGAACAATACGCTGGAACGGTAATCTTATTGATATCGCGAATCCTCATGCGGCTCGCAAACTTGGTATCGGTATGATCTTTCAGCATTTCTCGCTTTTTGAAGCGATGACCGTTACTGAAAATATCGCCCTTAGTATGCCCGGTCGGCAAAATATGGCGAAATTATCAAAGCGCATTGTAGAGATTTCAGAAAATTACGGACTTCCTTTGCAGCCTAATCGTCATGTTCATACCTTATCAGTTGGTGAAAAGCAGCGCATTGAAATTGTCAGATGCCTTTTGCAAAATCCAAAACTTCTTATAATGGATGAGCCAACTTCTGTTTTGACACCTCAAGAAGCTGACAAAATGTTTTTGACCCTTCGCAGATTGTCAGAAGAAGGGGTATCGATCCTTTATATCAGCCACAAACTAGATGAAATTAAAGCCCTTTGCCATAAGGCGACTATCTTGCGCGGCGGTAAGTATATTTCAGAATGTGACCCAACTGTCGAAACTGCTAAAAGCCTTGCCGAAATGATGATCGGGACTGACTTGAAGGCCCCTAAACATGACAACACTAAGGAGCGGGGGCAGGTTCGCTTGAAAGTCCATAATCTGAATATGGATAGCAATGATCAGTTTGGCGTTAATCTGAACCTCATTAATTTTGAAGTTCGTAGCGGCGAAATTCTTGGCATAGCAGGGGTTGCAGGGAATGGCCAAGTTGAACTTCTTGAAGCACTAAGCGGTGAAGCTCTCTGTAAAATCCCAGAAGCAATTCTGTTTGAAAACAAACCTATTGGGGATTTGGGACCCAGCCAACGTCGGAAGCAGGGCATAGCTTTTGTCCCTGAAGATCGGCTTGGACATGGTTCTGTCCCTGAAATGAGTCTTGTGGAGAATGCTTTTTTAAGTGCGTACGGCCAAAAACAGTTAATCAGCAATGGTTTCATTGATACGAAAAAAACAAAGCAGTTTGCCAAAGAAATTGTTGAAAATTTTGACGTTCGAACATCTGGTGTGTCTCATGCAGCTAATAGTCTATCTGGTGGTAACCTACAGAAATTCATCGTTGGCCGGGAAATGCTTCAGGACCCGCAACTTATCATCATCGCCCATCCAACTTGGGGTGTAGATGCCGGGGCCGCGGCGTCAATTCATCAGGCAATCATTGACTTGGCCGCAAAAGGCACAGCTGTTTTGGTTGTAAGCCAAGACCTTGACGAGCTTTTTGCCATTAGCAATCGCATGGCCGTTATTGCTGAAGGGCGACTTTCAGTAGGGCGCAGCGTGCAAGAGCTTAGTATTGAAGAGATTGGCCTGCTGATGGGCGGAACCAGTAAATCAGATTCACAGAAGGAATTTGAAAGTGTTGCTTAAAATCGAAAAACGACCAGAAGCCTCTCAGCTAATGGTCTATGCAACGCCAATATTTGCGTTGATACTAACTATCCTGACCGGAAGTTTCTTGTTTCATTTTCTGGGCGTTGATCCTGTTGAAGGACTTCGAAACTTCTTCATCAAACCCATCGACAATACCTATGGAGCAACAGAGCTACTTGTAAAAGCCACACCGCTTATACTATGTGCCATTGGCTTATCCGTAGGCTTCCGCGCCAATGTCTGGAATATTGGCGCAGAAGGACAGCTTACAATGGGCGCGATCTTCGGCGGTGGTGTCTTTGTCTATTTTCACGATGTCGATAGCGTTTTCCTCCTCCCCATGATGATTGTGATGGGCGCCATTGGTGGTGCCTTGTGGGCTGCCATTCCTGCGTTCCTGAAAACACGATTTAACGCCAACGAAATTTTGACAAGCCTTATGCTGGTCTATGTAGCCCTCCTCGTTTTAAGCTTGCTTGTTCACGGTTCTTGGCGCGACCCAGATGGTTTTAATTTTCCTGAATCAAGATTATTCAGTGATAGCGCGACCATGCCCATTCTTATTGAGGGAACGCGGTTGCATTTTGGAACCATAATTGCCCTGTTTGCCGTACTGGGCACATGGATAATGCTCTCTAAGACCTTGATCGGGTTTCAGGTTAAGGTGATAGGAGCGGCCCCCAAAGCCGGTGGATATGCAGGTTTCAGCCAAAAGAAAATTATCTGGTTCAGCCTTCTTTTTGGCGGTGCGATGGCTGGATTGGCCGGCGTCTCCGAAGTCTCCGGTCCAGTTGGGCAACTTCTACCCTCCATTTCCCCCGGTTATGGATTTACCGCCATAATTGTGGCCTTTCTGGGTCGTTTGCATCCCGTCGGCATTATCTTCGCTGGCCTTTTGATGGCTCTTACTTATTTGGGAGGAGAGACAGCACAAATTAATCTTGGACTTCCCGTCGCTGTTACGGGAGTTTTTCAAGGTATGGTCCTTTTCTATCTGCTGGCATGTGACGTGTTAGTAAATTTCCGTATTCGCTTTACTCTTTTTGGAAGGGCTGCGTCATGACCGGTTATGAGTGGATTATCCCCGTAATTCTAACTGTTATTACGGCAGCTACGCCCCTTGTTTTTGCAGGAATTGGCGAGCTGGTTACTGAAAAATCAGGTGTGTTAAATCTGGGCATCGAAGGTATGATGCTTGTAGGGGCAGTAACAGCCTTTGTTACAGCAACTGTTACGGGGAACTATTTTCTCGCCGTGATCGCTGCTGCCGGAGCCGGTGCGTTTATGGCCTTCTTATTTGGTATTTTAACATTGTCCCTAATGGCGAACCAGGTTGCCACGGGATTAGCCCTCACATTATTTGGTGTCGGCATAAGTGCGCTCATCGGTCAGGACTTTGTAGGGCAGCCTGTTCAGGCTATCCCAAAGGTAGACATCGCAGGGCTTTCAGACCTTCCTGTTGTTGGGCAAATACTTTTCGGCCAAGATCCACTGGTATATCTCTCTTTTATAATGGCGATTGGCGTAAGCTGGTTTCTTTACAAAACAAAAGCGGGCCTAATTTTGCGCGCTGTTGGCGATTCACATGACTCAGCCCATTCTATTGGCTATTCAGTCGTCACTATTCGATATTTAGCCGTTATGTTTGGCGGAGCCATGTCAGGCATTGGTGGCGCTTATCTCTCCCTTATTTATACGCCCATGTGGGCAGAAAATATGACGTCAGGCCGAGGTTGGATTGCACTAGCCCTTATTGTATTTGCCACATGGAAACCAAGTCTTGTTATTGTCGGTGCTTATATGTTCGGCGGCATTACAATTTTGCAACTACATGCACAAGCGGCAGGATTTGACGTACCCTCACAAATATTGTCTATGTTGCCATATGTCGCGACAATTGTCGTATTGGTCATTATTTCAAAAGATGAATCACGTATTCGTAAACACGCCCCTGCTTGTATTGGGAAAATTTTCCATCCAGCATCGTAAGATAATAACCGAATTAAACAGAGGAGAAACACATGAATTTTAAAACCGTTGCTGTATTAGTCGGCGCTGCCGCGATTGTTGGCGGAATCGCATACTGGGGACAGGATCTGCTTAAAGGCGATGTCGCGTCAACAGATGAGAACAAAATCGGTTTTGTATATGTTGGTCCTATTGGCGATCACGGCTGGTCCTATCGCCATGACGTTGGTCGTCTAGCTGTTGAAAAAGAATTCGGTAGCAAAGTCAAAACCACATATGTTGAAAGCGTTAAAGAAGGCCCAGATTCCGAGCGCGTAATTCGCCAACTCGCAGCTGATGGTCACAAAATCATTTTCACAACGTCTTTTGGTTTCATGAACCCAACGTTGAAAGTCGCCAAGCAATTTCCAAATGTAAAATTTGAACATGCTACTGGATATAAACGCGGTGACAATGTCAGCACATATTCTTCTCGTTTCTATGAAGGCCGTTACGTAATTGGTAAAATTGCCGGTAAGATGACTAAAACCAATATCATTGGTTATGTCGGCTCTTTCCCAATTCCAGAAGTTGTCCGCGGCATTAATGCTGTTGCCCTGGCTGCAAGAAGTGTAAACCCAAACATCCAGATTAAAGTGGCATGGGTAAATACATGGTATGATCCAGGCAAAGAAGGCGATGCTGCAAAAGCCCTGATTGATCAAGGCGCAGACATTATCATGCAACACACAGACAGCCCTGCCCCACTTCAAGTTGCGGAAAGCCGCGGCGTTTGGGCCGTAGGTCAAGCATCAGACATGTCTCAATTTGCACCAAAAGCACAATTGACAGCTATCATCGATGACTGGGACGGTTACTATGTTGCCCGTGCAAAAGCAGCACTTGATGGTTCATGGACATCAACAGATACATGGGGTGGCTTCAAATCAGGTATGGTTAAACTTGCCCCTTATAACGCTGCAATCCCAGCAGACGTTGTTAAGCTTGCAAAAGAAACTCAAGCGGCCATCGAAAATGGTAGCCTGAAGCCATTTGCTGGCCCTTTTAACAAACAGGATGGCACGCAAGCCGTTGCCGCCGGGTCTGAGCTTGAAGATGGAGTTCTTCTTGGCATGGACTGGTATGTTGAAGGCATCCAAGGCAAATTGCCTAAATAATGCGACTTGAATAAATTTAGAACCCTCGCCGGACTTGAACTGTTTGGCGGGGGTTTTATTTTATGTAAGAGAAGAGAAGAGGATGAGGGAAATGAGCAACTTAAAGAAATTTATTGAAGGCATGCCAAAGGCCGAATTACACCTTCATATTGAAGGTAGCCTAGAGCCTGAGCTAATGTTTTCCTTGGCCCAAAGAAACAATATCACCCTCCCTTTCAGCTCCGTTGAAGAGGTACGCGCAGCTTACGAGTTTTCTGAACTTCAAGATTTTCTGGATATTTACTATCAAGGCATGGGTGTCTTGCAGACAGAGCAAGATTTTTATGACCTGACTTGGGCGTATCTTACAAAAATACACTCACAAAATGTCATCCATACGGAGATATTTTTCGATCCCCAAGGCCATACAGACAGAGGAATTCCTTTTGAGACTGTGATCGGCGGCATTCACAAAGCACTACAAGACGGGCAGTCAAAGCTCGGTATTTCTTCCCATATCATCATGTGTTTCCTTCGCCATCTAAGCGAAGAGGCTGCCCTTGAGACTTTGGAGCAAGCCCTTCCCCACAAAGATAAAATAATTGGTGTTGGCCTTGATTCATCCGAGCTTGGTCATCCTCCTTCAAAATTTGAACGGGTTTTTGCTCGTGCAAAGCAAGAAGGTTTTCTCGCTGTCGCTCATGCAGGTGAAGAAGGTCCACCTGAATATGTGGGTGAAGCACTGGATTTGCTAAAAATCGACAGATTGGACCATGGCAACCGTAGCCTTGAAGATGACGCTTTGACCCAAAGGCTTGTCTCAATGCAAATCGCGCTGACTGTCTGCCCTTTATCCAATTACAAGTTGGCCGGGGTCAAGGATATGCGGAAACATCCTTTAAAAAAAATGCTGGATAAAAATTTAAAGGCCACAATTAATTCAGATGATCCCGCTTATTTTGGCGGATATATGAATGAAAACTATTTGGCTGTCTTTGATGCTTTAGATCTCTCAAAAGATGAAATTATGACTTTGGCCAAAAACGGATTTAATGCAACATTCTGCAATGATGCGCAAAAGACAGAAATGCTGGCACAGCTTGAAAGCTTTGAAAGCCAATGGACCTAGTTTCCAAAAATATAAAGACAGTTCTGTTTAAAGGGGCGGAAATTAAACTCCCCATTTTTCTGGACCATCAATCGACGACTCCCCTTGCACCAAAGGTGCGTGACAGTGTGATCCAATCCTTTTCCGCACCGGGAAATGCCGAAAGTAATACCCATGTCTTTGGGCTGAACGCCCGTGCACATATTGAAAAAGCAAAAGATCAGATAAGTGCTTTATTATCCTGTTATCCGGACGAGATAATTTTCACCTCTGGTGCAACTGAAGCCAATAATCTTGCTCTCCTCGGCTACTCAAGAGGCTTTAAAGACAAGGGGCACATCATCTCCCTTGAGACGGAACATGCGTCGGTTTTGTCTCCCCTGCAAATTTTGAAAGCAGAAGGCTACGATATTACCCTACTTCCAGTGACAAATAACGGTCTTCTGGATTTATCGACTTTAGAAGCCGCATTGCGACCCGATACCATTCTTGTATCTATTCAAGCGGCAAATAATGAAATTGGGACAATCCAGAACATAAGTGAGATTGCCTCGATTTGCGCATCAAGAAATATCGTCTTTCATACGGACGCTACTCAAGCGTTGCTAACGGAAGAGATTAATGTTGGAAATAAAAACATCACTTTGCTCAGTCTTTCGGGTCATAAAATGTATGGTCCGCAAGGCATCGGTGCGCTATTTATCAAACGCGGAACTAAGCTCAGCCCCCTAATCTACGGCGGCGATCAACAAAATGGACTGCGCGGCGGTACACTGCCTACGCCGCTTATCATTGGGCTTGGGCAGGCCTGCCAAATTGTTATCGAATGCAGGCAGAAAGATGAAGCCCATCTTCTACATCTTTCCGATATTATGAAGTCACAGCTTTCAATTCATTGAAAGACGATGTTAATTTTAACGGGGATCTAAATTCAGCCCTTCCCGGTTGTCTAAGTATTATTTTTAAATTAGTCGATGCAGAAGATCTCCTCTTTGAAATGTCCGAACTAGCCCTCTCTACAGGCTCCGCTTGTGCTTCATCAAAAAACACGCCCTCCCATGTGTTAAAAGCGCTTGGGCTAAGTGCTGAGGCAATTAGCTCTACGGTTCGAATTGGGTTGGGGCGTTATGTCACAGTGGCGGAAGCTGAATATGCCTCTAGTATAATAATCAATGCTTATAACAAATTGAAGTAGCCCTATGTATCCACCTGAGGAAGTAAATCCCCGCCTGCCACGCCCTATAATTATCCCTAATGATATGATTGTAAAAATGGTGGATCGTTTTTATGAAAAGGTTAGAGAGCATTCAATTCTGGGGCCTATTTTTGACACGAAAATTGGTGATCGCTGGTCAGAGCATATGCCAAAAATGTATCGCTTCTGGTCGTCTGTTCTCAATTCTAGTGGGCTTTATTCTGGCAATCCCATGCAAAAACACAAACCTTTAACAGATAAAGTGAAGCCTGAATATTTTACCCACTGGCTTGATTTGTTTCGGGAGACTTTAGAAGAATTATTCGACAATAAAGACGTTGAATTTATTTTTGAAAAAGCGGAGCGAATTGCCCAAAGTCTATCCCTTGGCATGTTTTATAATCCCGCTGCGCAGCGATAATCGACAGCGCATAGTCAAATTGTAAGACTTGTTCCGAATGTTTCCACCAAAAAATCTATAAATAAACGAACCTTAGGGGGAGTGATGTTTCCACTTGGATGAATAGCAGAAATATTCACAGGGGAAAGGCTGTCATTTTTCAGGATTTCAACAAGCTCACCACGTTCCAGCTCTTTTTCCACCTCCCATCTCGACTTCAAACAAATACCGTGTCCCGCTAATGCCCAATCACGAAGGACATCTCCATTATTGCTGTCTAAATCCCCCTTCACAGGAATTGTATATTTCTCTCCGCTTTTCAAGAAACCCCACTGAAATTGTGTTGATCCGGGGAAACGCAAGAGTAGGCAATTATGGTTCAATAAATCATTTGGCGTTTGTGGGTTTCCCGTTCTTCTCAAGTAATCTGGGGATGCGCAGATAACACGGGGGCTATCGCCCAGCTTTCTGGCAATCATTGTGGAGTCTGGCAAATCTGCGATCCGGATGCCCATATCCATCCCGTCTTTAATCAAATCAACAAAGGTATCGGACAAATGAAGTCGAATTTGTACTTTTGGATACACCATTTGAAACCTGGGGAGAAGCGGCGCTAAAAATCGGCGTCCGAACACGAGGGGTGCGGTAATTTTAAGGCTTCCCACGGGCTGACGCTCCCGTGAGGAGAGAGCTGCTTCCGCGGCATCCACTTGGGCTATGATACGCTTACAGTCCTCAAAATAGATAAGCGCCTCTTCTGTTGGGACCACATGCCGTGTGGTTCGGTTCAGAAGCCTGACCCCGATGTCAGCCTCTAGCTTTGCAACGCGCGCGCTGATTACAGCAGTAGACACACGGAGCTCTCGCCCTGCTTGAGAAAAATTTTTATGCTCTACTACCGCGACGAAAGCCGCCATATTTTTCAAACTTGCCATATGATTATCAATTATTTTTTGAAAGTGAATCTACTTTATACTCACTTCCAATATAATGTTAAATGAACGAAATTGTTCGTTTCACGCATTTGCGTCATAATAACAAACGTATCGTACCCTTTGGGATGATCTAGAGCAGGGATATATTATGGGTTTTGACATCGCAGAGTGGATTCACCTCGGGATCAGGTGGATTCATATCATTACCGGGATAGCCTGGATTGGTGCATCCTTTTATTTCATCTGGCTAGACATGAATTTAACCCCACCAAAAAAGGGGGGTTATAAAGATAAAGACGGTGTCGGCGGTGAGCTCTGGGCCATTCATGGCGGTGGTTTTTATGAAGTGCAAAAGTACCGCGCCGCTCCCCCGACTATGCCTCAACACCTGCATTGGTTCAAATATGAAGCTTATTTCACTTGGCTAAGTGGCTTCGCCCTTCTTACGGTTCTTTATTATTTTGGCGCTGAGATTTATCTCATTGACCGAGATATTGCTGATATTTCAGTGGATGCCGCTATTCTAATCGGCCTTGGATCCCTTGTGGGCAGCTGGATTATCTACGATCTTTTGTGCAAAACACCCCTTATTCGACATCAAGGTGTTTTTGGCCTCGTCCTCTTTTTATTGCTGACCCTCGCCGCATGGGGACTAGGCCAAGTATTCAGCGGTCGTGGTGCGTTCATTCACGTCGGAGCCATGATTGGCACCATAATGGCTGCAAACGTACTCATGGTCATTATGCCAGGCCAACGGGCTATGGTTGCCTCTGCGATAAAAGGGGAACCCGCAGACCCAGCCCCAGGCATAAAAGCAAAACAGAGATCATTGCATAATAATTATTTAACACTGCCCGTTCTGTTCATCATGATCAGCAACCACTACCCCATGACTTTCGGTCACGATTACGGCTGGGCTGTCTTAGCAGCGATTGCGTTGGTTGGAATTTTAGTACGCCATTATTTCAATATGAAAAATCAAGGCCGCGCGAAGCAAGGCTTCATTCTTCTTCCCATCTCTTTCGTTCTGCTTTTTGTCATC
>JAESSA010000076.1 GCA_016764355.1 Sneathiella sp. | reverse complement strand
ATTGCACCAGAGGCGGCGTATTGCGGAATAACTGAATATATCCGTTAACAATCCTGCGGGTCCATTTTAGGGGTGAGTTCTGCAGCCAAGCACCAATAATTCCAATGATAACCGAGAAGAACAAACAGATGATCGACAGTTTTACAGTCGTAAAAAAACCATCAATCATGCGACCACGGTCATAACTGTCATAAATAAATGGAAGATTTATACCCGTATTCTCATAGAGTACTCTTGCCCATTCATAAAATGCTTCCATCAATTCCCCCTCACTCGAAAATCAGCACAAATAAACTGGAAATGGCGGCAGAATTTATATGAAAATCGCCGCCATTTTCCTTAATAATTATTTGTATTTTTTATTCATATCCATAGCGAAAGGCGTGTTGGCGACACCCCATTTCGTTTCGAGTGCCAAGATGCGACCCGTTTTGTGCCAATCAACAATCATTGCTTCCATCATTTTGTGAAATTTTGTTTCACCAAGCTTCACGGCAAGACCCCAAGGGGCATCATCAATCGTTGGTAATGGCATTTCATAATCAGCCCAGTCAGCCTGTTCAAGCGTTGCGACGTGAGACGAGTCGTCATAAACAAATGCTACGCAATTGCCTGCTTTCAAAGCGGCATAAACTTCGGCGGTGCCTTTAAAGGCAACAATTTTGGCACCAAAGTCACGGCCGGTTTTTTTATTGTAAAATGCGCCTTGTATGCCGCAGACAGGTTTGCCACGCAGGTCTTCCCATTTTTTGAAGCCAAATTTCTTAGATGCCATGATATTGGTACCCGAAGAATAGTAATTTGGATCAACAATTGAGACTACTTTTCGGCGGTCGGGCTTGTCTGTCATCGTGGCGATCAACAGATCAACTTTGCCTTGTTGCAAGAACTGCATACGGTTAGAGCTGACCACGGGCACATATTCAATTTTTACACCAAGTTTATCAGCAACATCTTTCGCTAGTTCCGGCTCAATACCAATAATGGCGCCTGATGTATCGCGAAATCCGTAGGGTTTGTAATCAGCTTTAACTGCAACTTTTAGGACGCCGCGAGCCTTTATGTCATCGATTACATCCGCTTGCACCGGTAGAGCGGTAACTGCAAATGCACACAATGCAACTGCTGTTGCTAATTTTTTTGATAAAATACTAAACATAGTTTCCTCCTTGTTGAGCCACCAGACTAAAAAATTTGTCCAATGGCAGTTCAGCCAGTTTTTTACTTATTCTAATTTTCTTTTTTAGATATTATTCATACACACTAGCTACAGGTGTCTCCTTTGGAAAGAGAATGTGTTATTGAACTTGTTGTATTTTGACCCGAGAAAATTTACCGCCAATAGCAGTACATCATTATCCTGAACGTCAGGAACTTCTCGGCATCTGCAAAATCGAAACATTTTGGAGACATGGGGCGACTGAATATCGCGATTCAAGTGCGTCCTGATATATTGTCGCGATGCGCATTGTGGACTTCATGATTTCACAAAGATCTAAGGCTTGGTCCTTTAGACAGACATCGCAGGAAATGACGTTAATGGTCGTCAGTGTCTTTGGTGAAGGAAAGTAAGCGCTATGGGTAAGGTAATTTGTGTATAAAATGTGGAGCGAGGCCGATAATTACACTCTCACTCACATGGGGAAGACACTTTGGCGACGTTCCGGTGGAACGGTTTCCTCAATTCAAGTTTTGTTGAGTATGCCCTAGGCCCGTTTTTTAAATCTTTGAGGGGATAGAGCCGCGATTACATCTACGGGCAGGCAACGGGGACGATCCATGATCATATCTGCGAGCAAATGTGCCCCCATCAAAGAGCTAAGAACGCCATAGGAGCCATGGGCGGCAGAAACATATACATTTTCCTGACCCGGTGCTGGGCCAATGATTGGGAAGCGGTCTCTGGACGTCGCCCGGATGGATGCACGTTGTTCTACGACTTCTAGCCCGGCTTCCAGCCCGGGGATGGCTTCTCCCAATTTTTGGATATTCTCTTGATCATCCTGCTTGATAATATTGGAGTGATTTAAGTCGGGCTGAAATGTCGCGCCCAGAGTATGAATACCGTTCTTAGCAGGCATGAAATAACCCTCATAACAAATACTGCATTTAATATTCTCTGACAGCTGTGTGGCTTTCACCTGAGTGACCTGCCCGCGCACGGGTATAATCGGAAGATTGGGCACGAATTTGAGAACAGCCGAGCCGCAAGCCAAGACGATTATATCAGCGTCAACGTCTTCGAGGTTCTCAACAGAGGTATTGAGACGGTAATCAATATCACGCATGTAAGCTGCGCAGAGCTTTTTTGGGGCAACACTGCCTCCGTCCGGCAAATACAGGGCATCGTATTGAAGACCAACGCCTGCAATTCTTGATGCTTCATCTGAGGACACAATACGCATATGGGCCGGCGTCCAATGCCAGTTTGTAACGGTCTTGTGGAAACGTATTTCTTTTTTCTCAGTATCCATTAGATGCAGCACGCCAGTTGGGCACCAATCAATACCATCGAACATTTTAAAGCTACGGAGCGCCAGAGAATAAGCGGCAGCATAAAAATTAGCGTCCGGCCCGCGCAACGCAGAAAATCGCGGATTATATAGCCCGGAAGCATTCCCGGAGGCACCGTTTGCAAGCTCTGGACCGGCTTCATAGACGACAGGCTCTTGCCCGATCTGACGCAATGTCCAGGCCAGGGCACACCCTGCTAAACCGCCGCCAATAATTGCTATTTTCACGCGCTATCACCAGGAAAATAACCAGCCGTCATATCGCGTTTGCGCCCGAATCCTGGCACTTTTTCAATGGAAAATCCTGCTGCGATGAGGCCCCTGCGTACTTTTCCCGCCGCGGTAAATGTCGCAAGTCGCGTTCCTTTATGACTTAGCCGTGCCATATTTTCGATAACAGTGTCACTCCACATATCTGGATTTGTCGCGGGTCTAAAACCATCCAGAAACCACGCATCAACATCAGCAATCAATTTTGGAATAGCTTCGTTGACATCATCGAAAATGAGCGTAAGCGTCACCCGTTCATTTAACACAATACGATGAAATCCGGGAATGCCCGGCGGATACTGTGCTACTAATTGCTGCAAACGGCCGTCAAAAAAATCACGCCATGGCTTCAAATACAATCCAATTTTTTCGGCTTCCAATGGATATTTTTCAAAAGATATAAAATCAAGTGACTGATGGGGTTTTGTTGTTTCTTCGAATAATTTCCATGCCGATAAAAAATTTAATCCGGTTCCAAAACCGGTTTCGCAAATCACAAAGCGTTCTGCTTCCAGCCAATTTTCAGGTAAATTATTGCCGTCCAAAAACACAAATTTGCTTTCTGCTAATCCATCATCAGCAGAAAAATACAGATCATCAAACTCTTGTGATTTTGGCGGGCCTATCGGGCGTAAATCAGACATTGCCTGAGCTATAAAGCACTAGCAGACTTCTTCAAAATAAAATTTTGGAGTGCGATCAAAAAGTTTACTTGAATTTTCATAGCCCAGTTAGCACTGAAAGTTGGACTTGATGTGCGTACCGGTTGACAGACAACGCGCCGGCGAGGTTGTGTCGATCTCAGTAAAAGACAACTTTTCTTTTGGCGCGATAAACATAACTCTTTTGTAACAGTAGCTTACCCGCCAATAGGTGCGTTTGGCTTAGGATTTCATCATCAACTCATCTCGATTGGAGCGTGAAGTTTGGTTTTTTCTGTGATGATACCGCCGCGGTTTCCTATTTCTATTGAGCCATAGCGCTGTTTGAAAATCTCGGGCAGCGGTCGGTCGCCTTCTAGGGAGAGCCACAGGCGCAGTAAATGGCGGCGGTGTTCTGGTTCGGGCCAGTCGACAAATGCCGTGCGATCATGAAGTTGTGAGTGATTGTAAACAAATTGCATATCGCCGGGCTGAAGGTCCATGCCAATATGAAGATCGGGATCATTCGCGTATTTGTCAAAACAATCCAGCGCAGCAATAGTGGCTGATGATAATCGCGGAGCATCGTCAAATCGTTGGGCGCTGTTGATATAATCGCGCTGGTAAAAAACGGTTAGAAACCCTTTATGCCAACTGAGAACAGGAATAGTCATAAACGGTTTTTGACCGGGCGGAACTTCGCCTCGTCTATCCGTGGCGATGGGCTGAAACAAGAGCGGCAGAAGGTCTGGCGCATTTTTTCGCATTCGATTGTAAATGGTTTCAGCACTGACCAGCAATGAACGCCCGCCTTCTTTTGCTGTCTTCAGACACAGCAGGGCAACTAGATCGGCGCTGTCTGTATGAAAATTTTGTCGCTCAGCTGTTTGATATATACGTACGGATGGATCCGTTGACGTCAATCCAACATTTTTAACATGACCAAGAATATGTCCTTCCGCATTTTGCGAGCGAGCATGCCCCAAGTGAGCGCCGATGCCACAGAAAATAGCGGCGCTGAATATTGGCTTATAGGTATCTACAGGCAGACCACGCAAAACCTCCAGCCCAATGCCGTGCAGCAGCTTTTGCTTCATTGCCTGAAAATGCTGTGAGAGGTGCGGGAGCGGGAAATTTTCAGCGGTAATTTCACCAACATCCAACCCAAGGCTCAAGTAATGATTAGCTGCCGCCTCCAATTCTCGAATTTGACCCGGTGTGAGTTTGATCAACCATTCGCCAGGGTCCGCATTCATTTCGGTGGCTGTCCAACTGGCAGGGTTGTTGAATATTTCTGGCAGCAAATCCATAGAAGTCAAAGTCCTAATTCTTTGAAAAATATACCAGCAGATATTTTTTACATGCCTGCTTAACGTTATCCATGCGGTAAATGCAAAGTCTATCTGCCGAATCCTATATTTGTAGGGTCACTCGGATTTAAAAACGGTGCAAGAATTATCTAATTGGAATGCTGTCATAGGAAAGAGAATTTTTGCTCCATACTGGTGCAGCAGGGCACAGACGCTCAATGAATTGGATTGTTCATAGAGTTTTGAACGGTTTTTGGTTCTTCCAGAGTAGATTTTGGAAAACACTTGGTGGGCCGAAAATTGAATAATAAGCGTTTTCCTGTAGGCACCATAATCCGCGTGTTGGAAGTTCAAGTCGCCTGACGCGGCCAAATTTTTCCGAATTCTAACGGCCCCCGAATTTTTCCAGATGCTGTCGGAAAACATCAGTCAAGTAGCCACTTTGGTTCGGACCGGCGAGGACTTGCCGTTTTTTACCTTTTGCGTCAAAGAGCAACAAAGTGACATGTTGGACTCCATGTGCGGCAGCGAGAGCTCGGCCCTCAGCACTTTTAATATTGGCGACGAGATATTGCAATTTGTCATTACCAAAATTCTCTAGTGCTCTTCGCGTTTCTCTCTGCAAGGCGATGCATTGAGAACACTGTGGGTCATGGATTTGTACAATAGTTGGTATTCCATTGCCTATTTTTGTCAGATCCTGTTCATCCAAAGTAGCCATGACCTCGTCAACGACAAACCAGGCACCGCCCCCAACAATCACCGTTGCAATTGCACCATTTCGCAAGTTATTGAAAAAATCACGCCGTGATAGCGCTTTTTTAGAAGCTGGCATA
Organism: Sneathiella sp.; assembly: GCA_016764355.1. Taxonomy (GTDB): domain Bacteria; phylum Pseudomonadota; class Alphaproteobacteria; order Sneathiellales; family Sneathiellaceae; genus Sneathiella. The sequence goes on along the minus strand of JAESSA010000076.1, from coordinate 4,956 downwards.
CGCTTTGGCTGGTTTTGCTTTTTCTTTTTGGAATGTGGGTCATTTTGTCTTTGTCGCTTCATGCTAACATCTTCTCCAGTTAATACTGAATTTGATATTGAGGGTCATGCGCTGGTATGTCTCTTCACAGCTTCTCACATATGAGTGATTAGGGTATTTGATATTCTAACTTTTGATGATGCGTTTTTAACGTCTAGATTGTCTATTACTGTCCAATGTGTTTTTTCAAGAAACCCCGAACCCTTATTATTGAGTCCTCGTGAGCTGCTTGATCATAATGATTAGTTGAGAAATACACTGGAGGAGAAGCCTTCTTGCTCACCAGCACTATATCCTTGCGGTAGTTCGGATTATCAAAGAAATGGGTAGCACCTGAATATACAATAAAAGAAATGTTATTCTCATACTTCGGTGCTTTTTCGAAGGCTGTTTTGCAACTGCTAAGGGATACGATGTCATCTTTATCCCCAGCGAAAACGAGAAGAGGGACCTGTAATGCCATGTCAGCAACGCAGTTGGGGTAAAAAGCGACCCCGGACTTGAATGTTCCTTCATTAGATTTATTTTCGCCAGTTTTCGCCAAAATCGAAAATAGGCGACTTCCTCCCATTGAAAACCCAATTAGACCAATTTTGCTACTGTTTACAAAATCCAAAGACATCAAATAGCGGGCTCCGTTCATCGCATCTGCGGGCATGCCAACGGAAGGTGTGTCTCTGGATTCTGTACCTCCTCTTGACCTAAAGCTATCGATGACAAGCGCAACGTAACCCCAATCAGCCAACAGTTTGGCCCAGTCTAAATGCGATGGCTGTAACCCGTCGCCACTGACTAAAATTATGACTGCAGGTCGACGCTCGTTAGCATTGGGACGAAACAAATGCCCGATTAACCTGATCCCAGCTTTGGGGGGTAAAATTATACCGCTGGCTTTCGCCTTCTTGAGTTTAAAGGGTGAAATAGGGGCCGGCGCCGATGGAAAAGTTACAATCTCTTGGGCTTGAAGCACCTTCATTTGAGATGGCAAAAAAACTATAAAAGACAATAAAGCGAGCGCAACGAATGATTTTTTACTTGTTCTAAATATTGGTTTTTTCCAAGTTTTCACAATATCGCTCCCCACAATATTATATTTTAGAATACCATAATGTTTTTCCCTGCAGTCGTCACGATTACTGTTAATCATTATCTTGTATAAATTTTGAAAGAACGATTGTTTTGCCGCGTTGTAACCATTGGGCTCGCTCAATGGTCATTAAGAATTCGTGTCGGCTTATTATCGATACTTAAGGAATTTTTTCTCCGCCAGTAATTTTCAACACCTTCTGGCCCCATTTCTTCATAATAAGGAATAAGTTCCTCTTCCGCCCGGCTCTTAACAACGCTCATATACGGAACACCAGTACCACAAGAAGTTTGAACCATGTCGATGGTCAAATCAAAAATTTGTCGACTTCCCGCAATTTTCGGAAAATCAGCGACTGCAGATCCCCAAGAAACGTCCCGTGGATGAATGATTTTGGCCTGACCATAAACGCGGAGAATTTGCGCACCGCCTTCAAATGCACAGAACATGAGTGTCATGCGATTTACATCGAGAAGATGGGCCGCTGTCTCATTGCCACTTCCTGTCAAATTAAGCCAGATAATCCGATTGTTGTCGACCACCTTCAGTGTATTCATTCCTTTAGGCGATACGTTCACACGACCATCACGACCGGCCGTCGCAACGAAGAATAAAGGTTGGGCCTCTATAAAGGTTTTCTGATTTTCGTTAAGTTTGTTAGATATTCCCATTTGGGCCATTCTCCAGTATAGATACGAAGAAATAGGAACATAAAGAGAACAGTCGGGCAAGATTTATTTTTCAAGACTATTATTTGGCTTAATCCTAGTGTTGGGAGTTTAATGCGGCACAAAGCAAGAAAAACCTCCTAGCCACTTTCAATTAAACCGAGGGCGAGTTTTAAGTCAGGTTTTGAAAACACATAAAGACCATGTAAAAAAATTATGAGGCTCATGGGAGAAGGATATCAGGAACTAAACAACAAAACCACAGATGACAATTTAGTATAATCAAAGGATAGGGGTCCAAATTCGACAAATTTTGAGGTCATTAATGGTGTTTTCTTTCGCCACTTGTCTTCGGGGGACTAGGTCTTGAGTAGCAGTTTCAATCTGGTGATGGACGAAAACACCGATACATCAAAGGGCTTCGGTTTCGTTGAAAAGCCAACGGTTTTATGCTGCCTGATGATACGCTAATATTCTAAGCAATATGCATCCAAAAAATCAGCAAACATCCTTGTCTTTAATATTTGCCAGAATTGCCTTTGTTCCCAGTTTTACTTCAAACCGATCACGCCCATTATTTTTGGCAAGATACAAAGCCTCGTCGGCTGCTTTTATCAGTTCTTCTGGTTTTTCTCCGTGATCTGGAAAGATTGCAATGCCGATGGACATGGTGATAGTCGACAATCGTTGACTGGCATGGGTTATTTTTAGGCTGCGGATTGCATCACCCAAACGGGTCGCCATGTTTTTAGCCTCAACAAGAGAAACGCGGGGCAGAATAATCGTAAATTCTTCACCGCCATAGCGACAGGCTACATCATGGCTACGGATAGTATTTTGCAGCGTTTCCCCAACTTTGGCCAGAACCATATCACCCGCATCATGGCCGAAGCTGTCATTGAATTTTTTGAAATGATCCACATCGAGCATCATTACGGTGACCTGACTATTGTTACGCTGGGTTCTGAGGATTTCTTTTTCAAGAAATTCGATTAAGAAACGTCGATTGTAGAGCCCAGTCAGGCTGTCTCGAATAGCTTGATCTTTGAGGCTTTGGCGTAATTTAATATTGGCTATGGCAAGACTGATTTGTTCTGCCAGGATGGACGTGATTTCTCGTTCATCCGTTGTAATTTTAATCCGCTCTTTAGAAAGATGTAAGGCACCCATAACTTCACCATGGGCAGTCATAGGTATACACAGAGTATACGCATCATCATTTGCGGGCAGGTGAGAACATTTAACGGTGACTTGCCCTTGAACCGAAGGGTGAGCTCGGCCCGTACGTAAAGACCAGCATTCAGTAGGAAGATAGTGGAATTCTCCTTTCCACTTTTCGCCCCAACTGGACGTCACATCGAGTGCATTGCGCGATGCTTTGAATATTGAAAGGGCTCCACTAACATTAGGTAAAATGTCAGGTACAATTTGCTCAATGATTTCAGTGGTTTCGTCTGTTGTATTGCAGGCACTTAAAAGGGTGCCAAGGTTTTGAAGCCTTTGCACGTCCTGAGTACGTTCTCTAACTCTGTGTTCCAGTTTCTGTTTTTGGCTATTAATTCTACTTCCCAAATTTTTGAAAGCAAATGTACCAATTATATCAGCGAAAACGATACTTAAAAGTTCAAGAATAAGGAACTCAAAACGCTGTTGTTTGGTTTGTTCTTGAAGGTCGGCTAAACTATGGGCGATCCGGATGATGCCGGCAATCTTTCTGGAGTGAAATGGCACAGCTACATATAATAGACTCTTTCCCGTCATCTTGCTGACACGTGTTGAAATGCCAACCCCTTCATCCCATGCTTGTTTAATCTCAGGGCGGGTGGAATGATTATCCAGTAATTTAACAGATTTTGCGTTTAGATTGGAATCAGCTAGGACTTGCCCATCTTTTCGGATAATGGTCACACGGCTGCCCATTAGCTCAGCTATTTCAAGAACAAGATCTTGAAAATTGTAGTTCTCTAATTCGGCGATCTGTCGTTCAACCGTTTTGGCGATGCGAAGGGCATCATTTTTGGTTGTAGTATTGTGTTTTTCTACGGCTAGTTGGCCAAGATGCCATTGTCCAAAGATGCCAAATCCTAAAAAAACTATGAGAACAGCGATAAGTGGGGTCGCAATTATTTTGAAACTTTCAGATGTTGTCATAGCATTTTTTCGACGGTTCAAGGCAAATGTATATTCCCCAATTAGAGTATAAAATATTGTATATTAAATTTTTGCTAAATAGTTGATTGTTGAGAAACTTGACTGGAATTTAACAATAAAAAAATCGTCAAATTGAGAGTGTAATACTGAACCTGTCTCTACGTTATTACCCGCAGAGGAAAGTTGTTTCTCTGCTCTATCTTCTGTTATAGGCATCACGGTCTAATTGGATGTGCGGTAATTTACTCTTCACTGACGCTGGCGGCGAGGACTTGCGCCCCCAGAACCAAATGTTCATGTGCTGTGTCTTCGGCGAAATCATGACTGATGCCACCTTTTGACGGCACGAAGAGCATGGCGACGGGCATTAGATGAAATAGGTTCGCGGCATCATGTAACGCGCCTGACGGCATTTTCCGCCACTTGCCTTCGGGTACTAGGTCTTGAGCAGCTCTTTCAATCCAGCCCATTAACTTTGTATCCATTTTAGTAGGGAGAATAGCCGCATAGGCTGAACTTTCAATCTTAAGACCCGAACTCGCTCCGAGTTCCTGCGCGACCTCTTCAAGGATCGTCTTCATGCGATCCAGACGTTCCTCATCTGCATCCCGCCACTGGATAGAGAATTCTACTCGGCCTGGAATGGTTGATGAAGCATTGGGATGGAGCGCTACATGACCGATTGTCCAAACTGTGTCGGCCGTGACAATTTCTGAAAATCGCTTGTTAAGCTCAGTGGTGAACCGCACCAACCCTTGAAAGGCATCAATGCGTTGCCCCATTGGGGTGGTACCAGCATGATTTTGCTCGCCTAGAAAACAGTAAACTTGACTTCGGATCCCAACAATATTCTCAACGACACCAATGGATTCCTCGTGACGGTCCAGCACGGGTCCTTGCTCAATGTGGGCTTCGATAAAGCCTGAGAACAAGTCCGGTGAAACGAATTCCGTTTGGCAGAGATGAGACATACTGCGGCGGGCCTCTCCAAAAGTGACGCCGGTGGTGTCG
>JAESSA010000075.1 GCA_016764355.1 Sneathiella sp. | reverse complement strand
AGAGACTCCGGGCAGTACAAGCAATATCATTAATATAATCAGTTAATTGACGCCTGTCTTAAAACTCGCCAACAGTATGTCCATGATGAAGCGGCCCATGTCCATTGCCGAACCCCGGCGCTTCATGAATTGCAATTTCCACGTAGCGAAGCCCTCTTTCCACGCTATCGGTCATTGAAAGACCCTGGGCAAGTCCCGTCGCAATGGCTGAAGATAATGTGCAACCGGTACCGTGTGTATGCCGAGTATTGACACGAGGGTGATCAAAAACCCGGACACCCTCTTCACTTACCAGAACATCCGTAACATCGGATCCTTCGAGATGGCCACCTTTCACTAGAACCGCCTTAGGCCCCATGGATTGCAATAGCTTTCCAGCCGCCTTCATTTGCTCCAGATTTTCGATTTTTGTGCCGGTTAAAGCCTCTGCTTCTGGGATATTTGGCGTCAGAAGAGTTGTGTGTCGGGAAATCAGCCGATCAACGATAGTACTTTGCGCATCATCGGACAGAAGAGCCGCCCCGCCTTTTGCAATCATTACAGGATCTAAAACCAGTGGAGGCAATCCTCTTAATGAATCAAAATAGTCAGCAACCGCTTCCACAACTTCTGTTCGATGAAGCATTCCAATTTTAATGCCATCTAATCCGATGTCATCTCGCACAGCCTTAATCTGCGCCACCACAAAATCAGGGGAAACTGCTTCAATTGCGCTGACGCCTTGAGTATTTTGAGCGGTAAGCGCGGTAATTGCTGTCGCTGCAAATCCGCCCAAAGCGGTGATTGTTTTAATATCGGCCTGAATTCCAGCTCCACCACCGGAATCAGAGCCAGCAATCGATAAAACGCGCGCTATCATTTTTTTTCCACTTAAACTTAGGTCAATATCCGGATATTTTTCCAACTTCCCCAACGATATCATCCACAACCTTATTCACAAGATCTATATTCTCTCCCTCTCCCATCACGCGAATAAGAGGTTCGGTCCCAGATTTGCGAATTAAGAGACGGCCATGATCGCCCAGCTTTTTTTCACCTTCTTTTATAGAAGCTTGAACTTCTGTTGCGGACAAAGGGTTACCATTTTTATAACGGACATTTTTTAAAACTTGAGGGTATGGATCAAAGCTTCTGCAGACTTCGCTAACCGGGCGCTCTTGATCGACAATCACCGACAGGACTTGCAGTGCAGCAATCAACCCGTCACCCGTTGTGCTAAAATCGCTCAATACCATATGCCCTGATTGCTCCCCGCCAAGATTAAACCCGTGTTTTCTCATATGTTGAACAACATAGCGATCTCCAACGGCGGTGCGTACTAACTTCAAGTCACGGGCTTGCATGTATTTTTCAAGGCCCATATTGGACATTACCGTGGCAACAAGTCCGCCCCCTTTGAGCAACCCGCGATCCGCCCAACTTCCAGCAATAAGGGCCATAAGTTGATCGCCATCGACCAACTCGCCCTTTTCGTCACAAATGATCAAACGGTCCGCGTCGCCATCAAGTGCTATCCCCAGATCAGCCCCCTCTTCGACAACCCTGCGGCACATTGCGGCAGTATCAGTAGAACCGCATCCTTTATTGATGTTGAAACCATCAGGTGTCACTCCCATTGAGATGACGTCGGCTTCTAATTCCCAAAGTACTGTCGGGGCCACTTTGTACGCAGCGCCATTTGCACAATCGACAACGATCTTCAGGCCTTTAAGAAGTTGGTGACGTGGAAAGCTATTTTTTGCAAATTCAATATACCGGCCTTTTGCATCATCAAGTCGTGTGGCACGCCCAAGCAGTTCTGGCTTTGCAAGTTCAATATTGCTGCTATTCTCGATATCTGCCTCGATTGCCACCTCAACTTCATCGGACAATTTATACCCATCCGGCCCAAAAAGCTTAATGCCATTATCTTCATATGGATTATGGGACGCGGATATCATGACACCCAAATCAGCCCGCAAAGAACGGGTAAGCATGGCAATGGCGGGCGTTGGAAGCGGCCCAACCAAAATGACATCCATGCCCACAGAGGTGAACCCTGCTGTCAGGGCAGGTTCAACCATATATCCAGACAAGCGAGTATCCTTACCAATGATGACACGATGGCGAAAATTTCCCCGGCCAGCAAACATCTTTCCAGCGGCAACGCCAACTTTAAGCGCAATGTCTGCGGTCATTGGATATTGATTTGCTGTGCCTCTGATACCGTCCGTACCGAAATATTTACGTGTCATTCTAATCCATCATGTTTAAGGCCTTTTGAATTAGTCAGGCCTTCAAATCGTTTTCTTAAGAGAACAAGATATTACGCTAGGGGCATTTTATCAACAGCTTCCCAAACCGCAATAGCTTGGCGTGTTTCGTCCACATCATGCACTCGGAAGATTTGAATGCCTGCAGCTAAACCGTAAAGCAGGGCAGACAAAGAACCTCCGATCCGCTGTTCGGCCTCCCCTGGCCTATCAATTTTTCCAATAAAAGATTTCCGGGAGACACCAAGAAGTATGGGGCATCCAAGAGCATGGAAAAACCGCAGCCCTTTTAGAAGCACAAGGTTATGATCAACTGTTTTGCCGAAGCCAACACCAGGATCAATAATGATCTGATCCCTTTTCAGGCCCGCGTTCAAGCAAACAGATATTCTCTCGCGTAAATAGTCAATGACGTCAAAAAGTACATGATCATAAGTGGGGTTATCCTGCATAACCTTCGGATCAGCAGCACTATGCATTAAGCAGATGGTTGCATTTCTATCTGCAACAATTTTTAAACTATCCGCATCATATTGAAGGGCTGTCACGTCATTAATAAGCGTCGCACCATGATCCAACCCTTGAGCCATGACCTTCGATTTTCGTGTATCTATTGAGATTAAAGGCCCAAGCGATTTGCAGTTATCAATGACAGGGAGGACACGAGCAAGCTCCTGTTCCAAGTCAACTGTCTCTGCGCCAGGCCGAGTGCTCTCTCCGCCAATATCCAATATATCGGCACCCGACTCAAATAGCCTCAAAGCATGCGCATAGGCATCCTCCGCAGCTTCAAATTTACCACCGTCGGAAAAGCTGTCTGGTGTTACATTAACAATTCCCATGATGAGAGGGGAAGGCCGCCCTAAACAAGTTTTTTTGCTCTTCTGATTTCTGAGAAAACTCAACTGATTCAGAATATCTGCGCCCAAATATTTTTCTGAACAAGCCCATTCCTCAATTGAAGCAAAACTACTGTCCCAAAAATTTATGGCGCCTTGAGCATTCCTGATCGCAACCGTCACGCCGTCCGGATTATCGGATGTCGAGGGCGCAATATAAACCCTCTCAGAGAAGGAAAGGCCCCGCGGTAAAGCGGAGCCTTCTTGTAACAAATCCATTATTTCACCTTAAGAACTAGGCTGTGGCTCCGGCTCCATTCCGCCAGCTTCTGGCTTCTTATGACCATCGGCTTCAGGGACTGAAGAACTTGGACCATTGTCCGCAGTGGTGTCGTCATTTTCGGGGCGATTAAGGTCTCCCCCATCCATCAGAATCTGGATGTCATCACCACTCAAAGTTTCGTATTCAAGCAATCCCTTGGCTACACGATGAAGCTGATCTTTGTAGTCAGTAAGAATTTTCCGGGCAGTATCTTCGCCATCTTCAACAAAGCGGCGAATTTCTTGATCGATTAGTTCTGCTGTTGCCTCAGATAAATTTTTCTGCTGGGCAACTGAATGACCAAGGAATACTTCTTCCTGATTCGAGCCATAAAGAAGTGGTCCAAGTTTGTCAGAAAGGCCCCATTCAGTCACCATCCGGCGCGCCATTTCCGTCGCCATTTTGATGTCACCAGATGCCCCAGTAGTTACCGCATCATGACCAAATATCATTTCTTCTGCAACCCGACCGCCCATAGCAACAGCCAAATGAGCCATACATTGATCACGCCGCATGGAATAGCTATCTTTTTCTGGAAGACGCATAACCATTCCCAACGCTCGACCACGGGGAATAATTGTTGCCTTGTGAATTGGGTCTGACGCTTTCAAGTGCATACCAACTAGAGCGTGACCGCCTTCGTGATAGGCTGTCAGTTCTTTTTCTTCATCTGACATAACCATAGAGCGACGCTCAGTTCCCATCATGACCTTGTCTTTAGAATCTTCAAATTCTTGTTGCGTGACAAGGCGACGTGATTTGCGGGCAGCAAGCAAGGCCGCTTCATTTACAAGATTGGCAAGATCTGCGCCAGAAAATCCTGGTGTGCCCCGCGCGATTATTCTTGGATCCACATCATGTGCCAATGGCACTTTACGCATATGAACTTTCAGAATTTTTTCACGGCCAAGAATATCGGGGTTAGGAACAACTACTTGGCGATCAAAGCGGCCGGGACGTAAGAGCGCAGGATCCAAAACATCTGGGCGGTTTGTTGCGGCAAGCAAGATAACGCCTTCGTTGGCTTCGAAACCATCCATTTCAACCAACAACTGGTTGAGCGTCTGCTCTCTCTCATCATTACCACCGCCAAGGCCGGCACCACGATGGCGACCGACAGCATCAATCTCGTCGATAAAGATTATGCAAGGTGCATTCTTCTTACCTTGCTCAAACATGTCTCTAACACGACTGGCGCCAACGCCCACAAACATTTCAACAAAATCTGAACCAGAGATCGTGAAGAAAGGAACACTAGCTTCACCGGCAACTGAGCGGGCAAGCAAGGTTTTACCTGTGCCTGGGGGTCCAATAAGCAAACACCCTTTTGGAATCTTACCGCCAAGGCGTTGATATTTTTGGGGATTCTTAAGAAAATCGACGACTTCTTCTAACTCTTCTTTCGCTTCTTCAATACCTGCAACATCTTCAAATGTAACCCGGCCATGTTTCTCCGTCAGAAGTTTAGCTTTAGATTTACCAAAACCCATAGCTTTTCCGCCGCCGCCTTGCATCTGGCGCATGAAGAAAATCCAAACACCGATGAGAAGGAGCATAGGGAACCAAGATAGAAGCGTTGCCATAAGCAAACTTCCTTCTTCCTCTGGTGCCGCGGTAATCAATACACCTTGCCCGGTCAAGCGATCTACTAGGTTATTATCCTGAGGCGCATATGTTGTATAAGTTTGTCCATCCTGAGCCCGACTTAAAATCGTATGCCCCTGAATAGTAACTTCAGTGATCTGCCCATTATTAACTTGATCCAAAAATCTGGAATAAGGCAGCGACGTCCCGCCACTACGCTGTGACGAGTCATTGAATATGTTAAACAAGGCGACAATCAGTAGTCCAATAACCACCCAAAGCACCACATTTTTTCCAAAGAGATTCACGAACAAACTTTCCTTGTGCATCCGGCCGACAAAAAGACGCCCGATCCTGTTAAACTACGCCCACAATCTGGGAAACATCTTAAATATAAGTCAATATGTCCAACTTCCAAGGGGAGTTATTCGTATACTTTATCAAATAAGATCACTTTTAGGACTGAATACCACTTCGAACCGCCCCTTTGCAATGCCCATAACACCAGAATAGTAGGAAAATAGCGGTGCAGCAGCCAATTTGTCTCCCAACCAAATGGCAGGCAGATTTTTTTTCACAATATTTGGCAACACCAAGTTGTTATCCAAAAACTCGGAATTTGCGAGAATCTTCCATCCATCATCCCCAATTTTTTGGACAGTAAAGGAATTTCCCTCACTTGATTCATTTTCCGCACGATGATCAACGACCAAAAATCGGTCATCCCATAATATTGAGGGGTCACTTTCAAACCCTAATACTGGCAACCCTTTTCGTCCGGGTTCACGGCACACAATCCAACTATTTTTAGTTTTTTTAAGTTGGCATCCGGCAAGAGTTGCGGCGCTGACAATGCTGCTATTACAGATATCAGTGAATAATTTTTCCAACGACATCAGAACTGGACGTCCATTGCCCCCTCTCACATACATAAAGATCCGTTCAAGAAACCGAATACCAATTTCCTCCGGCATATTTTTGTGAAAATTTTCAGGAAAGCTTACATAACCAAAAGGGCTAATAACAACCAAAGAGGATAGAAAATCGCTCGTTATCTTTTCAAGTGCACGGTCTGCTCTTTGAAGCCGTTTTGAACCAAGTGCAACCGATGCCATACTACTTCCCGGCAAAGTAACGATTTGCTTCAGCACCGCCCCTAGCTTCGTCCTAGTATAAATAGGGCTTTCATTGCTTGGATCATCAATCCACTCTTGATTATTTTCCGTCAAATATAAGCGAAGATCCGCCCGGGCAAGAGTCAGTAGAGGTCGTACAAGTGAAATCGCACCACGTTCTGACACTAAATCCATCGCCGCTAATCCTTGCACACCACTGCCCTTGGAAAGACGGAGAAGCAACGTCTCTAATTGGTCCTCAAGCTGATGCCCCAGCAAAACATACTGAACCCTTAAAGCACGGCATTTTTCGCTAATCAAATCATATCGTGCATGACGGGCAGCCTGCTGAATACCAGCATCTGGATAAGGACCAGCCCATTTCAGGGTATGGTGCTCTATTCCGTATTTCTGAAGCCATAGCTTAACGTCCTGTGCTTCCAAAGCCGCTTCAGCACGCAGGCCATGATCAACAGTCAACCCGACCAGTTTTACGGATTTTTTCTCGCACCATTTTTGGGCAAGTAAACATAATGCGATACTGTCTGAACCGCCGGAGACAGCGATAGCAATTGTCGTAGGCAAAGCGTCTGACGCAAACACCTGCGTCATTTTCTCTTTAAATTGTGATAAAAGCTTAGTGCTCATATGCTGGGTGTTTAAAGATGAGTTACCGACATTCGAATTTCTTCTTCTCGCTATTTGAAATCCGCTTTAAGCGTGAAGGCAACTTAGAAAACTGTTTATCCATTTGCTGAAAAGTAACACACGCTTCTTGCCTTTGATCCATTCGCCCAAGTGTCATGGCAAGCTTTAACAAATTGTCAGCAGCTTTGGAGCTATTGGGATATTCTTGATAGCCTTTCAAAAAAGCAGATGCTGCATTGGGATAATCGCCTCTTACATAATGTGTCTCCCCTAGCCAATATTGGGCGTTACCAGAAAGGGTATGATCTTTATTGTTTTCAAGAAACGACGAGAAGGCTTGCTCGGCCCCTGCGTAGTCATCTGTTCTAATCAATGAAATAGCGCGGTTATATTGATCTTCAGGATTCACTTGAATAGTTGCAGACTCTTGGACATTAGCAATATTGCCAACAGCTTGTTGCCCAGAATTCTGCGCCCCTTCGGGAACACGAATTGTCCCTAAAAGCCGGGTCCCTGTTGGAAGACTATTCCCTTGTGATGTAGAACCTGCAGGGCTAGTGGCTAACTGGCCATTGTTAGGTACACCTGCCAAACTGGAGCGGTTATCTGTGGGTGTTCCCACCAATCCCTCGTTTAAGGGGACATTCCCTTTAAGGCGCTGTTCAATCTCTGTTAGCCGAAAATCTACATCCAGAACCAGCTTATTCAACCGAGAGGAAATTTGATCTACCTTAAAGGTGATTTCTTCAGTGCTCCCCGTTGCGCTTCTTTGTTCTTCCTCCAAAGTATCAAGGCGAGAGGACAACAAAGCTGCGGCTTCACTGCCACCGGCAACAGAGCCACTGCCAGAATTAAACTTAGGCGCCGGGACATTTTGACCCTGGAAGACTTTACGCTGCACATTATTCAAGTCGGCTTCAAGGCGATTAATACGGTCCAACAGAGCCTGAACTTCACTTGACTGCGCACTGGCATTACTAAGCGGGGTTGCGACTATCGGAATGAGGCACGCTGAAACAAAAGCAAACTTTGTTATAGCTTGCACACTCAACCGTATCTTCGGCGCCAAAATGCAGCCAAAAAACCTATTCACATTTCTCTTAACTATCATTCGCCCGAACCATCGATTAAACCAATTTGTAAAGAATATACCGTCATTGTGACAAAAGAGAGGCCACATATACAAGTGCGCATTCACAATTCACATAAAAAAACCCGCCAGCAAACACCAGTTTTCTGGTATTCGCAGCGGGTTTTAAAATTCAAAGCCGTTTTTAATTAACGGTCAACACACCACGACGATTTTGTGACCAAGCAGCAGTTGTATGACCAAGAGCTACTGGGCGTTCTTTACCGTATGAGATAGTTGAAACGCGTGAGGAAGAAATTCCCAGCGTTACCAGGTAATTTTTCAAAGCAGTTGCCCGGCGTTCACCGAGAGCCAAGTTGTACTCGCGAGTACCACGCTCATCGGCATGACCTTCGACGGCTACTGTGATTGTTGGGTTTGCTTTTAACCATGCTGATTGACGCTGAACAGTCAAACGAGCTTCATCGCTCAGGCTAAATTTATCATAACCAAAGAAGACGCGATCACCAACATTCAGGACAAGATCTTCCTGACTGCCTGGCTGTACCTGACTAGTACCACCAGTTGTTGTTGAACCATTACTACCTGTTGTTCCTGATTGAGACGACGCGCCTCCCCCAGAACTATCACCGGAGTCTTTAGGCGCGGTTTCACACGCTGCGACCAATGCCAGTGCAACAAACATACTCAAGAATTTAAGGCCAAGATTGAGCCGCATTTATTTAACTCCCATCCTCAGGAAATCTATTTATTTGGGTATTCCAAGTAACCAACGCTATATTCATAATATCGTGCTTACAATAGAATATTATTCCCCCATGGAATACCTATACTGTATTATACAAGTACTATCTCACCTAATCAAGGGCGACCACGCTGGGTCTGAACCATCTCTAGGTGTAATAACTTCACGTTCGTTATACCCCGTCAAATCCACGGACCACAAGCGAACTTTATCCCCACGCCCTGATGTATCTCCCCTAATTTGACGGAAAAATATCAGAACACGGCCATTTGGTGCCCAAGATGGCCCTTCATTATGAAAGCCTTCAGTTAAAATGCGCTCCTGAGAACCATCAGTTCGCATAACCCCAATTGAGAATTTCCCACCACTTAATTTAGTAAAGGAAATCATGTCGCCGCGGGGGGACCAAACGGGTGTGCCATAATTACCACGACCGAAACTAATTCGCTTTGCGTTAGAACCGTTCGCATTCATCACATACAATTGTTGCCGCCCGCCTCTATCTGATTCGAACGTAATCTGAGATCCATCTGGAGAAAAGGAAGGAGCCGTATCAATGCCCGGATGCTTGGTCAGCCGCTTCAGAGAACGGGTTCTCAAATCCATCAGATAGATATCAGAATTTCCATTATCCGCCATGCTCATGACCACATGATTGCCCGAAGGGGAAAATCGCGGCGCGAAAGTCATCCCCGGAAATTCACCCAAGACTTCCTGCTGACCGGTATCAATGTTGTATAAATACACCCTTGGGCGGTTATTGAAATAAGACAGGTAAGTAATCTCTTGCTGGGTCGGAGAGAATCTTGGCGTCAATACCAGATTGCTACCATCCGTGAGAAATTGATGTTTTTCCCCGTCTTGATCCATAATTGCCAAACGCTTAATTCGACGATCTTGAGGTCCACTTTCGGAGACGTAGACAATTCTGGTATCGAAATACCCCTCTTCACCTGTCAGCCTTTTATAAATTTGGTCAGCAATCAAATGAGCCGTACGGCGCCAATTTGTAGGCTGACTAGTATATTGAATACCGGTCAGATACTGCTCAGAAAAAACATCCCAGAGACGAAATTGCACATTAATGCGCCCATCAGGCAGAGCTCTTACCAGCCCCGTTGAAAGGCCCTGCGCATTTATTTTTCGCCAGTTTGAAAATACCGGCGTCACTTGTAAATCGACAGGTTTTTGGAGAAAGGCACGAGGCTCTATTGGTGCAAACAAACCGGAGCGCTCCAAATCAGCCCGAATCACTTCAGCTATCTTTTGACCGACCAATCCTGCAGCTTCAGTTTCACTGAAAAAATCAGTGATTGCCACAGGAAGCGGCTGGATATTTCCCTGAGTAATATCGATAACCAATTCAGCACGCGCGGGTACAATAACCACAAACGAGAGAATTAGACCAGCGACCAGACGCCTATACCGATTAGTTAAATTGCCCACCATATTCCTCATTATCAGAACATATCCTTTGGATTGAAATTAAGCGTAGTATCTTTCCATCGTTCATATTTATCAATCGGCAATCGGTAAGGTTGGCATAAAAGAACCGCCCTAATTGCACTTTCCGTCGCTACCTTCTCAAAAGTATCTCTCAAGCCGCCGCCGCCGACGACCTTCGGCCGACCTTGTACGGTTCCATCTAAGTTCAAGGAAATCTTCAACCTTACAATCAATTCTTCAGCCTTTACACCACCGGTCGGTGGGCTCCAACAACGCTGAACTTGTTGCTTGAAAGCATCCCGCTCACTCAAGCTCATAGGCAAAGAGTTATCCACAGCCTTACTTGAACTATTGCGCACTTTTTCAGTAGAATTTGACTTTTTTGTGTCAGTCGCCTTCGATTTATTCTTTGCCTGTTCCTTCTTCTTCTTGTCAAGTAAGGCTGATATCTGACTTAAATCGAATTTTTTCTTCGGCTTTTCAGTCTTTTTTGCCACTTTTTTCTTTGGCTTTGGTTTCGCCTTTGGCCTTGGCTTCTTCACGCATCA
>JAESSA010000074.1 GCA_016764355.1 Sneathiella sp. | reverse complement strand
ATCGAAAATTATCTCGAACGCTTCCATAGGGCCAAGCACGGTGGACACCCTATAACCACACGCCGCTAATTCTCTCTCAACCACGCGCGCCGCTGACCGTTGCGGAGACACTAGGGTGACCTCTTTGTCGGTAACCTTAACGTCTGATACATTGAAGGTGCTTTTATGAGGAAGTTCCCGAATAACGGCAGCAATATCTTCGCTTTGGATCACTTCGCCATCAAGAAGGCTACTAATCTTGTCACTGAAAAGTTGTAAGTCGTCTAAGTTGGCTTCTGTGATTTCCGTCGCTTGTGCAAGATATTCGTCAAGTCTGTGACTTAAGGGCGTAAGGCCCAGCACATTGACGGCTTTTACTTTGAGCCTCAGGTTCGAAGCGTCTTGTGCCAATAAGGAAGCCGCATCTTTTGTGTCCAGCGTTCCCATGCGGATTTGCTGCATTCGTAATTCTAATCCGGCAACAACGTCTCGCGCTTCATCTCTTGCTTCATTTTCGTATTGTTGTTCAAGCTCAGCTTCAGAGAGTATCTTCATAAGATCGACGACTTTCAGTATTGAATAAGGCGTCAATTTTAGTCTCATAGTGTTAAGCAAATCCTAAACAAGCAGGTTATACAGCAAGGATAAATCTGCTTGTTTAGGTCATTTTCTGATCCTACAGGATGAATTTTGACAAATCAGTGTCAGTTGTCAGTTCACCCAAATGATCGCGTACATATTGGGCGTCGATTTCAAGCACTTTGCCAGACGAATCCGTGGCTGCGAAGCTTATCTCTTCAAGCACTTTTTCCAATATCGTATGCAACCGTCTCGCCCCAATATTTTCAACCGCTGCATTGATATGAGCTGAAGTTTTGGCAATCTCGTCAATGGCATCTTCCGTGAAATTGAGGGTCACAGATTCAGTGCTTAGCAAGGCGACATATTGTTTGATCAGGCTGGCTTGCGGTTCTGTCAAAATGCGTTTGAGATCGTCTTCGGTCAAAGGCGCGAGTTCTACGCGAATTGGGAGGCGTCCTTGTAATTCGGGTAAAAGATCTGACGGCTTTGCAATATGAAAAGCACCAGATGCGATGAACAAAATATGATCCGTGCGAACTGTCCCGTATTTTGTACTAACGATCGTGCCTTCAATAAGAGGGAGGAGATCACGTTGAACACCTTCCCTACTGACATCAGCACCCTGACGGTCACTGCGGGCGCAAATCTTGTCAATCTCGTCGAGGAAAACAATAGCGTCATTTTCAACAAGCGAGATAGCATCGCGAGTTATGCTGTCTTCATCAAGGAGCTTATCCCCTTCTTCTTCAATCAGGGCTTTGTAGCTATCGGAAACTGTCATTTTCCGCGGTTTAGTTCGAGGTCCGCCCATTTTACCCATAATGTCGTTTAGGTTCAGCATTCCCATTTGTGCGCCGGGCATGCCGGGGATATCAAATGTGGGCATACCACCAGAACCAGTATCGATCAGGTTAAGTTCAATTTCCTTGTCGTCAAGCTCACCTTCCCGAAGTTTTTTGCGAAATTTCTGACGGGTGTCCGTAGTAGCGCTGTCGCCAACTAGGGCGTTCAGAACGCGTTCTTCTGCGGCAATCTCGGCTTTGGCGGTTACTTCTTCCCGTTGTTTTTCACGGATCATGCTGATGGCAATTTCCATCAAGTCCCGAATGATCTGTTCCACGTCGCGGCCCACATATCCAACTTCTGTGAATTTGGTGGCCTCAACTTTCAGGAATGGAGCATGGGCAAGTTTTGCAAGCCGGCGAGATATTTCTGTTTTACCAACACCCGTGGGGCCAATCATAAGAATGTTTTTAGGCTGCACTTCTTCGCGCATTTCTTCAGATAATTGTTGTCGTCTCCAACGGTTGCGAAGGGCAATGGACACGGCACGCTTGGCATCACTCTGACCGACAATATGACGATCCAGTTCAAAAACTATTTCGCGGGGACTGAGTTCAGACATCTTCAGAAATACTTTCAATAGTAAAATTATTATTGGTATAGACACAAATTTCAGAAGCGATGGTCATGGCTCTTTTGGCTACATCCTCAGCACTCATTCCTTCGATATCTATTAGCGCGCGCGCCGCTGACAAGGCATAGTTTCCACCAGAACCTATGGCAATAACGCCATCATCAGGCTCTAGAACATCGCCATTTCCAGTCAGCGTGAGGGAGACATCTTTGTCTGCAACCGCCATCATCGCTTCAAGACGCCTTAGATATTTGTCAGTTCGCCAGTCTTTTGCAAGCTCGACGCAGGCACGGGTCAAATTTCCTGGATGCTGCTCTAGTTTAGTTTCCAGCCGTTCAAACAATGTGAAGGCATCAGCGGTTGCACCGGCAAACCCGACAATCACTTTACCGCCTTCGCCAATTCTGCGGACTTTACGGGCTTTGCCCTTAATAACGGTTGAGCCCAAGGTTACTTGGCCGTCGCCGGCGATGACGACTATCCCATTTTTACGAACGGAAAGGATTGTTGTGCCGTGCCAGCTTTCTAATTCTCTAGACATATTTGCTTCTTTATCCAGCTTTATGATCATGCTTGTTACACAGAGGATGTAACCATTTTCCGGAAATGGTCAAGGTGCAAGGGTACAGACTTGTTTAATCAATTTTCACGAATTTTTACTAGAGCCGTCATTTAACGACAAAATATTCTAAATCTGACTAACTGGAGAAATTCATGAGCTATCCTGACGCTACTTCTGCTCCCCGGAACGAAAGCCACAAAAACCTTCGGGCAATATTCGAAATCCTTTCCTATTTGCAGGAAGATGCACGGCGAGATGGATATGTTGAACTTTCTGCTCGCTTGGAATTTGCCATGAATAATGCAGAAGAAAATTTACGTAATCCGATTCCCGCTAATGCTGTTCAATCTATTGGACCCAGCGGAGGATAAGGAAGACCCGACAAATTTAGCCTTGAAATTCTTTTTGGTTAAGCAAATATCTCCTCTGTGCTTGGATTTATAGGTACTTCCTGCTATATCCACGCTTAAAATATTTGCAAGTTATAGCGCCCGGAAGGAATTTTCATGCGGGAAGGCCAGACAAAAAGAAATACCAAAGAGACACAGATAGACGTGTGGCTCGATTTGGATGGCACTGGAAATTATGATGTAGAGACAGGCATTGGCTTTTTAGATCATATGCTGGAACAACTGTCACGTCATAGCCTGATGGACTTGAAGGTTCGGGCGAAAGGTGACTTGCATATTGATTTTCATCATACGACGGAAGATACCGGTATCGCCATAGGCCAGGCATTTGCTGAAGCCATCGGTGACATGAAGGGTATCCGCCGCTATGCATCCGCCTTGATTCCCATGGATGAGACGTTGACGCGTGTGGCGTTGGATGTATCCAAACGCCCCTATCTTATCTGGAACGTGAAATTTACACGTGATAAATTGGGCGATATGGATACGGAGTTGTTTAAAGAATGGTTCCAGGCCTTTGCCCATGGCGCAGGTATCACGTTGCATGTAGAGAATTTATATGGTGAAAATAATCACCATATTATCGAAAGCTGCTTCAAGGCACTTGCCCGATCACTGCGCGATGCTGTGGAGATTGATCCACGGCAGGCAGATGCGGTTCCTTCAACCAAGGGAACGCTCGGGGGTAGCCTTTAGCGCCCTTTTCGCGGATTAGAATGCACTTCCTAACAGAAGTGGATTATTGCAATTCGGTCCATCTTGAAGTTTCAGTGCCAATTCTAGGGTACTTGCTGGAACGACAAGATGGTGTGGATGGCATCGTTAAAAAATTGGATCTGAAGAATGATTACGATAATTGATTATGGGTCGGGGAACCTACGGTCAGCGGCAAAGGCGTTTGAGCGCTCTGCCAGCGAAGCGAACTTAAATACCCAAATTGTAGTGACAGACGATCCCAGCGTCGTAGCAAAAGCGGACAGAGTTGTTTTGCCCGGCGTTGGTGCATTTAAAGACTGCCGGGAAGGCCTTTTGGCACTGGACGGTATGCATGACGCACTGGAAGAAGCTGTCATTAAAAGAGCGGTTCCTTTTTTTGGGATTTGCGTCGGTATGCAATTGATGTCTACGCGCAGTCTTGAATATGGAGAGACTGCAGGTTTTGACTGGATTGCTGGGGAAGTATCCCCGGTAAAGCCGTCGGATGAGACGTTGAAGATACCGCATATGGGTTGGAATGAACTCAAAATAGAAGGTGATCACGAATTGCTCAAGGGTCTCAAAAATGGAGACCATGTATATTTCGTGCATAGCTATCAGGTTGCCTTGAAAAATTCAGAACAACTACTCGCGTCCGTTGATTATGCGGGCTCCATTACTGCTATGGTTGGACGCGATAATATGATCGGTACGCAGTTTCACCCCGAAAAGAGTCAAGAAGCTGGCTTGCGTCTGATTACTAACTTTCTCCAATGGAAGCCCTAAGAGCAAACAAATGCCAGATAAAAAGAATAGAAAAATTCAACAGCCGGTGATTGAGCTTGTCAGTGAGCTGCCCGCCGGTGATATGGATGACTTATGTGAGGCGACTAATGGCGCTATTCTTGACGGGGATGGTTTGGGCTGGCTAACGCCACCAGAGCGGCCGGTTCAAGAAGCCTTTTGGAAAGGCGTCTTGCTTGTACCTGTGCGGGAATTGTATTGCGCGCGCCTTGAAGGCGTCATTGTGGGGACGGGGCAACTTGTTAAGCCATTTGCCAATAATGAAGTTGCTGCCCATATCGCTCATATTTCCAATTTCTTCATTGCTCCTTATGCGCGTGGCTATGGGCTCGCCATTGGTTTGCTTGCTGTTATTGAAAAATCAGCCTTAAATCAGGGTTTTAAAATTTTGGAAGTTGACGTGCGGGAGACACAAACAGCTGCTATTTCGTTAATTGAAAATAGCGGATTTAAGCGATGGGCGACCAAAGAGAAATATGCCTGGAATGGCACCGAGTTTGTAAATGGCTTCTATTATAAAAAAGATTTGATGGAGATCGATTGACTATGAATTTATACCCTGCGATCGATTTAAAAGACGGAAATTGTGTCAGACTTCTGCGCGGTGAAATGGACGCTGCAACTGTCTTTAATACAAATCCTGCAGATCAGGCAGCAGCCTTCAAAAAGGACGGTTTTAAACGTATTCATCTAGTTGACCTGAACGGTGCTTTTGAAGGTAAACCTGTGAATGCAGCGGCGGTTGAAGCCATTTTGTCCGCGACCGATGTCCCCTCTCAATTAGGGGGCGGAATCCGGGATCTGGCCACTATTGAAATGTGGCTTGATAAGGGGATTAGCCGGGTCATTTTGGGGACGATTGCTCTCCGTGATCCACAAATCGTTAAAGATGCTTGTAAAGCCTTCCCGGGCCATATTGCTGTGGGAATTGATGCCCGGAATAGTATGGTTGCTGTGGAGGGTTGGGCTGAGACCAGTGAGACATCTGCGCTGGATCTGGCCCGGAAATTCGAAGATGCTGGTGTTGAAGCCATTATTTATACGGATATTGACCGGGATGGCGCTCTGCAAGGGGTGAATGTGGAAGCAACATGCGCTTTGGCGGAGAGCATTTCTATTCCGGTTATAGCATCAGGGGGTGTCGCTTCTATTAAGGATATTGAAGAATTGCTCAAAGTGCAGTCTTCAGGCATTGAAGGCGTTATCATTGGTCGCGCTCTTTATGACGGGCGTATTGATCCGGCTGCGGCCATGAAACTGGTGGAGCAAGCCAATGCTTAAATCCCGTATTATTCCCTGTCTGGATGTGAAAGATGGGCGGGTCGTTAAAGGCGTTAATTTTGTCGGCCTTAGAGATGCGGGTGATCCTGTTGAACAGGCTCGAATTTATGATGAGCAAGGCGCGGACGAGCTGTGCTTTTTGGATATTACTGCAAGTTCTGATAATCGGGACACCATGTATGACGTGATTAGCCGGACGGCGGAGCAGTGCTTTATGCCCTTAACTGTCGGTGGCGGTGTGCGTGTTGTGGAGGATGTGCGGAAGCTTCTTTTGGCGGGCGCTGATAAAGTATCCATCAATACTGCTGCTGTTCACCGACCAGAATTTGTGCGCGAAGCAGCGCAAAAATTTGGAAATCAGTGCATTGTTGTTGCAGTGGATGCCAAGCAAACGGCGCCGGGAAAATTCGAGATTTTCACCCATGGCGGTCGCAATGCCACTGGCATTGATGCTGTAGAATGGGCGCAGCGTATGGCGGAATACGGTGCGGGAGAAATTCTGCTTACGTCTATGGATCGGGATGGCACCCGGGAAGGGTTCAATCTTCCCTTAACGCGGGCAGTTGCAGATGCGGTCTCCATTCCAGTGATTGCCTCTGGCGGCGTTGGAAATCTGGATCATTTGAGTGCCGGAATAATTGAAGGACATGCGTCTGCAGTTCTTGCGGCTTCCATTTTCCATTTTGGCGAATATACAATTCGCCAAGCGAAGGAAGCCATGCGGGATGCGGGCGTCGCGGTTAGGCTTTAGGAACAAACATGACTGTTAAAACTGAAATTCTGGATCGATTGTTTGACACAATTGCAGCCAGAAAAAATGCTGATCCAAGCAGCTCTTATACTGCAAAACTTTATGCTAAAGGCACCGCGAAAATTGCCCAAAAAGTGGGTGAAGAAGGGGTCGAGCTTGCTTTGGCCGCTGTTCAGAAAAATCGGGATGAAGTGATTTCCGAAAGTGCGGACCTTTTCTATCACATGTTTGTGTTATGGGCTGATGCTGGGATTGATCCATCAGAAATCTATGCCAAACTTGCAGAGCGTGAAGGGCTATCGGGCCTTGATGAAAAAGCATCCAGAGACAAGGGATAAGGACATATCATGGCTTATGATACTTCGAATATTTTTGCAAAAATCTTGCGCGGTGAAATCCCCAATAAGACCGTTTATGAAGATGATGGGATTCTAGCGTTTCACGATATTGCCCCAAAAACCCCTGTCCATGTGCTTGTTATACCCAAAGCCGATTATGTGGATCTGGATGATTTTACAGCGAATGCCAGCGCTGTTGAGATTGGGGAATTTTTTGCAAAAGCGGGCCAAATCGCGCGCGATTTGGGCCTTCCAGAAAGTGGCTATCGCCTTGTGAGTAACAATGGCGAGAATGCAGGACAAATTGTGCCACATTTTCATATCCACCTTATGGGCGGCCAGAAAATTAAAGAGGGCAGCATGGCCCGGGGTATGCAGTCTTAAGCCTTAACTTCTGGGATATCCGCTTGCTTGGCATCATCAATGATGTGAATAGCAAGCGGTGTTTTTCGCCCGCGTACCATGACTTCTTCTGTCTGTGAAATTCCTGTAAAGCCCGCCGCTTTTGATACGCGTTCTGAGAATATTAGCTGGCTTCCATGCTCTTTATTCATAGCTTCCAGCCGGCTAGCGGTGTTGACGGCATCTCCGATCGCGGTAATGGAGGTTGCTTTACCATATCCCATCTCACCAACAATCACGTGGCCCATATGGACACCAATGCCAATCCGTAAAGGTTCGCCCAAATCTGCTTTCAAACTATTATTCATAATCTCAAGTTCTAAGGCCATAGCTTTTGCAGCTTTTAGCGCCTTTCGCGCTGCAATTTCCGGTTCATCTTCCAAACCGAAAAGGGCCATAACACCATCACCAATAAATTTGTCTAAATGCCCGCCAGACTGCTCAATCGCCTCTCCCATATGCCGGAAATATTGATTGATGACAAAAACCACGTCATAGGGAAGTCTGTGCTCTGAGAATTTGGTAAAGGATCGTAAGTCAGCAAACAGGATGACAATGTTTCTTTCCTGACCCTGCAAGTAGCCTGGCCGTGAAAACGAATGTTTGGGGGATGCTTTCGCTGGTAATAAGGGAACAACTGAAAGATCAGATAAAGGGTGTACTTGGCAGGCAAGCCTTGTTCCTTCAGCCGCGCCCACCCGTTTTAACACAGCCAGCTCTTTATCCGTTGGCGGTGCCAAGGTATCTGCGCCTGCTGTTATACGAACACGACATGTGGAGCATCGTCCGCGCCCACCGCAAACAGAGGCGTGGGGAATGCCACCCAATTGACTGGCTTCCAACACAGTTGATCCGGGAGAGGTTGAGACTATTTTTCCATCAGGGTAGGTAATTGAAATTAGCTTTTTTCGCTTGAAATGGATCGTCCAGTATAGCCGACTGAAAAGTAATAAAGCCAAGGCTGCTATCATTACTTGATAGCTCACATCGCGGGTTGCGTAGACCCAGTTGATGTCATCTTGAGTGACATTTAAAGCTTTAAAGAAGGCGTCTCGCCATTCTGCATTTTGAAAAAGAGTCTCGACCTCATTCGCACCGTTAATAAACCCGGTGAGGGCAAGGATAGGCAGGACGAGCGCAAGACTGTAAAGATAGGGATAGGCGTTTTCATACCAGGGCTTTAGCCGAAGCCAGAAGTGTATCCCAAGACATCCATGCATCCAGGCCACAAGAAGACCCATACTTTGCAGCAGGCCCTGTATGGGGGTTGCTACCCAAAGGCTATAAAGCACAAAGGCGTAGCTGTCTTCAATTCCAAAAACTTCATGGGCAATCCGGGTTCCAATTATATGAAGGATCATAAGGGGCGGTATTGCCAGCCCCATAAGGATTTGTACGATTTCTTTTGGAGGAATACGCCGAACGGATCGATTAAGAAACAGCTTTATCATAACCAGAGCCGTATGAATGATCAGGGCTCCAAGAAGGAGAGTGGTTCCAACAGGACCTCGCCAGATGGCGACGAAAACACTTCGGCCTCCTTCCATAGCGTCAAGGGAGATCAAGCCTAGCGCATGGTTGATCAAATGCATGAAAAGGAACAGCATTAAAACAAGGCCGCTGTAAAGGCGGAGTGTTTCTACCTTAAAGGCATGCTTAACGTAGGATTTTAGTTTTTTTTGTCGGGCATTTGCCGCCATGCAATATTCCTCTTGTCAGTTTGATCAGAGTGTTTGCTTGGCGGCTTTCTGTCAAGAGGCCCGATGATGGACTTCCTTTAGCCCAGTCGTTTTGCCACAAGGTCTTTTAAGGAAATTCCAGGGCGGGCTCCAATGTGGCTAATAATCTCTGCCGCAGCCAGGGATGCAATGGCACCGCTTTGTGCTATGCTGTATCCGTTGGTAAAGCCGTATAAAAACCCGGATGCATAAAGATCACCGGCACCAGTTGTATCAACAACATCAATGCTTGTATCCGCTTCAATGTCTACTGATGTGTGCCCTTGAATGATGACTGATCCGTGCTTGCCCCGTGTGATGCAGGCAATTTCTACTTTTGATCGGACAGTCGAGATGGCCTCTTCCAGGTTGTCCGTTTGGTAGAGGGATTTAATTTCATCGTCATTGGCAAATAGAATATCAACGCCACCATCGATAAAGTCGATAAATTCAGATCTGAAACGATCTACACAAAAACTGTCTGAGAGTGTGAGAGAAACCCGCTTGTCGGCCTCATGGGCAATGGTTGCTGCTTTTCGAAATGCAGCCTTGCCGCCGTCAGGATCCCACAAATACCCTTCCATATAGGTAACTTCAGAGGCTGCGATCATTTCTGGGATTATATCATCTGGCCCAAGTTCCACGCAGGCCCCAAGATAGGTGTTCATCGTTCGGTGCGCGTCCGGGGTTACAAGGATAAAACTGCGAGCGGTTGCGGCGCCGTCTTCGCTCATCACGGTGTCAAAGGTGACCCCAGTTGCGCGGATGTCATGGGCGAAAATTGCACCTAGCTGATCGTTGCGAACTTTACCCACATAGTTGGATAATCCACCAAGAGAAGCGACACCTGCGGCCGTGTTACCGGCAGAGCCGCCAGAAATTTCGACAGCGGTTCCCATTTTCCCGTAGAGATCTTCAGCGCGTGCTTCATCAATGAGATTCATTGAATTTTTTACCAAACCTTCTTGGTCTAGAAACACGTCATCAATTTTACTAATGACGTCCACAATGGCGTTGCCAATGCAAGTTGTATCAAATTTATAATCGGGCATAGAAGTCTCTCTCGGTGAATTTGGGCCACGGGGAGTATAGTCAGTCCGGCTTCAATCGCAAGCTAGAGCTGTACATTCTTTCCTTTTTTTGACAACAATAAAAGATGAATGAATTAATAAAACTAAATGCTGTAGAAGCAGTAGAAAAATTATCCAGTGGGGATGTGTCGCCCCTTGAGCTCATTGATGCGGCCGAGGCTCGCATTCTTGAAACTGATGGTGCGGTAAATGCCCTTCCCATTCGCTGCTTTGACAGGGCCCGGACACATGCGGCAGAGATCATGAAGGAAGGGCGGTCTGACAGGCCGACACCCTATCTTCACGGGTTACCAATTGCCATTAAGGATCTGACGCCTGTAGAGGGAGTTAGGTTTACTTTAGGTTCTCCCATATTCGCGGATCAAATTGCCGGGCATTCGGACATCATGGTGAAGCGGTTAGAGGCCAATGGCGCGATTGTTGTGGCAAAAGCCAATACTCCTGAGTTCGGAGCTGGCGCTCAGACTTTCAATGAAGTTTTAGGAACGACAACAAATCCTTGGGATACAACGAAAACACCAGGGGGCTCGTCCGGTGGGTCAGCCGCGGCATTGGCTGCGGGTCAAGTTTGGTTGGCGCAAGGGAGTGACCTTGGGGGAAGCCTTCGAATACCGGCAAGCTTT
>JAESSA010000073.1 GCA_016764355.1 Sneathiella sp. | reverse complement strand
TGGCGATAATGGCTGACACGCCGGGAACTTCAAGGGCTTTTGTTTGTTTTTGAGGCGCGGGCGCTGGTTTTTTGGGGGTCGTGCTTGCCGCTTTTTCAGCGGTAAGGACAACACTCACAGAATTGACACCGTTCATGCCGTAGACAGCTTGTTCACATTCTTTCCGCAAGATTTCCATCTCGCCAGCATCGGCTGGGTTGATTTCAAGGGCGAATCCCACATTGCCGTCTTTGACGACCAATCCCGTGACAATTCCGAGCGATACAACATCTTTGCCGGATTTTTTATCAATAATCTTGGATAGATGGTCCAAAATAGTTTGTTCAGTGATGCCGTTCATGGTTGAAAACTCCAACGTCGATACAAAATGGTTATACATCGCAATGTAGGTACATTGCAGAAAATTGCAGGGTGTCATATAACCTTTGTAAAGTAAGATAGCAATTTCGCTAGATAGCAAGAGGAGAGAATATCCAATGCCTTGGAGTAATCAAGGTGGTAACGACGGCGGTTGGCAAGGTGGCGGCGGTGGAAACCGAGGCCCATGGGGACAAGGGCCTAGTGGCCAGCAACCCCCCAATCTCGAAGATATCATCAGAAAAGGTCAGGAACGTTTAAGAGATTCTCTTCCTGGTGGCGGTGGCGGAAAGCTCGGCTTTTTTATCATTTTGATGATCGCTGTTGTTGTATGGCTTGCCAGCGGGTTTTATAAAGTCGAGACGAATGAGCAAGGCGTGGTTTTGCGTTTTGGTAAAGAAATCGCGACAACGCAACCTGGCTTGAACTATCATTTGCCTTATCCCATTGAAACTGTTCTCACACCTGATGTGACGAAATTGAACAGTGTCGAAGTTGGGTATCGCATTAATCGCGGTGGGTCCACAGTATCTGTGGTTGCAGAAAGCCTGATGCTGACGGGCGATGAGAATATTGTCGACATTGGCTTTACCGTTTTCTGGAAAATCAAAGATGCAGGCGATTTCCTCTTCAACGTAGCGGACCAACCACAGGCAATCAAGGCTGCGGCCGAGAGTGCCATGCGAGAAGTGGTTGGGCATACTAAATTGCAATCTGCAATTACTGAAGGCCGATTGAAAATCCAGGGTGAAGTTGCAGAGCGTCTGCAAGAAGTCATGGATCTCTACAAAATTGGTGTTGAGATTGTTCAAATTCAAATGAAGAATTCTGATCCGCCCTCACAAGTGATTGATGCATTCCGTGACGTTCAGGCTGCTGAAGCCGATAAAGAGCGGGCGCAGAATGAAGCACTTGCTTATGCCAATGATATTATTCCGCGTGCCCGCGGCGAAGCGACAAAAATTCGCCAAGAAGCAATCGGTTATAGACAACAAGTCATTGCAGAAGCACAAGGTGAAGCAGCTCGATTTATTTCTATCTATGATGAATATGCAAAAGCGCCTTATGTGACGCGTCAGCGTATTTATCTGGAAACACTACAAGAAGTGTTTAAAGGTAAGAAAAAAATTATCATTGATAATCAAGGCGGCGGACAAGGTGTTGTCCCGTATCTTTCATTGAACGAGCTGCAAAAGGGGAGGGCTAAATAATGGCTAAATCATTTTCTACAGTTCTCGCCATTTTGGTTATTGCGGTAGGCTTTACGGCTGCAAGCGCCATGTTCACTGTGAATGAGACTGAACAAGCACTTGTCATGCAGTTTGGTAAAGAGAAAACGGTCATTCAACAGCCGGGCCTTAATTTCAAAATACCGTTCGTACAGAATGTTATCTTTGTAGATAAGCGCATTATTTCTGTTAGCACAAAGCGTGAAGAAGTTGTCACGCGCGATCAGAAACGTCTGATGGTTGACAGTTTTGCTCGGTTTAGAATATCCAATCCGCTTTTGTATTTTCAATCTTTTGGTAACATCAATGTGGCGCTTAGCCGAATTGAAACCATTTTGAACTCACAGTTGCGTCAAGTTTTAGGCCGTGAGATTTTGACTGAAATCGTATCTGGTGAGCGCGCGCGCTTGATGGATTCGATTAAGGATCAGGTCAATGCCAAAACTATCAGTCGAGGCATCGAAATTGTTGATGTACGGATTGTCCGTGCTGACCTTCCAGAAGCCAATAGCCAGAAAGTCTTTGACAGAATGCGCTCACAGCGTGAGCAGGAAGCCAAAGAAATTCGGGCGACAGGGGCGGAGGCCGCACAGCGCATTCACGCGAATGCAAACAGAGAGCGGACAGTTCTTCTGGCTGAAGCTAAAAAAGATGGCGAAATTACCCGTGGTACTGGGGACGCTGAGAAAAACCGTGTTTTTGCCCAAGCTTTTGGTAAAGACCCAGATTTCTTTAGTTTCTACAGGTCAATGCAAGCCTATAAAGAGTCAATGTCGAATGATGATACGACAATGATTTTGTCACCAGACTCTGAATTCTTCCGGTTTTTTGATAACCAAGATCAAAAATCAACGAAGTAATTCTGTTTGAGAATATTGAGCCTGCAAGGACATTCCTTGCAGGCTTTTTCATGGGAGAAAAAAGTGTTTGAAAATATTTTTCTGGGGCTTGCTCTAGTTTTCTTTTTTGAAGGGGCAATGTATGCTTTGTTCCCTGAGGGTATGAAGCGAATGATGGTTTCTGTCCTTCAAATGTCCTCATCTAGCCTAAGAGTTGGGGGCTTGAGTGCTGCTGTAGTAGGCGTTTTTGTCATTTGGTTGATCAAGGGATAAGGACCAATAAGCACTTTAAAAGCACAGTTTTTTGAAAGAATTTTGCTTAAATTTCAAATATGCACAATTATGCCACAATTAACTTCCAGTTATTTGTAATCTGGTGATTAAGCGAGTTACTCTGGATATCTGGCGAAAAAGACATAATTTAAAGTTGTGAGCATAATTTGATGCTAACCAAAGTTTTTGATTATGCGTGAGGCTAAACCGGTATCTGCAGAATAGTTTTATGGAAGGACCATAATTTTGTACACCCACTATCAGGCATCCCGTGGAATACGGCAGGAAAAATACATGTCAAAAAAAGAAAAAGCGACCGTACAGGATATGCCAAAAACCTACCTGACAATGGGGCTTACCCTTTTTGTTATGCTTACCTTGTTTGTCTATAGCGCGGCAGCAAGGGGCGCTCCTGAAAGCTTTGCGGATTTGGCTGAGAAACTGTCCCCGGCAGTTGTGAATATTTCTACGACGCAAATCGTTAAAAATGAGCGGACTGCTAACAAACCTCAATTTCCTCCCGGGCATCCCTTTGAAGATTTCTTTAAAGACTTTGGCGGTAAAAACAAAAAAGGCGAGAAGGAACGTAGGGCAACCTCTTTAGGGTCGGGTTTTGTTATTGATACTGACGGATTAGTTATTACCAATAACCACGTTATCGATGGTGCAGACGAGATTTTTGTTATCTTCCAAGATGGCACTAAAGTTTCAGCCGAGCTGGTGGGGACCGATCCGAAAACTGATATTGCCGTACTTCGCATAGAAGCTGAAGACGTAGATCTGGTTGCCGTCCCTTGGGGTAATAGTGACAAGTCTCGCGTTGGCGACTGGGTTATGGCAATCGGAAATCCCTTTGGTCTTGGCGGGACAGTAACCGCAGGAATTATTTCTGCGCGCGGACGCGATATTCGCTCAGGCCCTTATGATGATTATATTCAGACAGATGCCTCAATTAACAAAGGAAATTCTGGCGGACCATTGTTTAATATGGATGGCCAGGTGATTGGTATTAACACCGCTATTTTTTCTCAATCAGGCGGTAGCATTGGAATTGGTTTTTCTATTCCCTCACAGCTAGCCAAAAATGTTGTGAAGCAACTCGTCGAATATGGTCAGACAAGGCGTGGTTGGCTTGGCGTTGTTATTCAGAATGTAACTGAAGAACTGGCCGAGGGACTTGGACTTGAAAATACCGATGGCGTTTTGGTCGCGGGTGTTCCTGAAGATGGCCCTGCATTCAAGTCTGGTATCAAAGCCGGTGATGTAATCCTGGAATTCGATGGAAAAGAAGTTGGCGAGACACGGGAGCTATCCAGAGCAGTTGCTGAGACTGATGTGGGTGCCGATGTGGATGTTGATCTTTGGAGAAATGGCAAGCGGATTACCAAAACTGTCACGTTAGGGGAGCTGGAAAAAGCTGAAACGAGACTGGCAAGCACAGGATCTTCTTCTGAAAAAGCTCAGTTGGCGGAAGTCTTGGGGATGCGGCTTACAACTATTACTCCCAAAGTCCGTGAGCAGTTTAAATTGAGCGATGAGGTCGAGGGCGTTATCGTCGTTGATATTGAAGAGGGTTCAGAGGCTGCGGAGAAAGAAATTCGTCCAGGAGATCAAATCCTTGAGGTTCAATTGAAACCCGTTTCAACGGTGAATGATGTGAAGGCAACCTTGAAAGACATTATGGGAACAGATCGTAAATCAGTCTTAATGCTTATCAGGCGAGGACTGAATTCAAGATTTGTCGCTCTTAGCACTGAAAAGAAGTAAATTAGTCTGAAAAATTAGCCCTCACTTCGGTGGGGGCTTTTTTTATGCAAACTTAAATCTCATCAGGCACTGTTACTTCGTCCAGCAGTTCTCGCACCGAGGCTGCCAACTTTGACTTGCTATACGGTTTTTGTAACAGATTTTCCGACAGTTTTTGTATCTCGTCATTGTACTGGCTTATTAAATTTTCCCTCATTTGCGTAAAGCCACTGGCAAGGAGAATTTTAATCTCAGGATTAATTTCTTTTGCTCGCAGGGATAATTGAAAACCATCAATACCACCGGGCATAATGACGTCTGTGAACATCAGATCAATGCTGGGGTTGCTCTCTAACCGCTCTAGCGCTTCTACTCCATTGATTGCGGTGAGAACTTTATATCCAAGCGTTCCAAGAATTGTGGCTGCAATATGGATTAACGGCGCTTCATCATCAACAACAAGGATTGTCTCACTTCCCCTTGGATTATCACGTTTTTTCAACGTTTCGGATTTGGCCTTAATACTGGTTTTAGATCGCGGAAGGTAGAGACAAATTGTCGTGCCCTTTCCTAATTGCGATTTCACTTTAATTTGGCCTTCTGATCTTTGAATAAACCCATAGACCATGCTCAAACCCAGGCCAGTTCCTTTTCCAACTTCTTTTGTCGTAAAAAAGGGCTCAAATATTTTCTCTTTAATATCATCCGCTATGCCCGCGCCCGTGTCTGTTACACTTATCTGGACATAGTCTCTGAAAGTTGGGGGGCTGTTATGGTTCGTGAATTCGTCAACTAATACACAATTTTGGGTCGCAACTGACAAGGTGCCACTTCCCAATAATGCATCGCGGGCATTGAGAGACAAATTAAGAATTGCATCTTCCAAGTCACCAGGATTTGCTTCAAGGTCCCACAAATCATCTGATAAGTTTAGCTCAATCTGAACGGAGGCTGTCAGCGATTTGGCAATGAGACCTTCCATGTTTTTGAGGAGTTCATTGGCCGAAATATGATGCGAAGAAGTATTCTTTTGTCGAGAAAAGCTAAGAATCTTCTTTGTGATGTCTGCACCGCGATGGGCACCTTTTATTGCGCTGTGAATATAATTTTCTGTTTCGGAATTACGATCAGTTATCTCTTCTGCCAGTTCAAGGTTGCCGATGATGATGCTCAGAATATTATTGAAATCATGGGCTATACCGCCCATTAGTTGCCCAATAGCATCCATTTTTTGAGATCGGCGCAGGGCTGCTTCAACGGTTCGCTGATTTGTAATATCGCTTTGAATACTAACGATTCCACCATGGCTCGTTGTCCGATCGCTTAGAATCAGGATGCGATCATCTTTTAATTTAACTTCAAATGCCTTGGGTGGGCCTGCGTTAATATTCTCTCTTCTGTTTATATAGTTTTCTGCCTTTTCATGGGCAATAACTACGGTTTGCCGTTCGATATCAAGATGTCCAAGATACTTTCTATGAGTGCCGTAGGAAGCCTCTTCCTCGCTATATCCATAGAATTCCCGGAATTTTGAATTGCAAATGATAAGGCCGCCTCCAGGCCCATAAAGGACAAATCCTTCATTGATGGATTCCAGTGCATCAATGAACATTTCTCTGGCACTTAAAAGGGCTTCATCGACAAGTTTTTTTGATGTGACATCATGGCAGGAAAAGAGAATAAGTTTTTGGTCGTCAATCCTTATTGGCTGGGCAGTTAGCAGGCAATGGATCTGAGTTCCATCTTTTGCTTGCATAACGATTTCCATGTTTTCGAATGAACCTTCGTTCTTCAGACACTCCATTATTTTTTGTGGATAGTGCTTTTCCGGCCAAACCTTTAAGTCGAGAACGGTTTCCCCAATAGATTCTTCGATACTGTACTTAAGTGTAGAAAGCCAGGCGTCGTTTACAGCTAAGTGTGATTTACATTCGGCATCGGTAATCGACATCAAGTTGGTGCTTGTTCTGAATACTGTCCAGAATAAGTCGTCGATGTTCGATTTTGAATCTAAATTCAGAGAGTTCAAAAGCTTCATAAATTACACACTGTATTCGTTGGCAAGTTGTTTTGATTGTATTGTTTGTTCTAATAAAAATCAAATGACAGTCGAACTTAGGTCTCTGACTTTGTATTTGAATACTATAACCGCAATATACCGGTCTCGAATACTCAGCTGACAAAGCCTTCCTTTTTATAGCCTTGAAAATAAAGCAATGTGGTCAAGTCACCAAATCTGATCATAGCATCAGCGGCATCGGCGGCTTTGGGCTTTGCGTGATAAGAGACCCCAAGCCCGGCGGCTTCAATCATCGGGATATCGTTGGCTCCATCCCCAATGGCAACGCTTTGCATGCGATCCAAATTTAATTCTTTTAATAGGCGATTGAGGTTCTTGAGTTTGGCTTCTGAATTTAGAATGGGTTCCGCCGCATCTCCTGTTAATTTTCCATCTTCAAAAATCAATTCATTACTGTCGTCCATGTCAAAGCCGATTTCCTCCCGTATACGATTTGTAAAGAACGTAAAACCGCCGGATACGAGAGCGCAATAGGTGCCATTTGCTTTCATTGTTTGAATAAGCGTCCGTGCACCAGCCATTAGCGTAACCCGCTCGTCATATGTTTGCTGCAGTACCGTCTCACTCAATCCCTTTAACATTGCAACGCGAGCCCGAAAGGCATCATTGAAATCCAGCTCTCCGTTCATCGCTTGCTCTGTTATGGCAGAGACTTCCTTTTTTATTCCTGCAAAATCAGCCAGCTCGTCAATGCATTCAACTGTAATAATCGTGCTGTCCATATCGGCCAATAGAAGCTTCTTTTTCCGATGATGGGTGGGTTGAAGGCAATAGTCAGCCTGGTTAATAATAGCGTTTACGTCTTCAAGTTTGATGTTGCCGTCAAACAATAAATCGCAGGCAGTTTCTTTATGTAACCAATCAACGATAAGGTTGATCGCACCCAGTTCCTTGAGCCTAGTCATCGCAGCGTCAACTATGCTAGAGAGAGGAAGGTCAGTGTTTGGATTTTTTACAAGTGTTAATGCTGTCGTTGTCATTGTTTCTACCGGTAAGTCGTGGATGGTCAATCAAGATAAAATGAGTTCTAACTCTAAAGGCTGTGTTCTTTTAGCAGGACCGACGGCGAGCGGCAAATCCGCATTGGCTGTTGCTATTGCAAATGAATTTAATGGGGTCGTGATCAATGGGGATTCCATGCAGGTCTATAATGCTCTGCGCGTGATTACCGCAAGACCAAGCCTTGAAGAAGAAACATTAGCCTCTCATAGGCTTTATGGTGTGCTGGAGCCTGATGATTACTGTACGGCAGCCCGATGGCGGGATATGGCTTTGGCTGAAATACAAGTATGCCACGAGGCTGGAAAACTCCCCATCATTGTAGGCGGTACCGGACTTTATTTTGAAATACTGACAAAAGGGATAGCTGAGATTCCTGCAATCTCTGAGGCAAAAAGATCGGAACTCCGAGCCTTGCAAACAGAGCAGGGGAACCAGATCATTTATGATCGGTTGTTACTAAAAGACCCGGAGATGGCGGCCAAATTGAATTTAGGGGATACGCAGCGACTACTCAGGGCGCTTGAAGTTGCCGAAGATACTGGGGTTACTTTATCTCAGTGGCATAAAACCGCGACAGAGGGACCTGTCTTGGAATGCCCAAGACTTTGGTTGGCTCTGACACCTGAGCGCCAGTGGTTATACGACCGATGCAATCGCCGACTTGACTGGATGCTTGAGGAGGGGGGCGCGGAAGAAGAAGTCAAAATGATTCTGAAACGTAATCTCGATTCTTCTCTTCCATCCATGAAAGCGCTTGGTGTGCCCGAAATTATTGAATATTTGGAAGGCAGGATTTCGAAGGAAGAGGCTAAGGAGCGCATTAAAATGCAGACCCGGCGCTATGCAAAGCGCCAAATGACGTGGGTCCGGAATAAAATGAGTGAAGCGAAAACTTCATCCGCGCAAGATATGGAAAGTTTGAAGGTCGATTTCTTTCCATTTATTCGCCATTTTTTGTTGACCCTGGAAGAGTGAAGAGCTAGTTTCTGACCGAATGGTTGGCATTGCGGGTCTTTTTGTCTTCAGGCTGACCAAATTCGTATCGCTCGGATTAAAATCCGGGCGCTTTTTTTCGTTAAAGCAATTTTTTAGATGCTCATTTAGAGAGATTAGGTGACCCCCATGGCAATACAGGAAATGTCAGGTGCTGCAATCGTTATCAAAGCGCTTATTGATCAAGGCGTTGAGGTGATTTTTGGATATCCTGGAGGCGCTGTGCTGCCCCTTTATGATGAGCTTTTTAAACAAAATAGCATCCGCCATATTCTTGTTCGTCAAGAAGGGGGGGCTGTCCACGCCGCCGAAGGTTATGCTCGATCAACTGGAAAGCCAGGTGTTGTGCTGGTGACGTCAGGTCCTGGTGCTACTAACGCAGTAACAGGGCTTGCCGATGCCTTGATGGATAGTATCCCTATTATTTGCCTGACTGGACAGGTTGCCACTCATTTGATCGGCAATGATGCGTTTCAAGAAGCGGATACAATTGGTATTACCCGTCCTGTTACCAAGCACAATTATTTGGTTAAAGATGTCGCCGATATGGCGAAAACTGTGCATGAAGCGTTTCATGTGGCGACACATGGGCGACCTGGACCTGTTGTGATCGATTTGCCAAAAGATATCCAGTTTGCTATTGGGCCCTATACACCCCCGTCCCTTATTCAACATAAAAGCTTCAAGCCTCAAATTAAAGGCGACCTTAAAGCGATTAAAGAAGCTGTAAAACTAATTGCGGGTGCCAAAAAACCAATTTTCTATTCTGGTGGCGGGGTTATCAATTCTGGCCCTAAAGCGTCTAAATTGCTCGCTCAATTTGTCCGTATGACAGGTTATCCCATTACAAGTACTCTCATGGGGCTTGGTGCTTTTCCGGCAAGCGATAAACAGTTTTTGGGAATGCTGGGAATGCATGGAACCTATGAAGCAAATCATACCATGCATGATTGCGATGTTATGATTTGTGTTGGTGCCCGTTTTGATGACCGTATTACAGGACGTCTCGAAGCTTTTTCACCAAATTCCAAAAAAATCCACATTGATATTGATCCATCCTCAATCAATAAAAATATTGCCGTTGATATTCCAATTATTGGTGATGTGGGCCATGTGTTGGAAGATATGGTGAAGGTTTGGAAATCTGAAGTCTACAAACCTGACGTGAATGCATTGGAAACATGGTGGGAGCAGATCGAAGGGTGGCGGTCTCGGAATTGCCTGAATTTCACGCAATCTGGAAAGATCATCAAACCACAATATGCGTTGTCCCGCCTGAATGAACTGACGCGAGATAAAGATCGTTATTTTACAACAGAAGTTGGACAGCACCAAATGTGGGCGGCTCAATATCTGGACTTTGAAGAGCCTAATCGGTGGATGACATCGGGTGGCCTTGGTACAATGGGGTATGGCTTGCCCTCAGCCATGGGCGTGCAAATTGCGCATCCAGATGCGTTGGTTATTGATGTGGCTGGTGAAGCCTCCACAATGATGAATATTCAGGAACTTTCTTGCATTGTGCAATATCGCTTGCCAGTTAAAGTTTTCATTTTGAACAATCAATATATGGGCATGGTTCGCCAGTGGCAGGAGTTACTACATGGTAGCCGTTATTCTGAGAGCTACATGGAAAGCTTGCCCGACTTTGTGAAGTTAGCGGAAGCCTTTGGGGCATCCGGGCTTCGGTGTTCTGATCCTGACAAAGTGGATGATTGCATCAAAGAAATGTTGGCTATTGATGGCCCGGTTATTGTTGATATGCTTGTGGATAAGGAAGAAAATGTCTATCCAATGGTACCCTCTGGCGCGGCGCATAACGAAATGATATTGGCCGATAGTAAGGATGGAGAAGCTCCAGAAATGACAGCAGAAGGCCTGACGCTGGTATAGCTGGGCTGAATACTCCTCCAATGACATGTGAGAAATAATGGGCCTGACATCAGGACCTGCTAGAAAGACAGCTTGAATAATGATACAGAAAACTGAAATTCATCGGCATACAATTGCTGTATTGGTTGACAACGAATTTGGCGTGTTGGCGCGTGTTGTTGGCTTGTTCTCTGGCCGTGGCTATAATATCGAAAGCCTGACCGTGGCTAAGGTCGATGATGAGGAAAAACTTTCCCGCATAACCATTGTGACTACGGGAACTTTGA
>JAESSA010000072.1 GCA_016764355.1 Sneathiella sp. | reverse complement strand
CAGGATCTCATCCATTTCCTGTTCAGCCATGCTTTTGGCACAGATTCGGATGGATTTTTTGCGTCCGCCTTTTTTTGCAAGTTCTGGAATAGCCGTAAGGGCGTCCTTTGCATTGCCAAATTTTTCAATGAGTTGAAAAAAAGTGATCGGGCCTACATTTTCAGATCGAATAAGGCGAAGCCAATCCAATTTTTCTGCAAAGGATAGTTCTTTTTGATGTTCCATAAGGAAAATTTGATGGAAAAAAACTATCGCGTCAATTGAAATAAAATTAAATCAATTCTCGTAATTGATAATAATTATGGCTTTGGCTTCAAATTGAAGAGTTTGGAGAACCAGCCTTCATTTTTGGATATTTGGGTCTTCTCCTCATCAAATTTTGAGAGATTTGGAACAGGGCAAGCGATTGGTTGTTCTTCAATGCAGCTTGCGGCCTGAAGTAGAGGATCTACCGTTGATGATGTATTCTCAACTGTTTCTTTTTCGAGAGCTGAAAGTATTTGAAGCTCTACGATTGGCCTGAGCATACGAGCCCTAGCCCTTGTCGATTGCAGATTAAACCGAGAAGATACGGACGTTAGATTTACAACCAGTTGATCAACCACTGAATGAAAATTCTTGAAATTGTGTGAAGGGGTCATTGCGAGAATCCTAAATTTGAATTCTCGCATATGTAGTTATGGATTATTAAATTACAACCAATGGGTCATTTTTTCCCAATCCGTGGTTCTTGTCCTTTAAGTAAACGTACGATATTTTCATGATGCCGTATAAAAATGAGCACCGCCATGAAAGCTGTAAGCTCAATCCGTTGAAGATCCCCAAAGTAAGTGCTGTTGATGAGGGGGGCTTGCATAAGGCCGTAAATATATACGGGAGACAAGGCTGCCGCAATCAGGGCGGCTAAGGACGAGAGACGAAGTGTGAAGGCAATGAGAAGCCAAGTTAGGATAACGGCAATTCCGGCAGGCCATGAAATGGCAAGCAGGACACCAATAAAGGTTGCGACCCCTTTACCGCCTTTAAATTTTAGCCAAACGGGGAATACATGGCCGAGGAATGCTCCGCCACCGGCCAGAACCGCATAATCTTGCGTCAGAAAATGATTTGCGAGCAACACAACAACCGCCCCTTTTCCACCATCAAGAATCAACGTGGCAAGGGCTAGGAATTTATTTCCAGTTCGCAAAACATTTGTCGCACCAATGTTGCCCGACCCTATTTTTCTGACATCACCAAGGCCTGCAAGTTTGGTCAAAACAAGCCCGAAGGGGATGGAGCCAATCAGATAACCAATCAGGCATGCTGCAAAAAATGGCCAAGTAAAACTTAAGTCGCCTAAGGGTTCCGGCATTATTTTTTCCTATAATTCGAACACAACTGTGCCGCTAACAAAGGTCTTTAATATCCTGCCTTGTAGTAAATGCCCATCAAAAGCCGTATTTTTTGATTTTGACTTGAGAAGGGTCGCATCTAGCTGCCATGGTTTTTCCAAATCAAAGAGGCAAAGATCTGCGGGTTTTCCTGTCTCAATTTTTCCGCAAGCAAGTCCTAGCAACTTTGCCGGTCCAACGGTCATGGTCCGAAGAAGGTCCAGCAGGCCCACTTCCCCATTATGATAAAGTCTGAGACTGACTGGCAGCATAGTCTCTAATCCCACAACGCCGGGTTTGGCTTGAGAGAAGGGGAGGCGCTTACTATCGGCACTTTGCGGAAGATGTTGGGAGGAAATCACATCAATGGTGCCATCTTTAATGGCTGCCACAACTGCTCGCCGATCGTCTTCTTCGCGAAGCGGCGGAGAGACACGGGCAAAAGTACGATATTCGCCTACTTCCAGATCATTGAGGGCATGATAGTGGGGGGCTGTTCCTGCGGTGACATGCAACTGCTCGTCTTTGGCGCGGCGTATAGAATTCAAAGCATCCAGTGTGCTTAAATGGGCTGCATGCCAAGTGGCACCCGTCATTGCAATGAGCCGAATGTCGCGTTCCACCAAAATGGCTTCGGCGCAGGACGGGATGGATTTAAGACCCATGGCGGTTGCTGTCCGCCCGCCTGTCATCACGCCGCTTCCCACAAGAGCTGGCTCTTCTGCGTGAACAATGATTGGTTTGTTAAACATCGTTGAATAGGCCAAAGTACGGCGCATCAGGTTAATGTCACCAATGGCTTTCTGGCCGTCACTGAAGGCGACAACACCGGCTTCACAGAGGAGGCCTAGCTCTGCCATCTCCTTGCCTTCCAGGCCTTTTGAGAGTGCCCCAGTAATACAAATATTAACGGAGCAAGTCTCCCGAGCACGACGAGCAATGACCTCAACAATTGACGGATCGTCAATGACAGGTTCTGTGGCAGGGAACGCATTTATCGTAGTGATACCACCGGCAGCTGCGGCATGCCCTGCTGTCTCCATCGTCTCGCGATGTTCTTTGCCCGGTTCACACAAATAAGCATGGGCATCAACAAGACCTGGGCTCAAGCACTTGCCGTGGCAATTTTCATAAGTTGCTCCGTCGGGGAGGGCATCCGCTTTAATGTGAGTGCCCCAGTCGAGGATCAAACCGTCTTTGATAAGGACGCCGCCCATAGTGTCGGTGTTCGTCGCTGGGTCCAGGAGTCTGGCATTTAAGAGAGCATGAGGAGCGTTCATCATTGTGTCCTCCCTCTGGTGAATAAATCAAGGCATGCCATTCTAACAGCGACCCCCATTTCAACCTGTTCAGAAATAGCGCTGATAGTAATATCATCGGCGATCTCAGAATCAATCTCCACCCCCCTGTTCATAGGGCCGGGATGCATGATTAGGGCGTCCGGTTTAGCCACTTCCAATTTTTTCTTATCCAATCCGAATAATTTGAAATATTCGCGGACTGAAGGCACGAAGGCCCCTTGCATCCGTTCTGTTTGAAGGCGAAGCATCATGACAATATCTGCATCTTTCAAGCCTTCTTTCATGGAATGGTAAACTTCAACACCCAGTGCTTTTGCATTGGATGGGACCAATGTGGTTGGACCGACCACACGAACACGGGCCCCCATAATATTAAGCAAGGCGATGTTTGATCGGGCAACCCGGCTGTGAAGAATATCACCACAAATAGCGACGATCAGTCCCTCCAGTCGTCCTTTTCTGTTTCTAATAGTCAAGGCATCAAGCAATGCTTGGGTTGGATGCTCGTGGCTTCCGTCCCCTGCATTGATAACGGCGCAATCAATCTTTTGGCTTAAAAGATGGGGAACACCAGAATCTCCATGGCGGATCACAAGGATATCAGGATGCATGGCATTCAGAGTCATGGCCGTATCAATCAGGGTCTCCCCTTTTTTGACCGAACTTGACCCCACAGACATATTGATGACATCCGCACCAAGGCGCATGCCCGCCAGCTCAAACGAAGTGCGTGTTCGAGTGGAGTTTTCGAAAAACAAATTGATTTGGGTCCGTCCATGCAAGAGTGAAAGCTTCTTGTCTCTGGCGCGGGATTTGCTCACATATCCGGATGCTGTGTCTAATAAAAGATTAATATCAGCGACGCTAAGGCGGTCGATATCCAGCAGGTGCCGATGGGCAAATTGTGTTTTTTCTGAATGTGTCATCAAAAGGAAACTGTATAGGAGGGATCGCGTCTTTGTGCAAGCCTGACTTGGCAAATTGAAGTTGTTGCAATTGGGGCGCAAAAGTAAAAAGGAAAGATTGTGACCTCGGTTTTGATGCTAATCAATGAAACTTATCATTGAAATTTTCATAAACACACTCTCGACTGGCTAGTTTGCTTTGTCGTTATTTTTGTATTGATTTAATTAGTTTGTAAGTGAGTAGTTGTATGCGTAATCCGGCTTTGGAAATAAAAGAAACGCAAGAAATATTAGGCGGAACTTACAATAATAATTTCGAAGAATTTTCCAGAAAAATAGGAAACGAAACAGAAGACTTTCATCTGTTTCATTCTCTAGCAGATATATCTCCCGATGGTGTTGTTATTCATGTGGACGGGGAGATTGTTTACGCAAATCGAGCCATCATAAATTTGCTGGGTTGCCATTCCAACACAGATTTGATTGGGCAAACAATCTTCAAGTTTTTCACGCCTGATGCACAGGAAGCGATCGAATATCGATTGGATGGAATTCGCACCGAGGGACTCCGCCTTC
Organism: Sneathiella sp.; assembly: GCA_016764355.1. Lineage (GTDB taxonomy): Bacteria > Pseudomonadota > Alphaproteobacteria > Sneathiellales > Sneathiellaceae > Sneathiella. Next base: position 6,655 of record JAESSA010000072.1, on the reverse strand, counting down.
CCTTTTACGAATATTCTCTGGTGCGTAAAAACGGATGCATCATCCGAGTTGAAATATGTGGCCAGCCGATTATCTGGCATGGAAGAACTGCCGTTCAATCCATTATCCGTGACTTGACTATAAGATACGAAAAGGATGAGCAGTTTAGGACTTTGAGCAGGGCTGTCGAACAATGCCCCGATGCCGTTATTATCACAGATGAAAATGGCGTTGTTGAATATGTAAATCCCTATTTTGAGGAGCGTTCCGGTTTCACCTTCAGCGAGATGGAAGGAAAATCCTTTGCATTTTTCAGGCGGGAAATTGTTCAGAAGAACGTGTTTTCAGATTTACGAAAAGTAGTAACTGAAGGGCGTGTTTGGCGCGGTGAATTCAGCATTCTTTCCAAAACGGGAAAAAAATACTGGGAGCAAGCATCTGTATCGCCCGTTTTTAGCAAAGACAATCTGATCTGCCATTATATCTGTATGTTAAAAGACATAACGGAGCGAAAACAAACTGAAGAAAAGCTAGAACTTGCTTTGAAAACCTCCGAAGCCGCCAGCGCCGCAAAGTCGGCTTTCCTAGCGAATATGAGCCATGAATTTAGAACTCCGTTAAATGCAATCATTGGTTTTAGTTCTATGTTGGCAAATAGCAAAGGCGAGTTTACTGCAAGTAAAGTTAAAGAATATGCATCCTATACGCTGGATGGGGGTGAGCATATGCTTCAACTGGTCAACGATTTGCTGGATCTTGCAAAAATAGAATCTAATCTGCTTGAACTACAGGAACAGGAATTTGTCCTCTCAGAGCTTGTGCAAAATGTCGTAAAGCTGGTGGGAGGGAAAGCTGAAGAAAATAATTGCGCTTTGAGTGTGACGATCAAAAACGAGATATATTTAATGGGGGATCACAGGCGGGTTAAGCAAGTCCTCCTTAATCTTGCCTACAATGCCATTAAATTTTCTGAAGGCGAAAGGGTCGACATCGTTGTAGGTGAGGGGGGGATGCCCAAAATTAATGTCATTGATACGGGTATCGGCATGAGTGATCCGGAGATAAATATAGCCTTATCCCCCTTTGGGCAGGCTGAAGCGGGTGCTTTTTCAAAAAAATATGATGGGGCTGGCTTAGGATTGCCCATTGCCGCAAATTTGATGGATCTTCATGGCGGTGAGCTTGTCATTCAAAGCACTAAGGGGAAGGGCACAAACGTAACTATGGCATTTCCAATAAGCCGACGTTGCTACAAGATTCAAACGTCACATTGAATCTAATGCACCTTGCAGGATGTATGCTGCTGCCATCTTATCAACTACCTCAGCGCGCCTTTTTCTAGATGCATCAGCCTCTAGTAAGGTTCGGGTGACGGCAACGGTAGACAGTCTTTCGTCCCAAAAGCAGGCCGGAATATCAAAATAACCTTCAAGGTTTTTTTGAAGCTGGCGAATTGACTGGCAACGGGGGCCTTCGGTTCCGTTCATGTTCAAGGGAAGGCCAATTATGAACCCGCCGATCCGGTTTTCTTCAATTAATTCTCCAATTTTCGCAGCGTCATCCTTGAATTTTGTGCGCCTCAGTGTAAGTAGAGGGGTCGCAACTTTCAAAGAAGTATCCGAGAGTGCGATCCCGATCGTCTTCGTTCCAGGGTCTAATCCCATCAGGCGTTTGTCGAGATCTATGAAATGTTTCAAATGGCTGGGGTTGCCGAGGAGCATGGCTTGCGCTAACTTGCGGCCAATGTCGGCTTGACCATCAGTTAAAGTTTACGGTTTGTGTCTGGGCCGACCTTCCAGATAAGCGTCTTATACAGCAAAAGGGTGACACATGTCGCTTGATAAAAACACAGTAGCAAAAGTAGCCAATTTGGCCCGCATTCGGGTTGAAGAAAAAGATCTTGAGCCAATGGCAGCGGAACTAAATGCCATATTGGGTTGGGTTGAACAACTCGGTGAAGTGAATACAGATGATGTCGCGCCAATGACATCTGTCGCAGATATGCAAATGCGCTGGCGACAAGATGAAATTACTGATGGTGGCTATCAGCCCGAGATCGTTGCCAATGCACCTTCTGAAGAAGAAGGGTTCTTTGCTGTACCGAAGGTGATCGAATAATGAGTGACTTAACAAAATTAAAAATCTCGGAAGCGCGGGATGGTCTGAAAGAGGGTAAATTCTCATCTCGGGAATTGATCGCAGCGCATTTGACCGCCATGGGTAGTGCGAAAGGCATGAATGCCTTTATCACCGAAACGCTTGATAAAGCTGTCGACGGAGCAACAAAATCTGATGACCGTAGGGCAAAAGGCGATGTTGGCAAACTGGAAGGAATTCCTCTTGCCATCAAAGATTTGTTTTGCACAAAAGGCGTTCTGACCACTGCCGGTTCTCACATTCTTGATGGGTTTACACCACAATATGAAAGCACCGTTACCACAAATTTGTGGAATGAGGGGGCGGTCATGCTAGGTAAAGTAAACCTTGATGAGTTTGCCATGGGCTCTTCTAACGAAACCAGTTTCTACGGAAATGTTGTCAATCCTTGGCGCCGGACAACCGATGATCAACCGTTGGTCCCCGGTGGTTCATCGGGCGGATCAGCTAGCGCGGTTGCCTCGAACATTGCCATGGGTGCCACAGGAACTGATACGGGGGGATCTATCCGCCAGCCAGCAGCCTTTACCGGTATTGTGGGAATGAAGCCAACATACGGACGTTGTTCGCGCTGGGGTGTCGTTGCCTTTGCGTCCAGCCTTGATCAGGCAGGTCCCATGACCCGTTCTGTTCAAGATGCGGCGATTATGCTCGAAGCCATGTGCGGGTTCGATCCAAAAGACAGCACCAGCGTTGATATGGCTGTACCGAATTTTGAAGCGGCTCTTACTGGTGATATTCGCGGCTTGAAAGTTGGTATTCCCAAGGAATATCGTCTTGATGGTATTTCCTCTGAAATCTCAGCTCTTTGGGAAAAAGGGATTGAATGGCTGAAAAATGCCGGTGCTGAAATCGTTGATATTAGCTTACCTCATACTAAATACGCTTTGCCTGCCTATTACATTATCGCTCCTGCAGAAGCATCCAGCAATCTAGCGCGCTATGATGGGGTTCGCTTTGGATTGCGCGTTGAAGGCGAAAGTCTTGATGATATGTATTCCAAAACTCGCGGTGAAGGATTTGGTGAGGAAGTGAAACGTCGCTTGCTTATCGGTACTTATGCTCTGTCCGCTGGTTATTACGATGCTTATTACCTAAAAGCACAGAAAGTACGGGCCCGTATTGCTGATGACTTTAAGGAAGCATACAAGTCTGTTGATGTTATTTTGACGCCAACCACACCAAGTGCTGCCTTTGCTTTTGGTGAAAAAGGCGACGATCCACTGGAAATGTATCTCAACGATGTGTTTACTGTGCCAGCCAGTCTTGCAGGACTTCCGGGCATTTCTGTTCCGGCAGGTTTGTCTGCTGATGGCTTGCCTTTGGGATTACAAATTCTAGGGCGTCCATTTGATGAAGAAACAGTGCTGCGCGCCGCAGGTGTGCTAGAGAAAGCCGCTGAATTTACAGCGACACCAACTGCTTGGTGGAGGGGCTAATTATGGGAATGATTATTCAAGGCGCTACGGGCGATTGGGAAGTGGTTATTGGGCTGGAAGTCCATGCGCAAGTCAGCTCAAACTCTAAACTATTCTCAGGCTCTGCCACAGAATATGGTGCAGATCAGAACACACAAGTCTCATTTGTTGATGCCGCCATGCCGGGCATGTTGCCTGTTATAAATGAAATGGCTGTTGAACAGGCAGTTCGCACAGGGTTGGGATTAAAGGCAAAGATTAACAAATATTCTGTCTTTGACCGTAAAAACTATTTCTATGCTGACTTGCCGCAAGGGTATCAGATCAGTCAGTTCTTGCAGCCAATTGTTGGCGAAGGAACAATGACTATTGAGCTTAAAGATGGCGAGATCCGCGAAATTGGTATTACACGCCTTCACCTGGAACAGGACGCCGGTAAAAGTATCCACGATCAGCATCCAAGCATGACTTTAGTTGACTTGAACCGTTCTGGTGTTGCTTTGATGGAAATCGTATCTGAGCCAGATTTGCGGTCACCAGAAGAAGCTGCGGCTTATGTGAAAAAGCTGCGGAGCATTGTTCGCTATCTTGGTACCTGTGATGGTAACATGGACGAAGGTTCTATGAGAGCTGACGTGAACGTGTCTGTTCGCAAATTTGGAGATGAGCTTGGTACCCGTTGTGAGATGAAAAATCTCAATTCCATGCGGTTTATCCAGCAGGCAATTGTGTATGAAGCAAACCGTCAGGTCGATATTCTTGAAGCGGGCGGAAAGATTAAACAGGAAACGCGTCTTTATGACAGCGTTAAAGGTGAAACTCGGTCCATGCGCTCAAAAGAAGAAGCACATGATTATCGGTACTTCCCTGATCCTGATTTACTACCTTTGCAATTTGATGATGCGTATATTGAAAAAATTAAAGCGGATCTTCCCGAATTGCCCGATGAGAAAAAGGCTCGTTTCATTAAGGAGTTGAAAATCTCTGATTATGACGCGGGCGTTTTGGTCGCAGAAAAAGAAGTTGCTGACTTTTTTGAAGTCGTAGCAAAGGGTCGCGATGCTAAATTATCTGCAAATTGGATAATTGGGGACTTTTTTGGAAACTTGAAAAGAACCAGTAATACTCTTAGCAACACACCTGTATCTGCGGACTCATTAGGGGCTCTTATCGATCTGGTAAAAGATGGCACAATTTCCAATCGTACAGCCAAAGAAGTACTTGAGGAAATGTTCGATACGGGCAAAGACGCGGCCGCCATTGTCGATGAAAAAGGCTTGAAGCAGGTCTCCGATACGGGCGCTATTGAAGCGGCCATTGATACTATTATTGCTGCAAATCTAGATAAGGTTGAGCAATATCGGGGCGGTAAAGACAAACTCCTTGGTTTCTTCGTCGGACAGGTTATGAAAGCTACCGGCGGTAAAGCCAATCCGGGTGTAGTTAATCAGTTGCTTAAGCCAAAACTGGATGGCTAATTGAAGCGACTTCATATTCCAAAAAAGGCGGGTTTATCCCGCCTTTTTTTTAAGGTTTTACATTATTATATTCGCCAAATTTTAATTTAATAAAAAATTAAGATTGATGACCTACATTCCGGGAAAAGTCATTGCCTCTTGGGGATTAGATGTGAGGAACGCTACTGGTCACCAAAATGAAGACCGGAACGCTATATTTTTAGCGTTGTTCCTTATGCTTGGAAGTTTCCTATTTTTGGCGGTACTTTATTTTGCGCCCGTTAAAAGCGGACGTGATATTGCCGTTCTTTTCCCCCCAGATATGAATCTTACGCAAATCGTTGAAGCCCTTGCACCTTTGCCCGTTCAACTGGTTCGAACCGGATTCCTCGATAATATTGTTGTTTTACGTCCACAGTCAGTTGCCCCAATCGAAGCTTTGAAAGCTGTTGGTGCCTGGCTGATCCTAGATGCTTACGCCAATGGTGGGTGTTTGTTTCTCAAAAAATCAGTATGATTAAAGACAGGATTATTCCTATGAATGCGCTCGATCAACTTAGGCAATCAGTTTCGAAAAATATTACCATCTTGCTATGGTTGCATGTTCCCCTTCAAGCAATTGCCGCCTTGTCCATTGGCGCCGAATGGTTGGTTCCAACGATTGGAAGTGCAGTCTTTGCCGCTATTCCGACAGTCTTTCTAAGAAAAGAGATGGTCTCGTTGAATTTTAGATATGCCGTGGCCGTGTGTTATATGGTTCAAGTCGGGATACTGGTTTATGTCTTCAGTGGACATCCTTTGCAGATTGACATTCACATGTATTTTTTCGCGGCTCTCGCAATCGTCGCAGCCCTGTGTTGTTGGAAAACGGTTGTTACTGCAGCAGCCACCATCGCTTTACACCATCTAATTTTGAATTTTGCTTTTCCCGCCGCAATCTTCCCCGAAGGAGCAGATTTTATCCGTGTTATCCTTCACGCAGTTGTGGTGATACTTGAGTGCGTGGTTCTTGGTTGGCTTACCTTTAAGTTGGCTGTCGCTTTCAGGGAGTCAACACAATTGGTTGAAGACGCACAAGCTGCAAAAGCACAGGCCGATCAGGAAACTGAACGGGCGAGGGAGGCAACTAAAACGGCCAAAGAATCCGAAGGACATATTTTGGAGCTGAAAGCCGAAGCCGAGCGCATGAATGAAGAAAAGGTTCTGGCTGCTGAGACTGAGCAGGAAAGAGCCCGTCTTGAGCGGCATGCTGTTGCCGATGAATTTGAAGCAGCAGTTGGGAGTATTGTTAAAAAGGTTGCTGAAAATTCTCATAAAGTATCTAGATTAGCAGTCAATATGCAAAACCTATCCACTGAGACCAGTGGAAAGGTCAGCGAGACTGCTGGTGTGACTGACGCGATGTCAAATAATGTGCAGACGGTTAGTGCTGCAACGGAAGAACTAAGCGCCTCCATTCAGGAGATTTCTAAGCAGGTTAATCAATCCAATCAGGTGACAACATCAGCGTCCGAAAGAGCCACCGCAACAGGGGCTACAATGGAGAAACTTAAAGCCGCTGCGCAACAAATTTCGGAAGTTGTGGGCCTGATTAGCGATATTGCTGAACAAACCAATTTGCTAGCTCTTAACGCAACGATCGAG
>JAESSA010000071.1 GCA_016764355.1 Sneathiella sp. | reverse complement strand
GGTCTAAACTTAAGGGGGGGAACCCATCCAGAGTCTCCTTGACGGTTTTGGCACCTTCAGACAGCTCCACTTGTACGGCATCATCATAAGAGGCAGATTGTTTGTTATTCTCAACACTTGGTGCATTGCCATAGGCTTGAGAGACACTCTGCGCTGAATAAACTGGATTGTTACCGCCAACTGAATTGATCATTTCTCACCCCTTAAACTTGTTTAATATCAAATTCAATGCAATTATTAAGCCAATATCAAAGTCAGGTTTTAAGTCATTTATTAGAGAAGGAACTTCTTCAGTGTGGGTAAAAAGCACCTACTGAGGAAATTGTTGCCGACTTCTTTTCTGCTGTGCGTTTACGCCAGGGGGAGCTTTAAGTTGTAAGTCGACGCTATTTTATAACCTTCATCATTTAAAAACGATCCAGATAACTTCCCGTTCGAGAAAGTCACTTCATAATCCATGGATTTCGCATCGGGATTAACGGATTCCTGAACCCAATTAAAAAATTCTTCAGCATTGTTTGGGTTTTCTTTAGCGGCATCGGAGGCCATCGCTAAAGCCCCAGCAACTCTTTGGAAAATGGAACCTGCATTGAAGCCTTTGAGTGAATTAGCGAGTTCAGGTTCGCTGCCATCATTTAGCTTCTCTTCAAGAAGGGTCGTTAGAGGGTCCTCTCCTTCCACTTCAAAAGAGCCATCTGAATTCACCCGAATGCTCACTTCAGCATCTTCAGCCATCCCGATCTCATCCATCAGATCTTTAAGCCGCATTTCTGACCCTCTTACGTTAAAAGGGTCCGTATCTATGTAGCCAACGGTTTCACTTATAGCCTTTGCCGCATCGGACAGATCAACCTGAACCGCACTGTCATAGGAAACAGGCTTTTCAATTTCTTCTAATCTACCCGCATGTCCATAAGCTTGAGAGACTATTTGCGATGCATAAACTGAATTATTACCATTGACTGGATTGACCATTTTCCATCCTTCTCATTCCGTTATGAAAAGGTTAATGCAAGACACATACCAGTATTAGGTGTTGGCTTTCAGCCGATTTTAAAAACACTAAGTGCATATAAATAAGAAATTATTGCCTGATACGGCTATAATTGCCGGTAAAGATAAATGCGCCCTTCAGCAATCCCTGCGGGCAGTGGCAATGCTTCCCAATTTGCCCGTTCAATTGGCTGATCGCTTACAACAATCCCGCCCGTTTGGATAAGCCCCTCCAGCAAGTCGCCGACTTTCTGAGCAAGCGCCATGCTGGCGGCCTTATCCCCGGACCCAACATCACAATGGACGAATTTGGCAAGTCTTTCAAATTTCGCTGAAGCGTCCTTCAGGCTATCCAGAAAATCACCAATAATCATATGCTCATTGTCAGGAATGCAGTCTTCATGAGCTTTCACATGGCGATCAAAAACATAAATATCCGATTTATCAAACAGGCTGCATAAATGGTCATAAGTTCGGCCATTCCCAAGGCCGAATTCAAGAACAACACCGTCCCGACCTGACAATTGTTCTGCCGCGTGATCCAGGCAATCTCGCTGTGCTGTCATTCTTCGAATGAAACTATCTAATCTACTCAAGCCTTTGCTCCTTCAGCTGAAAATCCCATTCTTCAGTAACCTCGCCATCTGCCTCGTTCCCATAATGAGAGTGCCGTAAATTCCGGAAGCTTTCAACATCCATCAGCTGTGCTGCGCACCAGATTGCAGCAACTCTGACAATAGGGGAGTCGTCATCAAGAAGAGGCGTTACAACACTGAGATTACTACAATCCCCCGCATTTCCAAGCGCGACTAACGTGTTCCGGATAAATCTATTTCTGCCAAGTCGTTTAATAGGAGATTTTGAAAACAATGTCCGAAAAGAAGGGTCGTCTAGCTGAACCAGTTCAGCCAGTCGCGGCGCAGTTAGCTCTTCTCGCGGAGTAAACGCTAATTCCTGTGACTGTTTGGCATATTTATTCCACGGGCAAGCCCCCAGACAATCATCACATCCATAAATTCTGTTTCCGATTGCCGAGCGATATTCTCTGGGAATATGGCTCCGGGTTTCAATGGTCAGGTAGGATATACATTTTGTTGCATCCAGCTTATAGGGGGCCGGAAACGCGTTTGTCGGGCAGGCATCAAGGCAGGCTGTGCAGCTTCCGCAAGCCCCGGTCTTGCTGTCATCCGGTTCAATCTCTAACGTTGTCAGGACGCAGCCTAGAAAAAGCCAGGACCCGAATTCGCGGCTTACAAGGTTCGTATGTTTGCCCTGCCATCCAATGCCAGCAGCAGCAGCGAGGGGTTTTTCCATAATGGGCGCTGTATCTACAAAAACTTTTACATCCCCCCCATGTTCTTTCACGATCCAGCGAGCGATATGCTTGAGGCGTTTTTTGACAATATCGTGATAATCTTTGCCTTGGGCATAAACAGATATGATACCGAGGTCGGCTTGGTCCGCCAGGGCACGGGGATCATTCTCTGGACCATAATTAAGCCCCAGAACAATGGCGGACTTGGCCTCGGACCACAGGGATTGCGGATGCCTCCGCCAGTCCTGCTTTGCCACCAGCCAATCCATTTCCCCGTGGCGTCCCTGATCTATATATTCATCAAGATATTGCCCGGGAAGCGCACCAAAATCGGCAGAGGTGATACGCGCAGCATCAAACCCCTGATCGAGGGAAAATTGGAGCAATGTTTGTTTTTCAGGTCCGCTAATCATCGGTTAAACCCAAAACTAGAAATCAAGATCAGCATAATGCTGCGGCGCAGGCATACCCGGTAAGTTATCCGCCAGAAGCGACCGAAATGTCGGCCGTGACTTTATGCGGGAATACCAAATTTTGGCCGAAGGATGCTGCTCCCACGGGACATCACCCAAGTAATCCACCGCTGAAATTTGTGATGCGGCTGAGATATCAGCAAGGCTAAATTCATCCCCGGCAAGCCAGCTGCGTCGTTCTGTCAGATAAGAGATATAATCAAGATGGTAATGAATATTATGATGCCCTGCCCGAATAGCAGCAGTATTAGGCGTGCCCGAGCGGGTTAACCGCTTCATAATTTTCTCTTCGACCAGATTGTCTGTGACTTCGACTTGAAATTTGTTATCGAACCAACTTATCAAGCGGCGAACTTCAGCGCGCTCTTGAGTATTTTTTGGAAGCAGAGGAACATCTTCATAAGTCTCTTCCAGATACTCAACTATGGCCTGAGAATCCGCCAGAATAGCACCGTTTTCATCCACCAAAACAGGTACTTCCCCAGCAGGGTTCATAGAAAGCAGGCCGTCTCGCCGCTCCCAGCTTTTTTCAACGGCGAGGTCATATTTTAACCCCTTTTCGTTTAAAGTCAGGCGGACTTTTCGACAAGCGGGTGAAATCCAAAAATGATAAAGTTTGCGCATGGGGGCACCATACCGCACGTGCCCCTATTAAAGAATAGTTTCCTTGGTTTTTGCAAAAAAAATCAGTGAATTTGTCTTGACCGCAATTTTTCACTCATTTTGAGTAAACGAGCGCATTCCTGCCGCACACGTTCGAACATTTCCGCAACGACCAGCTTGCCTGCACTATCTAATCTGTTCACTTCTCTCAAGGCAGCTTCCGGTGCTTCATCCCCAAAAATTAGGATAAATTTCCGGGCCGCCCACATAACCTCTTCCCGATCAATAATCGGGTCATTAAACCGATCCAGATCTGTAAGTGTGGGGGATGTGACTGTTTGAGGCAAATTGTGCATTCCGGTATCTCCATATAAGTATTCAATTTATACAGAAGCAAAGCGCGGGCCAGTTTTACCTCAGGGCGAACATTTTATTTATGCCTTTTTAAATCAGCCTCTTACAGGGATTGCTCACACAACTTGCCAAATTAGATCAGTATCGCGGCACGATCGCTACGGCAATTCCTGCCGGGAAAATTTGGCGATACAAAAAAAGCCGGCGAAAATTTCCGCCGGCTTTTTCATTGAAACTAGAGACCGACTTACGCGATTTCCAAATCTTTCTCATCAGTCAAAGGATGCGCCATTTTGTTAATCATCTCTTTTGGACAAATCTGCCAAAAATGGCCAATTTCCATCTCCCAATGGGCGAGCAATTTCTCAGCGAACGGAGAATTTGTTTTCGCAAAATGCTCTTCAACCATCGCCTTCAGATCAGCTTCCCAATGAGCGGATGAAATCCGTTGGTAAATGACTGATTCTTCATTGATGTTTTGCGGCAATGTGTTGTTCTCATCATAAATATAAGCCATGCCGCCCGTCATACCCGCCGCAAAGTTGCGCCCAACATCACCCAGAATTGCAACCGTACCGCCTGTCATATATTCACAGCCATTTGTACCACAACCTTCGATAACCGATATGGCACCGGAGTTACGAACGGCGAACCGCTCCCCAGCCTGTCCGGCTGCAAATAGATAGCCAGAGGTCGCGCCATAGAGAACCGTATTACCAACAATGGTATTTTCATTCCAACGAATAGGGCTGGATGTCATTGGTCGCACTACAATTGTGCCGCCGGACAGGCCCTTACCGCAGTAATCATTGGCATCACCGAGAACTTCAAGCTTCAAACCCTGCACTGAGAAAGCCCCCAAAGACTGTCCGGCTGATCCACGCAGGCGCACAGTGATATGGCCAGGTTCCAGTCCCGTCATACCAAAGGTACGAACGATGCGAGAAGACAGTTTTGTTCCAATTGCCCGATGGGTATTGCGGATACTGTAGGCTAACTGACGTTTCTCACCGCCTTTGTTAAACACACTCTCCGCATCCATAATCATGCGTGCATCCAGTGTTTCAGGCACAGGAACAGGCCCTGTATTTGTACAATAACGGGGGTTGTCCCCGGCATCAGCTTCTGCCAGAAGCGGGTTCAAATCCAGGTCATCCAAATGAGCGGAGCCACGGCTAACCTGCGTTAAGATATTGCTTCGACCGATAATTTCTTCCAATGAACGATATCCAAGGGAGGCCAGAATCTCACGGACTTCTTCCGCAAGGAAACTAAAGAGATTGACCACTTTATCAGCCGTTCCCTCATATTTCTTGATCAGATCTTCATCCTGCGTACAGATACCGACAGGGCAAGTATTCGAATGACATTGACGTACCAAAATACAACCAAGGGCCACAAGCGCCCCTGTTCCAAGGCCATATTCTTCACCGCCCATCAGGGCGCTGATCACAATATCACGGCCGGTTTTCATGCCACCATCAACACGAAGTTGTACGGAATGACGCAGTTTATTGAGGGTTAGAACCTGATTAACTTCAGGCAAACCCATTTCCCAAGGTACGCCAGCATATTTAACAGATGTTTGCGGACTTGCGCCTGTTCCCCCGGAATTACCGGAGATCATGATCACGTCGGCTTTCGCCTTGGCAACGCCGGCAGCAACCGTACCGATACCGGCCTCTGCCACCAATTTCACACAAACACGGGCCTCTGGGTTGATCTGTTTTAGATCGTAAATCAGCTGCGCTAGATCTTCGATAGAATAAATATCGTGATGCGGCGGCGGTGAAATCAGGGTAACGCCTGGTGTCGAGTTCCGAAGCTTGGCAATCATTTCTGATACTTTAAAGCCCGGAAGCTGTCCGCCCTCACCTGGTTTTGCCCCTTGCGCCACTTTAATCTCAATTTCTTCACAGTTATTGAGATATTCAGCTGTCACACCAAAACGACCAGAAGCAATCTGCTTAATGGCGGAATTTGCATTATCGCCGTTTGGGCGCGGCGTGAAACGACTTACATCTTCTCCGCCTTCACCACAATCGGACTTTCCGCCAATACGGTTCATGGCAATAGCTAATGTCTCATGCGCCTCTTTCGACAAAGCGCCAAGGCTCATCGCGCCGGTGACAAAGCGTTTACGGATTTCAGTGATGCTTTCGACTTCATCAATAGAAATGGCACGGCGATCAGAGTTAAAATCGAGCAAGTCCCGCAAATTGACCGGGGCCATCTGACGCATGCCCTCGCTGTATTTTCGATAGAGCGAATAACTATCTTTTTCAACAGCCGTTTGCAAAAGATGGATCAACTCGCCATCGAATGAGTGAACCTCACCATTTGCCCGGTTGCGATAAAGGCCACCGATAGGAAGGGCAATAATGTCCTCTTGATAGGCTTTGTTATGTTGTTCCTGCACTTTATGCTGGATACCGGGCAGGCCGATACCGGAGATGCGAGACGGCATACCGGGGAAAAACTCAGCAACCAATGCACGAGACAATCCGACTGCTTCAAAGTTATAACCGCCGCGATAAGAACTCAAAACAGAGATACCCATTTTGGACATCACTTTAAGCAAGCCTTGATCCACAGCCTGTTTTGCCCGCTGCATGCAGGTTTTCAAGTCCAAAGACCCGAACAGCCCACGATCATGGCGATCCGCAATACTTTCTTGCAAAAGATAGGGGTTAATTGTTGTTGCACCCACACCAATCAGCACAGCGAAATAGTGAACATCTAGGCATTCTGCTGTTTGAATATTGATGGAAGTAAAGGTACGCAAGCCTTCATTCACAAGATGCGTATGAACACCGCCTGCGGCCAGAATGCTCGGGATTGGTGCCCGATCTGAATTTGCGCCCATATCACTCAAGATCACATGAGCACAGCCACCACGTACCGCATTTTCCGCTTCATCGCGAATACGGCGCAGGGCCGCAGAAAGTGCGTCAGGGCCTCTATTACTCTCAAACGTACAATCGATCACATGGGCGCCGGTCATATATTTCTGCATGGCAGCAAATTCGCCATTGGTCAGAATTGGTGATTCCAATGACAGAATTTCTGCCTGACTTGGATCTTCGTCCAAAATATTATTCAAGTTGCCAAGACGGGTTTTGAGGGTCATGACACCCCGTTCGCGCAAACTGTCAATTGGAGGATTTGTCACCTGACTGAACCGCTGGCGGAAATAATGATGCAAACCGCGATATTGGTTGGATAAGACGGCAAGGGGCGTGTCGTCCCCCATAGAACCAATGGCTTCCTTGCCATCTTCTGCCATCGGCTGCAAAATCAGCTCAAGATCTTCCATGCTCCAACCGGCGCACATTTGGCGCTGGCGTAGCTCTTTGCGATCAAATTTTCGGCTTTCTTCTACATTTTTCAGTGTAGATTCCAATTCAACGACGTTCTCAACCCATTTTTCAAACGGATGGGCTGCAGCCATTTTGTCTTTGAGCTCACGGGAGAAATAGAATTTCCCTTTTTTCAAATCCACGCCGATCATCTCACCCGGACCAACGCGACCTTTTCGGATAACCTTCATTTCATCCACAGGAACCATACCGGTCTCTGATCCGACAATCAGCATCTCGTCTGTTGTCAATGTAAAGCGCAAAGGACGCAGACCATTCCGGTCAAGTCCCGCAATTACCCAACGACCGTCGGTTGCGCATAGAGCCGCCGGGCCGTCCCATGGCTCCATGACAGAGTTACAATAAGCGTAAAGCGCCTTGTGGCTTTCTGGCATAGTCGGATTGTTTGACCAGCTTTCCGGGATAAGAAGAGTCTTTGACATCGGCGCGCTACGACCCGCACGAACAAGCACTTCAAAGACGGCATCAAGAGCAGCACTATCAGAACTACCCGCCTGAATAATGGGTTTTACATCGTCAGAATTTTCGCCAAAGGTGCTATGAGCCATGCGAATTTCATGACTTTTCATCCAGTTGATGTTGCCGCGAATTGTGTTGATTTCACCATTATGGGCGAGAACACGGAAAGGCTGGGCCAAATGCCATGTTGGGAAGGTGTTTGTCGAATAACGCTGATGATAGATAGCAAAGTTGGACACAAAGCGAGCATCTAGAAGATCTGGATAGAAGCTTGAAAGTTGCTCCGCCAAGAACATGCCTTTGTAGATGATAGAACGACAAGACAATGTGCAGATATAAAAGCCGCTGATATGGGCTTCCAGCACAGCCTTTTCGATCCGGCGGCGAATAATATACAACTCGCGTTCAAACTGGTCATCATCCACACCGCGGTTATTGGCGATCATGATCTGCTCAATTTCCGGACGGGTGGCGTTGGCTTTTTCACCAATAATCGTTGCATCCACAGGGACCTGACGCCAACCATAAATGTAATAGCCAAATTTCAGAATTTCAGACTCAACGATTGTCCGGCAAGTTTCTTGCGCCTCAAAATCTGTGCGCGGCAAGAAAACCATCCCCACAGCAAGCTTCCCATCAAGAGGTTCATGGCCTGTGCGCATGATATGCTCTTTAAAGAAGTCTTGTGGAATCTGAACATGAATGCCGCAGCCATCGCCGGTTTTACCGTCGGCGTCCACTGCACCACGATGCCAAACTGCTTTCAGTGCATCAATGCCCGCTTCAACAACAGCCCGCGTGGCATTCCCGTTGATATTGGCGACAAGTCCAACACCGCAGTTGTCATGCTCTTCGGCAGGATCATAAAGACCATTTTCTTTCAGGAAATTGGCATTATCGGTCCAGGATTTTACAAATTTTTCACCAGACGTCATTTCAGTTTCTTTTTTCATGTGTTTATCCTTAAGCCTTAAGACGCCAGTGATTTCTGTGAAGCTGTCGCAAGATATGTATCTACCGATGCGGCAGCATCCCGACCATCTCGGATTGCCCAAACAACAAGGGACGCACCGCGCACGATATCACCCACAGCATAAACACCCTCCAGATTGGTCATTGCAGTAACGGGATCAGCTTGAATTGTCCCCCAGCGAGAGACCTCCAAAGCGGGTTCGTCAAACAGGGCCGGAACATCTTCAGGGTCAAAGCCCAATGCCTTAATAGCCAAGTCACAGGGAATGTTATGCTCAGAGCCTTTGATTTCCACAGGAACCTGACGACCCGTTGAATCTGCGATCCCCAAATGCATTTCAATTGCTTTAACGCCGTTAACTTTCTCATCTCCCAAAAAGGCTTTTGGAGCAGACAGCCAAACAAATTCAACGCCTTCTTCTTCGGCATTGGTTGTCTCCCTCAGGGAGCCCGGCATATTCTTACGATCCCGGCGGTATAGACATTTAACAGATTTTGCCCCTTGGCGGATCGCCGTACGAACACAATCCATAGCCGTATCACCACCGCCAATGACCACAACATTTTTACCTTCAGCGTTCAGCTCACCGCTGTCAAATTCAGCAACCGTATCACCTAAACCAACGCGGTTTGACGATGTTAGATATTGAAGGGCGGGAACAATGCCGCCAAGCCCACTGCCGGGCAGGGTGATATCCCGCGCCTTGTAAACACCCATGGCAATGATAACGGCGTCATGCTTTTCCCGAAGTTCTGCGAAGCTAGCATCTTTACCCACTTCGAAATTCATATGGAATGTCACGCCGCCATCAGCGAGCAATTTTGCCCGGCGTTCCACCACGTCTTTTTCCAATTTAAAGCTTGGAATACCATAAACCAGCAATCCGCCGACCCGATCGTAGCGGTCATAAACATGGACTTGGTAGCCTTTTTTACGAAGCTCGTCAGCAGCAGCAAGGCCACCGGGGCCTGCGCCGATCACAGCCACAGACTGATCAAGTTCTTGCCGGGGCGCGTTGGGTTTAACCCAGCCTTTTTCCCACGCTGTATCGGTAATATATTTTTCGACTGCGCCAATTGTAACCGAGTCGAAACTTTTCTCAATGACGCAAGACCCTTCGCACAAACGGTCTTGAGGGCAAATACGGCCGCAGATTTCAGGCAGGTTATTGGTCGCTTGGCTCATCTCATAAGCTTCTTCAAGCCGCCCGTTTGCCGTTAAGCTCAACCAGTCGGGGATATTATTCTGTACGGGGCAATGAACCTGACAGAAGGGAATACCGCACTGGGAGCATCGGCTCGCCTGTTCTTTTGCTTTTTGCGAAGAAAACTCGTCATAGATTTCCTGAAAATCTTCGCGGCGAAGGGCTGCCTCGCGCTTTTCAGGCATCTTTTTGTCGAGAGACACAAATTTCAGCATATTTTTAGACATAAAGGCGTCCCCGGCTCAGGCCCGGATATTTCCGAGCTTCATTTTTTCCATTTTTCTTAATCCCAGTTGGCTGGTCGGATCTCAAAGTCTCCGCATTTCAGCGGTACACTTTTCAGCCATTAGCACGTAATAGGGTTAACTCTCGCGCTCTGGAATAGGTGTTGTACCGCAAAAAATGGCGAGTGACCAGTGGAAAAGTCAATGTAAGACAGCATTGCTGACCTAAAATATATAAGATTTGGTCAATTTAGTATGATTTTTTGGGTTTTTGAGGGAATTCGAAATAAATTTAGTACCACTTCGGTCCTTTTGTGCAAAACTAAATGCAAAATCAAGCGCCTACCCGAATCTTAATCCCAGTATCGATCAAATTACTGTGTCAATTTTTGAAATTATGCCCTGAAAGGTCTTAAAGGTTTTTAGTAAAGTAGAACCGCAGAATGCCGCCACCAATGGTTTTATTACTGACCGACATCGCTCTCTCTTCTTTCACGACTTGAAAGCCAAGACTTTTATAGAAAGCCACTGCAGCACCTTGCACTTCAGACGTCGACAATTCAATTTGCATTATACCAGCGCGTCGGCAAATGCTTTCCGCATGGCTCATTAATGCCTTGGCAATCCCCTTACGGCGGTAATTAGAACTCACATACATGCGCCGAATTTCCATTGAAGAGGGCTCCCGTGCCTCCAACCCAAACATACCGATGATTTGACCATCCAGTTCTGCTACTGAAAAACTTCCGCCTTTTTCATCGTAATAGTCAGGAATTCTAGAAATCTCTTCTTCAAGGGAACGGGAAATGTAATTTTCGAACGCCTCTTTTAGGGAATCCGGAGCAAGCAGTCTGTTCACTTCAATAAAAAGCTCTTCAACAGCTTCTTTATCTCCATAATCATAGGGTCGGATTGTCGTGTTTTCTAACATTCATGCCACCCGTTAGATGCAATTGGATAAAAAAGCCGCTGCAACCATACGATCACAGCGGCAATTAGATCAATTCTAATTTTCGAACTTAAGCATGCAATTGGTTATAACCGCCGCCTTTTTGATAACGGGTCATATAACTTGGCAAAGTTGCATCAAGGGTTGCAGGCTCAATTCCAAGATTCTCAAATCCGGCCTGATCCCCGCCCACCACATTGTCGACGCCGAGTAATTTCACCTGATCAGTGGTCAAAAAAGGCTTTCCCGGAATAAGCTGCAAGAAGAAAGCCGCCATATTCATCACACCCTTAGGGGCTGGTAAAATCAGGCAATTGCGTTTTGTATTTTTCAAGATAGACGCAATAATCTGGCTAAGTGGCATCTTATCAGGGCCGCCAAATTCATAGATTTTCCCTTGATGGGAGGGTGTTTCAATGATTTTGACGATGGCATTCGCCAAATCTTCTACCCACACCGGCTGCATAAGCATTGATCCACCACCAAGCAGAGGCAAGGCTGGGACCAGAGCCGTCAGAGCAGCAAATTTATTAGTAAAATCATCATCGGCACCAAAGACGACAGAAGGGCGTATCACTGTCGTGCCCTCAAAGGCTTCAATCGCCGCACGCTCTCCCCCGGCTTTGGTTCTGGCGTAAGAGGATGAACTCTCTCCATCAGCGCCCAAAGCAGACA
>JAESSA010000070.1 GCA_016764355.1 Sneathiella sp. | reverse complement strand
TGCGGTCAGCTTCATCAATAACAAGCGTCTTAACGCCATTAAGGAGAACCTTACCCCGCTCAAAATGGTCAAGAAGGCGACCAGGCGTCGCAATCAGTACGTCCACGCCTTTATCCAGCTTTGCTTCTTGATCGGAGAAAGAAACACCACCAATAAGGAGCGCCATGGAAAGTTTATTATATTTACCGTATTTTTCGAAATTTTCAGAAACCTGGGCTGCAAGCTCTCTGGTTGGTTCCAGAATCAAGGAGCGCGGCATCCGGGCTTTTGTTTGGCCTGAGGCCAGAATGTCAATCATCGGCAATGTAAAACTAGCGGTTTTACCGGTACCTGTCTGGGCTGTTCCCAATACGTCCCGCCCCATCAACACATAAGGAATGGCTTTTTCCTGAATTGGTGTAGGGATATTATATCCTGAGTCCTCTACCGCTTTAAGAACTTCTGGGCCTAAGCCAAGGTCTGCAAATGTCATGCGTTGGTTGTTACCACGAATATTTCAAAATACTAGAAAACACACGCAATCTAGTGAAACCAGCCGTTCTGTCAACATATGCTTTGTGTTTACACAAATTCAACGGCTTAAGTGCACCATAAATGTCATAGGTTTTGAAATTATGTAGGAGGCAGTTGAATTTTTCTTAATTCTACTGGCAAATGCATTAATGGGTTAAGTTCGTGTATAAATATACGGAGTTTCGCGAAAAATGAGTGAAAAGCATCCTTTGATTCTAGTGCCGGGGCTTCTTTGTACTGCTGAATTATGGCGTGATCAGGCCCAAGCCTTGTCGGATATTGCCGATATTCATATTCCAACCCACCATTTGGATAATAATATCGAAGCAATCGCAGACCGAATTCTCAGAGCAGCCCCTGATCAGTTTGCCCTTGCTGGATTGTCTATGGGCGGCTATGTGGCCCTTGAGATAATATTGCGGGCACCGGAACGTGTAACCCATTTGGCTCTAATGGATACGCGGGCCGACGCCGATACAGAACAAGATAAAAAGAAACGTCAGGATTTTATAAACCTCGTTGAACGCGGACGTGTTTTTAAGGGAGTGACGGAAAGCTTACTTCCTATGCTCATTCACCCCAGTCGTTTTAAAGATAATGCTTTAACAAGCCGCATCTACCAAATGGCGGAGGATATCGGCAAGGATGGCTTTATCCAGCAGGAGATCGCTATTATGAACAGAAAGGATCGCTGGGCGGAACTGAGCCAAATTGATTGTCCGACGCTTGTTCTATCTGGGAACGAAGATGCGCTTATTCCGGCCCCTAATCAGCAG
Organism: Sneathiella sp.; assembly: GCA_016764355.1. Classification (GTDB taxonomy): domain Bacteria; phylum Pseudomonadota; class Alphaproteobacteria; order Sneathiellales; family Sneathiellaceae; genus Sneathiella. The sequence continues at coordinate 10,441 of JAESSA010000070.1, read as the reverse complement.
AAGATGGCGGAAGCCATTCCCGATGCTGAATTTCATATCATTCCTGAATGCGGTCATTTGCCATCGATGGAACGGCCCTTTGAGACAAATACAATTATGCGGGAATGGTTAAGCTGGTAACTTGCCTATCATCCATCCTGTTGGAGGGGTTAGATGTCCAGGTTATCTGCAAAACGAGCATTCTCCTGAATGAAAGCAAATCGCAATTCAGGTTTTTTACCCATAAGACTATCAATCCGTTCAACAGTTTCTCCATATTCCTCCATGGGAATTTGAATACGAAGCAAGGTGCGTTTTTCCGGGTTCATAGTGGTTTCTTTTAATTGGGCGGGCGGCATTTCACCAAGGCCTTTAAATCGGCTGATCTCTATCTTACCTCTGCCTTTAAATTCAGTCTCCATCAGTTTGTCTTTATGGGTGTCATCCATGGCATAGAATGTTTTTCCACCTTGGCTGATGCGATAGAGGGGAGGCTGGGCCAAGTAGAGATGTCCATCCGAAATAAGCTGCGGCATTTCCTGATAAAAGAAAGTCATAAGTAGGGACGCAATATGGGCACCATCCACGTCCGCATCCGTCATGATGATGACTTTGTCGTAGCGTAATTCTTTTTCGTTATAATTATCCCGTGTGCCGCATCCAAGGGCTTGCATTAGATCGGACAATTCCTGATTGGCTTTAATTTTTGCTGAACCTGCAGACGCGACATTGAGGATTTTTCCCCGTAAAGGCAATATCGCTTGGGTTTTCCTGTTGCGTCCTTGTTTTGCAGACCCTCCCGCACTGTCACCCTCCACAATGAAAATCTCAGAACCTTCTTTTCCGTTTTGCGAGCAATCGGCAAGTTTGCCCGGTAACCGTATACGGCTTGTTGCAGTCTTCCGAGTTGTTTCTTTTTCAGCCCGGCGGCGCAAGCGATCTTCAGATTTAGCAATAATCCATGATAATAAATTATTGGACTGATCGGGGGCAGAAGCCAGCCAGTTATCGAAATGATCCTTAATGGCCAAGTCAACTACTCTAGCTGCTTCCGGGGTCGAAAGTTTCTCTTTGGTTTGCCCTTGGAATTGTGGTTCCGGGATAAAGACCGACAGAACCGCAGACGCGCCGCCCAACAAGTCTTCAGCGGTAATCTGTGCCGCTTTCTTGTTGTTCACCAGCTCCCCATAGGCTTTTAGTGATCGAACCAGCGTCGTCCTAAAACCAGATTCGTGGGATCCCCCTTCAGGGGTTGGAACCGTATTACAGTAGGAATTCAAAAAGGATAGATTGTCAGCAGTCCATGCAATGGCCCATTCTACCCGACCTCGATTTCCTTCAATTTCTACGCGGCCATGGAATGGCTCTGTCGTAACCGTCTGCCTGTCGGCGATGGTCGCTGATAAAAAATCGGAAAGTCCGCCCGGAAAGTGAAGAGTTGCCTCTGCTGGTGTTTCGTCCTTAATCAGTTCAGGTGCCGATTTCCATCGTATTTCAACGCCTCTAAACAGATAAGCTTTTGACCGTACTAATTTGTATAGTCTTGCTGGGCGAAGAGCCGTTCCCTTTTCAAAAATCTCATCATCCGGATGAAAATGTATCATTGTGCCACGACGGTTTGGCACCGCGCCGACTTTCTCAAGTGGTCCCAATGGCAGACCTCGACAAAACTCCTGACGCCATAGAACTTTGTCACGGGCGACTTCAACAATAGTTTTTGATGACAAGGCATTCACAACAGAGATACCCACACCATGAAGGCCGCCTGCTGTATGATATACCTTGTTCGAAAATTTACCGCCAGAATGCAAAGTCGTCAAAATGACTTCTAGGGCGGATTTATCTTTGAATTTTGGATGAGGATCAACAGGGATCCCGCGGCCATTATCGCGGATTGAAAGGGATCCGTCACTATGCAGCTCGACATCAATGCGGCTGGCAAAACCTGCGACAGCTTCGTCCATTGAGTTGTCGAGTACTTCTGCCGCTAGATGATGGCGTGCTCTCTCATCTGTACCGCCAATATACATGCCTGGGCGTTTTCGAACAGGCTCCAACCCCTCAAGGACTTCAATGTCCTTTGCGGAATAATCAGAGGTTTCGGCTTTTGGTCGCTGAAATAGGTCAGGCATTGATTGGGCTCTATTAGTCAAAAAACATAAGTCTTGAAGCGATAGAATACTATTCTCTACGTTCAAGGAAAGTGTATAATTTACTTATTCTTACAAATATTATTCAGGATGCCCGTTATTATGACAAGTGAATTTAATGATCCAATTATTCGGACTGCTCCACAACCGAAGGATTGTAACAACAATGGCGATATATTTGGGGGATGGGTGCTTTCGCAAATGGATATTGCTGGAGGGGTGCTTGCTGCGCGCCGGGCACAAGGGCGGGTCGTTACGGTTGCTGTTGAAGCGATGACATTTCACCAGCCGATTAAAACGGGTGACGTTGTTAGCATTTATGGTGAAATTTTAAAAACTGGCCGAACTTCCATGCATATCAAGCTGACAACGATTGTCGTTCGAAAGTTGGATCCGACAGAAATAAAAGTGACAGAAGGGACTTATATTTTTGTCGCTATTGACGAAGATGGGAAGCCAAGAGAAGTTCCAGCCGAAAAAAAGTAGGCAATTTATAGCAGGGCGAAATTTATGATTTGCCCGCTCTCCTCTCCATAATCTGTTTGATTTTCCGCTCTTCCCATTCTGCACCAAAGAAGGGCGAGAAATCAAATAATTGTATGCCATGTAATGAAATGCCGACTCCCCAACCTAGGGTCGGCCAAATCGCCCAATAATAGGAAGATGTCATCAAGTTCAAGATGTGCAGAAAGACAATCACAACAGAAAATGTAAGCAAATGTTTGTAAAAGTGCCGAAGATTGCGAACTTTTTTCTTCGCACGGCGATACGCCTCTTCATCGGTACCAGACATCGTTTTCTCCTTACAATATAAATTCAACATAGGGCTTCAATTTCAAGGAGTCTCTGAAAAGTAAGATGAGTTGTGATGGTGATTACGAGAGTTCAAAAATAGGTATAACGTATATTGGTAATAGTAAAATTTTGTAAGTTAGAACAAGTATTATATTGGTTTTAAAATTTTTGCCTTCATTCTCCCAACAATTTGAGAGTGCTGAAATAAAATAATAGTAGTTAAAATTAAGTATAAACAAATAGTTAGGTCGTTTGGATTTGGTGACTGAAGATCCAGAAAATTGTATATTAGAAATTCGTACAAGTTTTTCTGATTAAGCGTGTAAAGTAGGCTTGAAACAAGGATTAATGATGTTTGCAGTTCGCCGATCTTCATTGTTTTGGAAACTTGTCCTCCCGGTTCCGATTGCAGTGTGTATCGTTATTTTAATGACGGTTCTTTTTCTGCCCAATTATTTGGCTAACAGCGCACGTCAAGTTGCTGTTCATTCTGCGAAGCAAACGGCGGAACAATTCAAAACCTTTCGACAATATTATACAACAGACGTCATAAAGAAAATACTGGACGATGGGCATCTCAAACCGTCTTTCAATCACAAACTAATGGAAAAGGGTGTTCCTCTTCCTGCGACCATTATTCACGATATGAGCGAGTTGCTGGAGACCAAAGGCGTGCTTGTGAAGCTCACCAGTCCTTTTCCTTTTCCCAATCGGAAGAGCCGCAAGCTTGATAATTTCCAAAAAGAGGCCTGGAATTTTTTAAAAGACCGTCCAAATGATGTTTTTGTTTTTAATGAAATTCAGAATGGCAAGGAAATCATAAGGGTCGGTATTGCCGATACAATGGTTTCCCAAGCATGCGTCGATTGCCATAATTCTCGTGCTGACTCTCCTAAAACCGATTGGAAGTTGGGAGAACTTCGCGGTGTCCTAGAAATCTATGAGGATATTGGTGTGCAGGTGGCACGTGGGGCCGATATTAATCGAATGATCATTATTGGCAGCATTCTTGTGGGCACAGTACTTACAATTATTTCAATTTTGGTTGTTCGTAAAATTTCAACGCCGATCCAAAAACTATCAGAAATTATGGGGAAGTTGGCAAAAGGGAATACGGATATCGAGATTCCTGCTCGTAACCGTAGGGATGAAGTTGGCAATATTGCAAATGCTGTTGAGGTTTTTCGTAAAGGTATTATTGATCAAAAGCACTTGCAGATGAGAATTCGACAGAGTGAAGATCGATATAAGGGGTTTGCTAAGGCTTCTTCTGATTGGTTTTGGGAGACAGACTCGGATTTGAGCTTCACTTATGTATCCGGTCGATCGGAGGAGATTCTTGGGGTAAAATCTGAAGATGTCATTGGCAAAAAACGCGAAGAAGTCCACCAAGGAAATCTGGATACAGGGTTACCAGCGTGGAAAGAGCACTTGCAAAAACTAGCAGATCATCGACCGTTTTTTGACTATGAGTTCCGGTGGCGACGAAAAGATGGGAATGAAAAATTTATCAGTTTGAGCGGTGTGCCTCAATATGATGATAACGATCAATTTATGGGTTACAGGGGGATTGGGCGAGATATTAGTGAACGGAAAGAACTGGAAGGTCAAATTCGCCGGGCTCAAAAAATGGAAGCTGTCGGCCAATTGACAGGTGGTATCGCTCATGATTTCAACAATATTCTGGGGATTGTTCAGGGAAATCTTGAGCTGATTAAAGATATGATCCCAGAAGATAGTAAAGCATTGTTACGGGTCAAAAAAGCTGAAGAAGGTGTGCTTCGCGGAGCAGATATTACCAATAAATTACTTGGGTTTTCTCGTAAAAGTACAGAACTAATTACTTCAATAAATCCGAATGAACTAATACTGAATATCCAGGAACTGATTGCCAAGTCTTTAACTGCGAGCATAGGTGTGGAAGTCCGTCTTGCCGAAGGTTTGTGGACTGTTGACATTGATGCTGGTGATTTTGAAGATGCAATACTGAATCTTTCCCTTAACGCTCGAGATGCAATGGTTGATGGAGGATATTTGGTTTTTGAGACTTCAAATCGAACTATTGAAGGAGAAAGTAACCATCAAAAACCTACCGGTTTGTCTGGTGAATTTGTGGTGATCTCTGTAAGTGACACTGGAAGCGGTATGAGTGAAGAAATCAAGAGTAGATCGTTAGAACCGTTCTTTACGACGAAGGAACAGGGTAAGGGGACAGGCCTTGGGCTGAGCATGGTTTATGGGTTTGTTGAACGATCTGGTGGCCAGCTGATCATTAATTCTGAAATAGGAGAGGGCACGACGGTCGACTTGTATCTTCCACGTTCACAAGAGCCTGTGCCAATGAGTGAAATGAAATCTGTGGAACGGGAGACACCCCCACGAGGTAATGAGACAATACTGGTTGTTGATGACGAAGATGATTTACGCGATATCGCAGCATCTCACCTGGAGGAGCTTGGTTATAAAACACTTGTCGCTTCCGACGGTATTGAAGCACTTGAAGTTATGAAGTTAAACCCAAACATCGACCTATTGTTCAGTGATGTGGTGATGTCAGGGCAGTTAAATGGGTACCAGCTGGCTTCGAGTACGAGAAAAGATCTGCCATTTATAAAAATTTTGCTGACCAGTGGATTTGCCAAAATTGAAGAAGAAGTGCGAGATACAGGAGATAGCTTTAGTGCGATGCTCAGAGCAGAAACATTGAGAAAGCCATATAACAAGTATGACTTGGCGGTAGCGCTTCGTAATAAGCTTGACGAGTGAAATAGTATTTTTTCGCTTGCTTTTATATTTGCAATATTCCGCTAAGAATAGTCGAATGAATTACTTAAATCTAAGATTTTTCCAGCTTCAGAATGGCTTCGGCAAACATGTATATTTTTTGAGGCGTCCCCACTAAATACAGAAAAGGCTCTTGAAGTTCCGAATGCAACGTCTGACGGAGCAATAACGACGATGGTTGAGGTGCTATTTAATATAGGATTTTTGGCAAAATCTTCTATGAAAGCCATTGTTAGCTCATACTGAGCTGCCCCCGATAAATCTACAATTTTATCCATTCCGCGATTGAATTTAGGGTCACTCTCTACATTTTTGCGAAGAATAGCTGTATCTGCGTCCGTAATGCGCCCATAGGATTTTACGACGATAAGATTGCTTTCTGTGTTTATTGAATGAGTGTACGGCATTGAATTAATCTTCAGAAGATAGGTACATAAATAACTGTTCCAGGGATAAAAAAGGGCCGCCAGATGGCAGCCCTTTTCCGAATATTTTGATACGTATTACACGCTGAAATACATATCGAATTCTGCAGGATGGGGAGCTTGTTCGAATTTGAACACATCTTCCCATTTCATTGTGATATACGCATCAATCATGTCGTCAGAGAAAACGCCACCTTTTTTGAGGAATTCACGATCGGCGTCCAGGCATTCAAGAGCTTCACGAAGAGAGCCTGCTACTGTTGGAATTTCTTTAAGCTCTTCTGCTGGAAGATCATAAAGGTCTTTATCCATCGCATCGCCTGGGTGGATTTTGTTCTGAATACCATCAAGGCCAGCCATCATCATCGCAGCGAAAGCCAAATATGGATTTGCTGTACAATCTGGGAAACGAATTTCAACGCGTTTCCCATGTGGGCTTGGAGAGAATGGGATACGGCAAGAAGCAGAACGGTTACGCGCTGAATATGCAAGAAGAACTGGTGCTTCAAAGCCTGGGATCAAACGCTTGTATGAGTTTGTTGAGGCGTTTGTGAAAGCGTTCAATGCTTTGGCGTGCTTGATGATACCACCGATATAGAACAAGGCAGTGTCAGAAAGTTCTGCATAACCAGAACCTGCAAACATTGGTTTGCCATCTTTCCAGATTGACTGATGAACATGCATACCGGAACCATTGTCGCCAGACACTGGCTTTGGCATAAAGGTAGCTGTTTTGCCATAAGCGTGTGCAACGTTATGCGTTACGTATTTTTGTATCTGCATTTCATCAGCAGCACCAACAAGTGTGTTGTATTTGAAGCCAAGTTCATGCTGAGACGGTGCAACTTCATGGTGATGTTTTTCAACAGTCATGCCCATTTCGGCTGCAACAGAAACCATTTCAGAGCGGATGTCTGCACCGCTGTCAATTGGCTGAACAGGGAAGTACCCGCCTTTAATCCGTGGACGATGGCCTGTGTTGCCGCCTTCAATATCCGCACCAGACTGGTTAGGTGCTTCAACGTCTGACAATTTGTAGAAAGTGTGGTGGCTGTCGCTTGAAAACTGTACGTCGTCAAACATAAAGAATTCAGCTTCAGGGCCGAAATATGTTGCGTCGCCGATACCTGTGCTTGCAAGATACGCTTCTGCTTTTTTCGCAACAGAGCGTGGATCACGTTCGTAGCTTTCGCCACTTGTTGGATCAAGGATGTCACAGAATACGATCAAAGTTGGTCGAGCTGCAAAGGGATCCATAACAGCAGTTGTTGGATCTGGCATCAAAGTCATGTCAGACTCGTTGATTGCTTTCCAGCCTGTGATTGAAGAACCATCAAACATCACACCATCTTCAAACATGTCTTCGTCAACAACGTTTACATGCATGGCAAGATGCTGCCATTTTCCTTTTGGATCAGTGAAACGAAGGTCTACATATTCAACTTCGTTTTCTGCAATTAGTTCAAGAACTTTGGCAACCATATTTCTGTCTCTCTATTTGACTTGAATTAACTTAATCTCTGCCCATTCCAAAAATTAGACGGGCTTTTATTTTTAGTTGTTTTAAACCGCGTCAGGGCCTTTTTCGCCAGTCCGGATACGAATTACTTCTTCCACGTGAGATACGAAGATTTTACCATCTCCGATCCGACCAGTGTGGGCCGCTGTTTGAATTGCTTCCAGGGCCCGTTCCAGCATTTCATCTTCCAGAACCACTTCGATCCTGACTTTCGGCAAGAAATCTACCACATATTCCGCGCCGCGATATAATTCAGTATGGCCTTTTTGGCGACCAAAGCCTTTGGCTTCAGTAACAGTGATGCCTTGTAGACCGACTTCTTGAAGGGCTTCCTTCACATCGTCCAATTTGAAGGGTTTGATGATTGCTTCAATTTTCTTCATTTGTCACTTCTTCGGTTGGTGCGTCGAATAGTGGCACGATTGCCTGATTATTTATCTATACCATGGCACAAGCATTTGCCGTGCCAGTTTTATGGCTTACCTGAAAAAACATAGGCGTTATGTATTTAGCCCTTTTCTGGTAATTAAAAGTGCGTTTGCTCAAAAAGGCATCAAAAATAACGCCCAAATAATGTGCAAATGACTAAAAAATAACCAATATAAGAATTTACTGTGTTTTGGCGCTGATAAGATTTTTAATCAATCGGCTATTTTTTAGGCAACCGTAATTTATACAGGCCTTTAAAATCGTTTGGATCAGCAACTTCGCCTTTGCGAATAATGTCCAGGCGACCTTTGCGGGCAAGGCTAATGGCTTGCTGGCGTACAGCCGTCATATATTTCCGCCAAATGTCTTTTGGCGCATCAGATTTTGCTCTGTCTTTTGCAATTTTCTGAGCGATGTGATTTGGGGATACAAGCCCGCCACCTTCTACAGCGGTAAGGATGTATGTCACAATCGGATCATCTTCTAGAATTTCATCATTAGTCGGATTTTCGTCCGTTTGTTTATCTGTCGCCATTTCATGTCCTTTACCAACTGAAGAAATCCTCAATTATAGAGGAAGATGGGCTTTTAGTGCCTTGCGTCAATAAATGCAAGGGAATGGGTCAATAATGAGGTGGTTTATGCGCGGCATCGGAAGTTGGAAGATTATCTTCTAGCGTAATTATTCGCTCACTAGCAACAGAAAGCTTTGCTTTTAAACGCTCAATTTCTTTCCACTGTTTGTTGACCATGTCACTTAAGTCTTGAAGGATCAAGTCTTGCTCCATCGCCTGAAGTTCCAGTGAATTTAATCGGTCTTCAATTTTTTCGCTCATTTTTGTGACCTTTATAGTCCGTTTAAATCGCGCGTTATTTTCTCTACACGATCCATCGCCTTGTTAATATTATCCATAGAATTGGCATAGGAAAACCGGATATACCCTTCACCGTCTTTTCCAAAGCTGGTGCCTGAAATGGTTGCAACGCCCATCTTGCCTAGAAGTTCATCTTGCATTTGAGACGAGGTAAGCCCTGTCGCCTTAATGTTTGGGAAGGCATAAAAGGCCCCTTTTGGAAGGGTACATGTGATGCCTGGCATTTGATTTAAACGCCCATGAATAAGAAGGCGGCGGTCATTAAATGCGTCCATCATCTCATCCACGCAGGATTGATCCCCTTGCAATGCTTCTATTCCCGCAAATTGGGCTGATGCATTGACGCATGAATGATAGTTGACGCAGAGCCGGGTCGCGAGTTGTACTAATTTATCTGGCCATAAGCCCCACCCTAGGCGCCATCCAGTCATGGCATATGTTTTTGACCAACCATCAAGGACGATTAATCGATCTCTTATTTCAGGGAAAGACAACATACTGACATGATCAAGGCCATCATAAGTCATGCGACTATAAATCTCATCAGATAGAATATAGACATCTGGATGGTTTTTAAGTCCTGCGGCTAGCTTTCTCAGCTCCTCTTTGTCCACAACGCCCCCTGTGGGGTTTGCGGGCGTGTTGAGGATGATTAAGCGTGTTTTTTCGGTAATGAGAGAGAGAACATGATCTGCATCAAAGGAGAAACCGGTCTCTTCTAACAGGGGAATGGGGATCGGCGTTGCACCAGAATATTTGATCATGCTTTCATAAATTGGAAAGCCCGGATTTGGGTAGAGGATTTCTGCGCCAGCCTCTCCAAACATTTCAATGGCAAAAGACATAGTAAGCTTGCCGCCCGGCATGATTAAAATATTGTCTGGTGATACTGCAACTTTTCGTCGTTTAAGAATATCAGCAGCAACAGCTTCTCGAAGCTCCAGAATGCCGGTGGCTGGTGTATATCCATGATGGCCATCTTGCAGGGCTTGGATGCCTGCTGCGACAATTGGGGCGGGTGTTGGGAAGTCGGGTTGCCCGATGCCTAAATTGATCACATCAACACCTTGCGCAGACAAGGCGTTTGCACGGGCCAGTACATCAAAGGCTGTTTCTGTACCCAATTGTGACATTTTGCGTGAGATACCCATCAATACAGTCCTTAATGCTTGCGAAAGTCTGAATGTGAAGATATGCCTGTTGAATAGAATGACTGCAAGGGAAGATTGAGAGACGCCATGGTAAAGGATGTAAATAACGTTTTATCGGGTTTCGGGACAACAGTCTTCGAAGTGATGTCAAAGTTGGCAATTGAGCATAAAGCCATCAATTTGGGGCAGGGATTTCCCGATGTCGATGGACCTGAAGATATAAGAGCCGTTGCTGCGAAAGAAATCATGGAGGGACCAAATCAATATCCTCCTATGATGGGAACCCAGAAACTCAGGCGCGCCGTTGCCGATCACAATCACAGATTCTATGGCA
>JAESSA010000069.1 GCA_016764355.1 Sneathiella sp. | reverse complement strand
TCTAGAGCTCTTTTTATGCAGCCCAAAAGCCTCCAAGGAACGTTACTTTATCTGCAAAAAACTACCGAAAACTACAGTATTCATTCCTCTATTTGCAACGAACCTCGGTTTACAAGACTTGTGAGGATCAAACGTTCCTACCATTTCTCCGCAAATGGACGGATATCAAGTTCATGTGTCCAGCCGTCACGGGTCTGATGGTGGAGATACCAGTAAGCTTCTGCAATACTGTCGGGGTTCATTAAAGTGTCTTCTGGCAACTCATCCGGATCTATCCCGGCCTGCCGTTGACGATCGCGCACAAATTCCGTGTTGACCCCGGCATCAATAACCAAATGCGCAACATGAATATTTTTTGGCCCCAGTTCGCGGGCCATAGACTGCGCTAACCCACGTAGAGCAAATTTACCTGATGCAAAAGCAGCAAAACCCGAACTCCCTTTCATAGAAGCGGTCGCACCTGTAAAAAAGATAGAGCCCGATTGTCGCTCAACCATATATTTTGCAGCTTCCCGCCCTGTGAGGAAAGCTCCATACGCACACATCTCCCACACTTTGCGGAAAACACGTTCTGTAGTCTCCAACAGCGGGAAACTAACATTACCGCCAACATTGAAGATGCAGATCTCAACAGGGCCGATCTCGTTCTCAACCTTTGCAAACATCTCGGTGGCTGTCTCTTCTTTACGAGCATCCCAAGTGAACCCTTGAGCAGAGCCACCACTTGTCTCGATCTCATTGATTAGTGGTGCAAACATTTCACCCCGACGGCGCCCCATGACAACATGAAACCCTCCCATAGCAAAACGCTTGGCGATAGCCGCTCCAATATAGTCGCCCGCACCGATAATTAGGCAAATTGGTTTCTTAGGCATATACGTTCCTCTTCATGTATTTTTACCTCAAAGGTAGGCGCATTTATTCTGATAGAAGTACGCACCACCTCTAAGTGATCTTTTGTTTGAACGATTCAGACCGAGCTCTCTATCAGACTGCTTCAGCAGCCTTAAACGCAGGACGCGCTTCAAGTCGATCTGCATAAGCAGACAAGTTTGGACATTTGCCAAAATCTGCACCAAGGCGACGAGACATGATCACCGCATGCCCCGTAATCGTATCTGCAACGGTAAAGCCGCCTGCAATATACTCCCGTCCCTCCATATGTCCCTCCACTGCGCCAAGGGTCCGATTCAACAATTTTAGCGCACGAGCAGCGATTTCTTTATTTTGACGTTCCGGTGGAAGCAGAATAGTTTCAACCACATAATTATTAATGGGCGGCATAATCATGCCCTCGGCATAGTGAAGCCACTGTAGATACATTGCAAAATTCGGAGAATCAGGCCCCGGAACAAGGTCTGGTGCATATAGTGCACCTAAATACTGTGCGATAGCCGTGCTTTCAGAGATAGTGACATCACCATCGATCAGTGTCGGCACGCGACCATTTGGGTTTAGTTTCGTGTATTCTGGACCGCGCATCTCTTTTTGGCCGAGCGTAAAACGCTCCAACTCATACTTTTGACCGATCTCCTCTAACAACCAAACTGTGCGGACCGCACGTGAATTGGGGGCGAAATAAACTTTCATCTTATTACCTCATTAGAATTTGGATCAGGTTCGACCCGAGCTATATGTTTTTTGTTGTTTCCGGTTTACAGGCTTTACAGAATCCATCCCTTGAAGAATTCCTCAAACACTTGCAACCTAGCCTTCAAAAAAGTAACTTCATATTTAGAAGTAAGTCAATTCAGAATCGAAAGTGAGTAATAATGAGCCGCGCAAATCTCTCTACGCAAACCTGCACCGTCGCTAGGTCTGTCGCACTTGTTGGAGATGAGTGGACGTTCATGATCATCCGGGAATTGTTCCTTGGGAATAATCGTTTTGGCGATTTCCTGAGCCAAACGGGTATGTCCTCACACCTCCTCTCACAACGCTTGAAAAAGCTGGAGACGGAAGGGGTCATCCAGCGGAAACCCTATTCAGAACGGCCGCCTCGCTATGAATATCATTTGACTGCCATGGGCCGTGATCTCTGGCCTGCTGTCATCGCGCTAAAACAATGGGGAGACCGCTGGTTGAGCGACGGCGAAGTCCCGGTTGAGATTATACACAAGGGTTGCGGCCATATCACCCAACCCCAAGTAACATGCTCTGAGTGTGGTGAGCCGATGGCAGCACATGACTCAGAGCCTCACTTGTCTCAATCGATCCTCGCCGAACGCCAAACCGCTCGGACACATTCGTAAAATGTGGGTCTTTTTTACATCCGTTCTTTAAACGCCGCTCCTAATTGGGAGACTGCGGCTTGATGGGCGCTCCAATGACGACCGCCAATAGTGCCCCCATCAATCACAAGATCCGTTGCATTGATGAAGGAGGAATCGTCTGATGCCAGGAACAGTGCCGCATTAGCGATATCTTCTGGCAAGCCCGAGCGTGGGATAGGTTGAGAAGAGCCGAGTATGTCTGCAGCAATTGAGGCTGTGTCGTCTGCCGCCTGCCCGCTCAATCCCAGCGCTTTACCAAAGATACCCGTGGCTATTGGACCGGGTGACACTGAGTTCACACGAACGTTTGATTCTCCAAGCTCCATCGCCGCACTTCGTGTGAGCTGCAGGACAGCGGCTTTCGCACTGCTGTAAACCATCGAAGTTGAATATCCGGCCAGATGTCCGGCAATGCTCGCATTATTGATGATACTGCCGGATTTTTGCTTCTTCATATAGGGAGCAACGTGTTTTATACCCAACATAACACCACCAAAAAGAATCGCCATCGCCTGCATGGCCTTCTCAAAATCAATTGTCTCAATACTCCCCACCGGGGCCGGACATCCTGCGTTGTTAAAAAGAATATCAATTTTTCCGAAGCGATCAACTGTCCCGCCAATCAGGTCCTGAACGTCTTTTTCAATCGAAGCATCTGATTTTTGGAAAAATACATTCCCCCCAAGGCGTGCCTGAATTTCATTTCCGACGGATTCGCGCCGCCCGGAGAAAACAACACGCGCGCCTTCATTCTGGAAAATCTCTACAGCTTTTAAGCCAATGCCGCTTGTTCCGCCGGTTATAACAGCGACTTTTCCCTCTAATTTTCCCATATCACACTTTCTTTTTTTTAATTTATGGAGACACCTTAATCGGAAAGAGAAGCGTAAGGAAAGGCAAACTAGGCTGGATAGCCCCAGACGAAAAAAGGCGGCCCTTTAAGACCGCCTTGTAAATTCTCTAAAATCGCCGTCGAATTAGATGCCCCAGTCTTTTAAAACCTCATCCGTATGCTGACCGGGTTTAGGGGGCGCACCTTGAATTTCTGGTTTTGTTCGACTGAATCGCGGTGCTGGCGCAGGTTGCACCACGCCATCCAACTCAACAAAAGTCTTTCGCACTTTATTGTGAGGATGATTTGGGGCTTCTGCCAGATCCAGAATAGGCGCAAAACAAATGTCTGTTCCTTCCATCACCTCACACCATTGGGCTTGAGATTTGGTTTTAAACTTGTCCTGCAGCTTGGATTTCAGCTCAGGCCACATTTGCGCATCCATCTGGCGTTTAAATTCATCCCCGTCTAATTCCGCTTTTTCCAGCAACAACGCGTAGAATTGCGGCTCAATAGAACCAATGGAGACCCACTTTCCGTCCGCACATTCATAGGTGCCGTAGAAATGTGCGCCGCCATCCAGCATGTTACTCGCGCGGTCATTTGACCATAGCTTGGAATGGTGCAGACTATACATCATGGACATGAGATGAGACGCCCCATCCGTCATAGCGGCATCAACCACCTGCCCCTTACCTGACGATTTTGCCTCGAGCAATCCACAAACAAGCCCGAACGCCAGATACATTGCGCCGCCGCCAAAATCTCCGACCAGATTTAATGGTGCAACAGGGCCACTATCTTTAGTGCCAATAGCATGAAGTGCCCCTGTAAGTGCTATGTAGTTAATATCATGACCAGCAGCATGAGAGAGCGGCCCCTCCTGCCCCCATCCAGTCATGCGGCCGAAAACCAGCTTAGGGTTTTTCTCCAAACAAACATCAGGACCTAAGCCTAATCGTTCCATCACACCGGGACGAAAGCCCTCTATGAGACCGTCGGCTTTTTCAACAAGTTTGAGGACGGTTTCAACCCCGTCAGCTGTTTTCAAATCAACAGCAACGGAACGCCGTCCCCGATTGAGGATGTCATACTCCAACCCTAATAGGTTACCGCACGACGCCCTCTCAAGCCGAATGACATCTGCCCCCATATCCGCAAGGAGCATGGCGCAGAAAGGTCCGGGTCCAATACCCGCCATTTCTATTATCTTCAAACCTTGTAACGGTCCCATTAAATAAACCTCATCCCTTTTTTCACACACTTAAAACTAAACTTTACGCCGCTTGATATAGGGTCACGACACATGCCCCGCCCAGACCCAGATTATGCTGAAGACCAATTCGGGCCCCTTCGACCTGACGCGCACCAACCGTACCGCGCAGCTGCGTAACCAGCTCAAAACACTGGGCAAGCCCCGTCGCCCCAAGAGGATGACCTTTCGATAGCAATCCGCCGGACGGATTGGTAACAATCTTGCCGCCATAAGTATTATCGCCATCCCAAATAAATTTCTCAGCCCCCCCTACAGGGGCAAGGCCCAAGCCTTCGTATGTAATAAGCTCATTTGCTGTAAAGCAATCGTGCAGCTCCACTACATCCACATCATCGGGACCAATCCCGGCCTGCTCGTACACTTGAGCGACCGCGGCTGCTGTCATGTCATATCCTACCACCTTCATCATATCTCCAGCATCAAAGGTGGAAGCAAAATCAGTCGTCATCGCTTGCCCTGTAATTTTAACTCCGGCATTAATGCCATGACGTTTTGCAAATTCTTCAGTGCAAATAATCGCGGCACCGGCGCCGCATGTTGGCGGACAACATTGCAATCGCGTTAAAATGCCGGATAATTTTGGAGATTCCATTACTTCTTCAACGGACACTTCTTTCCGGAAAATAGCTTTTTCATTATGGACAGCATGGATGCTGGCTTTTGAGCGAATTTTGGCAAAAGTCTCGTCCTTCGTACCATATTTCTTTTGGTGCTCAATACCAGCGCCACCAAACATTTTAAGGGCCATTGGCGATGTCACATCCCCGGTAATGGCATCTGTAACTTCAATGAATTTTTCCAGTGCCCCCGGGCGATCCGTCCAGACTTCAGCAAGCGCCCCCGGAGCCATTTGCTCAAACCCAACGGCCAGCGCACAGTCAACTACACCTGATTCTACGGCCTGACGTGCAAGAAACAAAGCAGAGGAGCCGGTGGAGCAGTTGTTATTCACATTCACAACGGGAATTCCCGTCATTCCCACTTCATACAAAACACGCTGCCCGCATGTGCTGTCCCCATAAACATAACCAGCATAGGCTTGCTGAATTGCACTGTAATCTAGGCCCGCATCTTTCAGGGCCATGTTAATTGCTTTGGCTCCCATAATTGGATAAGGCTCGTTTTGACCGGGTTTCACAAAATTAGTCATGCCGACACCGGCAACGATTACATTCTTGTTCATGGGATTTCACTTTCCTGCATTTTGGGCATTGATTGTTATTGTTTTTACTTTTATCTCGCTGTATTTTATGTATCCCACTGGTGGGTTACTAGTCAATATCTTATGATTTCTGGGCATTAATTCTCCGAAGGTGTGAAATTAGAGTTGAAAGAATTAATGAATGGCCGATAACGGTTGGAATGAAGATAAATTAGGAAAAGAAGAGCAGCGTCAACGAAAACGCATGGCCGTTCTTAGAACGGGTGCTCGACTGTTTAATGAGCTGGGCTTTGACCGGACTTCTCTTACTGATATCGCCGATGAATTAAACGTATCCAAACGAACCCTTTATTATTATGTAAAAAATAAGGACGACATTCTTTTTCAATGCTCTCGCCTTGCCATGGAATTTATGGCCGATGAAATTATAAAAAGTAAGGAGGCAACCTCTCCTGCTCTACACCGCATCGAATCTCTTATGCGGGCTTACATGGATTTGCTATCTAATGAATTTGGGGCCTGCCTTGTCCTTTGCCAAGACAACGTGCTTTCAGCAGACTGTCAAAAAATACTAAGGCAGGAGCGTGCTTTGTTAGATCACAGGGTGCGCGACTTGATAAATGAAGGGATCAAAGATGGATCCGTCAGCCCCTGCAACCCAAGATATGCGACTGCCGCTCTATTCGGGTCCTTTAATTGGGTTCCTCATTGGAACAAAACCGGCAACACACAATCTTATAAGGACGTTGCTGACCAGTTTCTGAAGATCTATATCAAAGGCCTCAGCGCTTAACCCGTACCATCCTTATTGTCTCAATTTGTCGCGCCGCCAATCTTCTTCCTTGACCTTCCAGTAACTGGAAGGATTAAATAACACAAGATCAGAAGTAACCTAAGGATGACGAAATGCTGGAAAACGGTGGAAACACGACCCTGACAGAGGACAATCAATCAGCGGAGACTGTGCTTGATCCTGTTTGCGGCATGACGGTCACCTTGGGAAAGGGAAAACCTTCTTTTGAAGAAGAAGAGACGCAGTATCACTTTTGCAGTCAAAAATGCCATGACAGGTTTTCTGCAGATCCGGAATTTTACTTAACCGGCGCTCATAAAAGACGGTCAAAATCTGCCCCCAAAGACACGAAGTTCACTTGCCCCATGCATCCGGAGATCATTGAAGATACTTTGATCGATTGCCCTTTATGTGGCATGGCGTTGGAACCTATGGGCGTTCCCATAGATGGTCCCAACCCGGAATTGATCGATTTTACCAGACGATTCTGGATCTCCACACTGCTTACACTCCCCCTCCTTGTCCTTGCAATGGGGCCAATGCTGGGTCTTCCCATCCGCGAGCTTATTGGAGAGCCTGTTGCAATGTGGGCGGAACTTCTTCTCGCCTCCCCCATCGTTTTATGGGCAGGCGCACCCTTCTTCAAAAGGGGATGGGGATCCATTGTCAATAAAAGCCCCAATATGTGGACATTGATCGCAATCGGAGTTGGAGCGGCTTATATCTACAGTTTTGTTGCCACAGTCTTCCCTCAAGTTTTTCCAGCCTCCTTTACTGCGATTGAAGGCTCCCTTCCCATTTATTTTGAATCAGCAGCCGTAATTGTTGTTTTGATCTTCTTGGGTCAATTGATGGAACTGAAAGCCAGAGAACGCACAGGGGATGCCATAAAATCCCTTATGGATTTGGCACCAAAGACGGCAAGGCGCATTAATGCCGCGGGGATCGAACGGGATGTACCGGCAGAGAACATCCTCCCCGGTGATCGTTTGAGAATTCGTCCCGGCGAAAATATACCCGTTGACGGCACGGTATTGGAGGGGAACTCATCCGTGGACGAGAGCATGCTCTCCGGTGAGGCTATGCCTGTCTCTAAATCCAGTGGTGATGACGTGGTTGGCGGTACGACAAATATAAGCGGGTCTTTTATTATGGAAGCCCATAAAGTGGGCAGTGAGACTATCCTCTCAGGTATCGTAGAGATGGTCGCATCTGCCCAACGATCCCGTGCTCCTATTCAGGGCTTGGCCGATAAGGTTGCCGGGTATTTTGTCCCTATAGTGGTTTTTGTAGCCCTTTTGTCTTTTGGCGTTTGGTCGTTCATTGGCCCAGATCCAAAATTGGTATTTGCACTCATATCTGCAATTTCCGTTTTGATTATCGCGTGCCCATGCGCGCTGGGCTTAGCCACCCCGATGTCAATTATGACTGCAACCGGGCGGGGCGCTCATGCTGGTGTCCTTATTCAAAATGCCGAGGCACTTGAGAAGCTATCAGAAATCGATGTTTTAGTTGTCGATAAAACAGGTACTCTTACTCTTGGAAAACCAACATTAAACAATGTTGTTTCTTTTGGTGATTTAGCAGAAAACGATCTCCTGTCTCTCGCCGCGGGACTGGAAGCAGGCTCAGAGCACCCTTTGGGGCAAGCGATTATAAACGGTGCAAAAAAAGCCAATCTAACAGCTGAAACAGTTACAAATTTCCAATCTCAACCAGGGCAAGGTGTCACGGCATCGTGGAAAGATCAGCCGGTGATGATTGGCAACGCACAATTTATGGCCACCAATACTGTTGATATTGCGCTTTCAGAAAAACAAGCTGCAAAACTAAGTGATGCTGGTGAGACTGTCCTGTATTTGAGCGTTGGCAATAACCTTGCCGGTATCATTTCAGTAAGTGATGCTGTTAAGGAAAATGCAAAGGAGGTTATTAACGAGCTTCATTCGAAAGGCGTTAAAATCATTATGGCAACTGGCGACGCTGAAGGCCCAGCCCGTGCGATTGCTCAAAGCCTGAACATTGATGAATATTACGCAGGAACATTGCCAGAAAATAAACAAGCCCTGATCAAACGACTACAGTCAGAAGGCAAAATTGTTGCCATGGCTGGTGATGGCGTGAATGATGCCCCGGCTCTGGCGCAGGCTGATGTGGGGATTGCCATGGGAACGGGTGCAGATGTATCCCTTGAAAGTGCTGGTATCACCCTTTTGAAAGGGGACATTTCTGCTATCTTGCGTGCGTACAGTTTATCTCGCTCAACCCTCCGCAATATTAAACAAAATCTAGTATTTGCATTCGGATATAATGCGCTTTGTGTTCCTATTGCCGCGGGTATTTTGTATCCTTTCACTGGAACATTGTTATCACCGATGATCGCGGCGGCAGCTATGAGCTTGTCTTCTGTGTCTGTTATTTCAAATGCTTTAAGACTTCGTTCCGTCAAGCTTGATTAAGGAGCTAACCCATGAATATTGGATTTGCGTCAAAAAAATCAGGACTACCTTCAAAGACCATTCGGTACTATGAAGATATTGATCTGATTAAGCCTGCTCGTGCTGCCAATGGATATCGTAACTATTCCGAGCAAGACATTCACTCCTTAACCTTCTTACACCGGGCGAGAGATCTTGGTTTCTCGGTCGAGGAATGCCGTCTTTTACTCTCCCTTTACAACGACAAGAATAGGTCTAGCTCGGAAGTAAAGAGTCTTGCGTTGAATAAAGTAGCAACAATTGAGAAGAAGATTATTGAACTCACGTCTATGAAAGAGATGCTCACCCGTCTTGCAACGGATTGTCATGGCGACAATCGCCCTGACTGCCCTATTCTTGACGAGATAGCGGGAGAAGTTCTCGTTTCCTAGCAAGAATTTCATCACAATGCGTCATGGAAAATTATACCAAGGACATATCGATTCCCCGATATTACCTTGCTAACGCCATGACGCACTTTCACCTTGTAAATTCCTCTAGTGCCCATGCAGGGCCTCTCTCTTACAGCAAAGGCAATTGCCTCCCCCTTTTTCATAGAAACAACGTCGACAACAGACTGCATTCTGGGCCGTTGGTGCGTCAAAACAAACTCACCGCCTGTGAAATCTATGTCCGGTTTACTAAGACAAATCGCAATTTGTATGGGAAACATCTCTTCCCCATAAATATCCTGATGGAGACAGTTAAAGTCCCCTGGCCCATATTTGAGTAAAAGCGGTGTAGACCTTAGCTGGCCCTTTTCATGGCATGTACCCAGATATTGTTCCAATTTTTCAGGATACTGAACACCCATTTTCATATCCTGTGCCCACTTATTGGCGATTGGCGCTAATCCCTCATAAAACGCCCGCCTCATTTTCCCAATTTGTACAGGAAGGGGGTAAGAAAAATACTGATACTCCCCTTTCCCAAAGTTGTGACGAGACATGACGACTTTGCTTCTGAAATTTTCACTCTTAGAATATAATGCAGCCAATCCATCGGATTGATCAGATGAGAGAAGCTTGCCAAAAGAAGCAAATCCTGACTTCTGAAGATCCCCTTCTATTTTCACCCAATCAATATTTTTGCTTTCAACTACTGAATTCATCATCTAACGCCACCCTCATTTGGAATGAGCTAACATTAGTTATATCGGGAAAAAGAATATTCCTGAAAGCCGTGTTTGAATTATTCATCTTGTGGGACACCGCCTTTTCCGATACATGCGAGATAAATATGGGCAATACGCCCACGTTGCGAGCGAGTAAAATGATGTCTAGATTATCCCCACATATGTACGGCACCCTCCTCACGGTTTTAGGCGTCCTTGTTCTCACCCCCGACGGGCTGTTGGTGCGCTTAATCGGTGCGGATGCATGGACCATCCTGTTTTGGCGCGGAATTTTCTTTTCTATTGGGATATTAGGCTTTTACGCCGTCCGACACCGACTAAATACCCTCAATATAATTCGCCTAATGGGGTTTCGAGGAATACAGGCGGCCTTCTTTTTTGCCAGTAGCACCATTTTCTTTGTTCACGCAATTCACAATACAAGCGTCGCAAATGTTCTGGTAATCATTGCCACAGCCCCCTTATGCTCCGCCTTGATTTCTAAGATATTTCTAAAAGAAAATGTTTCAAATTCCACATGGATTGCCATTTTAATAAGCTGTGGCGGAATTGGATTTTTATTTTATGGAAGCATGACCGGTGGCAATCATCTTGGAGATCTATACGCTTTAGGCTCAGCGATCTCAATTGCTAGTCAAATAACGACAGTCAGGCTTTCCAGACATGTTGATATGGTTCCCTCTCTGGGCGTAAGTGGGGTATTTTTTGCCTTATTCGCTCTGCCAATGGCCAGCCCATTCTCCGTAACCAGCAGTGATTTTTCCATTCTCCTGTTTCTAGGTCTCGTTATTTTACCCATTGCATTCGGTTTGATTACTATCGGTCCGCGTTACATTTCAGCGACAGAAGTCAGCTTAATTATGCTTCTTGAAACTTTTTTGGGGCCCATATGGGTTTGGTTAGTCATTGGAGAGACGGCAGAACCGGAAACGTTAATCGGTGGGGCTCTTGTCTTGACAACCCTTATATTGCACACCTTGTACAATGCAAGATTACGGGCTCGTCAGCCCGCCGTCTGATTTTCCAAACCACCAAATAAGAAGACTAAATTGTGTTCACTTTGTAGAAAATATGTCGGCCGACTTCGCCAACTTTCCGTAAATGTGTTCTCCAGTAAGGACTCACGTAAGAGGCATGATAATGAGTAGCGCTACGTGCGACACCGCTTCTCTCGCCAGCCATAACCAAGGCAACAATCTTTAGAGCGCGCTCCCAAGCGGCAAGATCTTTTGGGCGATCTGGCTTACCATCACATGCAAAAGAAAATTGGCATCGATTTTTCTTATGCTGATTTTGGAAGACAACCTCACACGCATCGTTAGGGTACTTAGAATCGAAAACACGATTTAAGACGACTTCAGCAATGGCGACTTGGCCAATTAGCGGCTCACCTCGGGCTTCAAAATAGACGGCTTGAGTTAAGCATAACTCTTGCTTAGTAAAGACTGTGTCAAAGAGATCCACTTTTTCAATGGTCGATTTAACCCTATCCAAGTCTGGCATATCCAGATTAGTAAGTGTAGCCAGCCCCTTCATTTGAACAGTGCCTAGGGATGCAATTTTTTTATTTAATTCTATATCGGAGGAAGCCTTGTATTTTGCCACCGAGTATTTTTTCTGGAAGCCGTTATCACTTGATCCTAATTGAAAGAGCAAGCTTGTGCTTACAGCAGCAGTTATCAAAACAGCTAAAATTCCGACAGCAATACCGTGTCCATTACCGGTCCGCACTGATTTTTCTGGTATCAAGTTAAACATAATTTATTCCTGACCCTGAGTATATCTACAATAAATGCTTGAAAGGCTTGTGCTAAATATTAACATTGTATTAATTTTAAGGGCATGTTCATCATTTATCATCCCCCATACGCGTGGTAGCGACGCAGATAATTTATGGATTATATAGTTAATCCAAATCGCGCAAATTCATCAAATTTTACTGATTCTCAGAAAAAACAAAGACGCCTAATTAAATTTAATTTTTAATTACAACAGCTTGAACCGCTCACCTACTACTTATTAAGACGAAATCGTATAGAACCACATCATACTTCAAATGAGGGATGCAATACACACTCTTCGAAAAATAATAGGTAGGTATTCTTTTTCTATTTCG